>CADECW010000091.1 GCA_902825855.1 uncultured Rhodospirillales bacterium | reverse complement strand
GGAGGCGGACTTGCCTTAGCCCTGGTCGGCCGGCTGCTCGTGGGGCTTGTGCTTCGGCCGCCACGCATTGCCAACGCTCGCCCAACCCGCTCGGTGCAGAAGGATCAGGCCCGGCCCTACTTCTTCATGAGTTGCTCGTAGACCAACTTGTAGGAGTCGGGACCGATGGCGATGTCACCCTGAAAGGGTCGGTCGAGGGCAATGATCACAAACAGGTTCATGCTGAGGAAGCCTGACAGGCCAACGACAAGCGCGCCTTGGAACCAGGCATTGTCGACGCGAAAGAGCAGGCTCAGCAGCACGCAGCCGACCGCGCCCGGGAGGAGCACGACCCACAGAATCCAGGGCAGGCCGGTGTGCACCGCGTCGACGCGCTGGCGGCGGGCGTGCACCATGTTGTTAAAGACACGCAACGTTTCGGCGTGGGAAACCTTCTTACCTTCCGATACAGGCTCGAAGGCGAAGAGCTGGGCCTGCAGCCGATCCATCCAGGCGACCCCTTCAAGGGGGATCTTGCCCTGACGCTGCAGCGGCCAAGCAACGTTGATTACCTGATCGGTATAGCCCCGAAGCGTGTCCTGCAATTGCCCGCGCACCGGTTCGGGATAGTTGCCGATGTCGCGCCACAAGCCCGCGATGGTCGTCGCTTCGGCGGACACGATGTCCGCCACCTGAGTGTACTTCGTCCAGACACCGATGGTAGTGAGCGCCGCGATCAGCCCATAGAGCAGCATAACCGACTGCACCACCGCGGCGGCCACATAGGCGTCCTCGTAAGTCAGTCTCATCCAAGGGACGATCCAGCGTCGCGCGACCCATAGGCCACACAGCCCGATTCCCATCATCACCAGATTTAGCAACAACCAGAGCAGCCACAACGGAAGGGACGCCAGAAAGTCGATCATAAGGGGACTATAGGGTAGTTTCAGACCGTCGCCAGAACGAGACTTCGTGCCTGCGGGCACTCAGGACCAGTCAACGGCACACCACCTCGCTGCATCCCTGGCGCGGTGCATTCGCTCGTACCGGCGATGCGTGTTGCAGGAGGCATGCTGCGCGATGCGGTCCGCACCTTGCTAGCACTTGCATGCACGATACTGACGATGGTCTGTATCGCTACCGTCGATCATGACGTCCGTGGCCCCACAACCCTTCACCTTCCGCGCGCTGCGACTTCTGCCGGCGCTATGCCCTGCTCAGCATCGGCGGCCTTCAGGACGTGGACTATCGGAGCAAGACCTTCAGTTGCTGTAGAGCCAATCCGGGAAGCGGGCCTGCAGGACTACCGCCTTGATGCCATCGAGCGGCCTGAACGTCACCCGGCGGGCGTTGAACGCCTTACGGGTAAGCGACCGAGCCGTCTCATTGACCGGTCTGGCGTTGAGCTGAGCGGGCCCAAAGTTGATGGGCGCCGTCAGCGCTCGGAGTCTGAGGCCCCGTGATGGTGCGGGCCAGTCTGCGGCGCGTGTTCCTCACCGGCCAGCCCGCACCAAGGGATGCCTACACCCAAAGCATCCCAGGCGGACAAACGTCGCCAGCGAAGTAGCCGTTACTCCGGCCGGACAATTTTGTTGATCCCGAGGCAGCACGCGGCAACACAACGCTCTCCCAGGTGTTTTCTGGGCATGCAGCCAGCTCTATTCCCCAAGTAGAGTCCCACACACCCGGTTGCATCGCCCGCCCGGTCCCCCAATGCCGGGCGGGCCACCGCGTGTTGGTCGATGAAACGGGCAAGGACTCTCCCTGCGGCACGGGCGGCATCAGTCGGACGCGCCATCGCCATCACCGCCTCGGCGCTGCGGCCCACACGCCGCGCTTCCGATCCGACGCTAGGTAACGTGCCGTGTCCCTTCAATTTCCGTGTCGAAACTGTGACTCGATGCATCAAGATTTTGTCGATGCCATTTCTGAGGAAGCGGACGAGGCCCGCGCAGGCAAGGGTGCGTGTGCGCCAGCAGGTATTGGCCAAAGGCATTTGGGCCAACTGCTTGGGCTGAACGGGGCACTGCCGCGTTCGTCCAATGTGTGGGTGACCGAATGCACTGTTATTTTCTGCGGAAGAATTTAGTCGCAGGTGTAACGTTCTTGAGAGCAGATTCAGACGCCGGTCTCGCGAGACAGGCTGAGGCTGCGATCCGAACGCACGCGGAGCATGGATTCGACGGCTTCGAGGTGTGGGTCGGCGATCGATTGGTGTGCCGCCAACAAGCGTCAAACGGCCAACAACAGGGCAGCGCTCAATTCACGGACCGCTCTCGACTATCCTGAGACCCTCATCCGCCTGCGCCCGTTTCGCCATCGCCTCGTACATTTGGACAATGGTAAGCATCGTTTGCCTGGCGCTGGATCTCGAATGGCTTCTGCTTTGGCTCGTGTTTCCTCAATTCGGTTCTTCCAGAATGAATAGGTGTATCTTCTGGCGCTTGTGATCGACTGATTCATATCCAGCGAATGCCGCCGGCTGCCTGTCAGTTGCTCTCACTACCTTCGCAATGGGCGTTGCGTCGTGTGGTCTCCAAATCGTCAAGGCTTGGTGGAGCGCCGTTTCTCTAGCTCGTGCTGAATGTTGGCAGGGGCACGTAGAGTCCGATTACGCACGAACTATTGCCCAACGGTGTCCTAGTGCAGGCGAAGTGGCGTGGATCCCGTGATGCGGTCGGCAATGGCGACGCCGCGTTGCGTCACCCGCAGAAAGATCTGCCCATTGTCGGCCCACGCGACCTCGCACCAGCCGCGTCCTTCCCATCGCTTGAACTTCTCAACGGCTTCGGCACGCGTCATGTCGAGGTAGTCGGCCCATTCGCTCAAAGTGTGACCGGTCGACCAATCTTCGCTTGGGCTTGACGCTTGACACGTTCTCGTTCGTTCGCTCGCCATATGGTCCTTCCTGTCACAGCCCGCGCCGCGAGTATGCGGCGGAGGTATGTGCAGCGGCGTTGTGCCTGGGAAAAATCACGAAGGCCCGAGGTGTGTCAAGAAACCGTGACGCCGGACGGTCGAAGTTGACCTTCGAGCGTTGCACCCGTGCCACACTGTCTGTGGATTGTTGAACGGCTCCACGCCGGCATACAGCCTCGGCTTCGCATGCTGTCTCTGGTGCGACGCCTGCCGCGGCAAGTTGTTCACGGTCCATGTGAAATATGTCACGTCCACGGCTGTCTCGGGTCTCACCCAGGGCACCTTGCTTGAGCTTCAACGGCGAGCCGAACCGGCTGTCTCGCGGCAGCGCAGCAGAGGCATCCTGTAGACCGCCAGCGGCTTCACAACCCAGCCCCGAGGCATCGGACTCGGGTCCCTATTCACGATGCCGACGGCAAAGACGTTCCCTGGCCTGGCGGTTCGACAGAGGCAATAGCGGAGTGCCAACCCAGTAGACGCCTGTTCTCCAGAGCGAGGCGTGTTACCGTCCCGCTACATACAACCGACATCGAGCTTGCAACCTGGATTCGTGGCCTTGCCCTTGGTTATCTTCTGCACCGTCGCCTGTTAGGTCTCCAGGCGAATCCCACAATTCGGCCGGCCTCGCCTTGTTCGATGTTTGTTGAACGCATGCCAGGAGACGCCACCATGGTTCCAGACCTCTCGGAATGCGGCCTTCGGGATGACGCCGCCGATTGACCTGTCCAAGCTGCTCGTCATCGCCGCCGCTGTCATGCTCATCGGCTGCGTGAGCAGGACGCCGCCGGAAGCGGCGCGCGTTCATGGCATCGCTTCAACGGATGCACCGGCCATCGATGCCTGCTGGCGCAAGGTCCTGACCAGTCCGCAGCACCAGGCTCTCAGGCATACGATGGGCGATCACGCCGACAGCCCGACCGCCTCCATGAAGAGCAACCCCGCGAAAGCGGCGCCCCAGGAGGCGGCCCTTCTGCGATCACTTTACCAGGAGTATGTCGCGCCCTGCCGCAAGATGGCGCTTGAGAGCGCGGCCAAGGTCCATCCCGCCATCGTTGCGATCCTGACCGACAGTTACACCCGCGCCGACGCCAACATGGCGCGGCTGGTGGATCGCGACATAACCTGGGGCGAGTACGTGTCGGAAAATCAGGCGATCGTGACACACCGACGCGCTGAGCTTCTGGCGGCCGGCGAGGCGATGCAAAGGGACGAGCAGTCACCTCCGCATCGCTAACTCATGTTCTTTTGACAGCGCGCCATCTTGCAAGCTCGGGCTTATGAGCAGCCTGCAACGGCACGGTCCGAAAGAGAGGGCTAAGCGTCGAGGATCGGTGCAAAGCCGCCGTAGATCATGCGCTTACCGTCGAACGGCATGGAGTTCTGACCCGATTGCATGCGCTCGTCGGCCATCACCTTCTTCCAGCCCTCGTCACGTACTTGCTTGCTCGGCCACTCGACCCAGCTGTAGACGATGTTCTCGTCGGAGGTCGCTTTCACGGCGCCCTTGTAGTCGGTGACCTTGCCGTCGGGCACGTCGTCGCCCCACGCCTCGACGACTCGGATCGCGCCATGGTCCTTGAAGACCTGCGCCGCCTTTTGCGCCATCGCGAGATAGGCCCCCTTCTGGGCGGTCGGTACCGGCACCAGATAGCCGTCGACATAGCCTGGCTTCGTCCTGGTTCCGTCATCGATCAGGCTGGCGAAGCCGCCATAGATCATACGCTTGCCGTCGAACGGCATGCGGTCAGCGACCTCCTTCATGCGCGGATCGCTCATGATCTTTTGCGTCGCGGCGTCATGGGCGGCCTTGCTGGGGAACTCCATCCACGAGAACACCACGACCTCGTCGGACTTGGCCTTCACCGCCCCCTTGAAGTCGGTGACCTTGCCGTCCGGCACATCGTCGCCCCACGCCTCTACCATGCGGGTGGCGCCGAACTCCTTGAACAACGGAGCAGCGTCGGTGACGTGTTTGCGATAGGCTTCCTTGTTCGCCGCAGGCACGGCGGCGACAAATCCGGCGACGTAGGTCATTGCGAACTCCCGATCGGTTTCAGGTGCAAGGAAGGCCGTCGTTTGGCCTTGACGAAGTGAGTTGATATCAACCTAAATATGCCATGTCAAAGCTGAGACCTGTGACATCCTACGACGTCGCCTTCGCGACGACGGTGCACGTCCACGACCATTGTCTGTGCCTCGCCGCCCAGCGCGCCGCCCGCACCCTGGCACGCCGCTTCGACGAAGCGCTGCGCCCGGTCGGCCTGACCAGCGGTCAGTTCTCCCTCCTGATGTCGCTCAACCGGCGGAGACCACCGTCGATCGGGTCCGTCGCTGACCTGTTGGCCATGGACAGGACCACGCTGACGGCCAATCTGAAGCCACTGGAGCGCCGCCGGCTCGTGTTGACGACGGTCGATCCCGATGACCGGCGCAGCCGGCTGCTCTCGCTCACCAGCACTGGAAAGCAGGTTCTGCGCGCGGCCGTACCGATCTGGCGCCGCACACACGAGAAGGTCGACCGGCTCCTCTCACCGGTGGATGGCAGGACCGTGCGCATCGGCTTGCTCGCTCTGTCGTAGGGGCGCACCGGCTCCCCAGCCGTTCCGCGATACGGACCATAGTGGCGAGATCTGCTGCTTTCCAAGCGACGCGAACGCGCGTGCCAAAAAATTTCGCTGAAAGTCGTCGACCGCCCGAACCCTGTTTGGCACCTTCGCGCTGCTTTAGGGAGGAAACCAAGTGAAGAACGCAACGACTCTCGTCGGCCGCCGCACCGTGCTCGCCGGATTGGGTGGCGCCCTGGCGGCACCCGCCATCGTATCGGCCCAGGGTAGCTATCCCAACAAGACGGTCCGCTACATCAATCCGTTTCCCGCCGGCGGTGCCACCGACACCCTGTCGCGCATCTTCTGCGCCAAGATGGCAGAACTCACCGGCCAGCAATGGGTTGTCGAGAACAAGGGCGGTTCAGGCGGCAACGTCGGCGTGGATGCCTTGGCGCAGTCCCCGGCCGATGGCTACACGCTCGGCCTCGGCGGCATTGCCAGCCACGCGATCGCTCCTACCCTGTACGCCAAGTTGCCGTTCAAGGTGCCGGACGACTTCACGTTCGTATCGACGATCTGGCAGCTGCCCAACATGCTGGTCGTCAATCTCGACCTGCCGGCGAAGAACATCGCGGAGCTGATCGCGCTTCTGAAGGCGAACCCCGGTAAATATTCCTACGCCTCGGCCGGCAACGGCACGACGCTGCATCTGTCAGGCGAACTGTTCAAGGTGATGGCCAAGGTCGACATGATGCACGTGCCCTATCGCGGCGCGGCGCCGGCGATGCAGGACCTGCTGGCCGGCCAGGTCAGCATGATCTTCGACAACATCCCGGGAGCGCTTGCCCAATTGCGGGCGGGCAAGGTGCGCGCCCTTGGCGTCACGTCCAAGGAACGTACCCCCGTCGTGCCGGACGTGCCGGCGGTCTCCGAGACCTTGCCGGGCTTCGACATCAATTCATGGACCACGCTCACCGGGCCGGCCAAGTTGCCGCCCGACATCGTGGCGCGCCTGTCTGAGCTGTCGAAGAAGGCTCTGGAGAGCGAGGACATCAAAGCCAAGTTCCTCGACCTCGCCGCGACGGCGATCTGGCGCTCTCCAGCCGACACGCTCGCCTATCGCAATTCCGAGGAGGCGCGACTCGCACCGATCATCAAGGCGTCGGGAGCACGAGTGGACTGAGCCCGCGCTCCTCACCCCGGTTTGAGATCATAGTTTTCTTACCTCATGGGATAGCCTGCATGGCTTCCCCCCTTGCGGCCTCCCCCCTATGACGGGGGAGGAGGAATCATGACCACACTCACGACCGCCCAAGCCGTCGTCTCGATGCTCGAAGTGAACGGCATCGACACGATCTTCTGTCTGCCCGGCGTACAGAACGATCCGTTCTTCGACGCCCTTTACGACCGCACCAACGCCGTCAAGCCGGTCCACGCGCGCCACGAACAGGCCTGCGCGTACATGGCATTGGGCTACGCGATGGCGACGGGGTCGCCGTCGGCCTACGTGGTCGTCCCGGGGCCCGGCTTCCTCAATACCACGGCCGCGCTTTCGACGGCGTTCGCGGCGAACGCGCCGGTGCTGGCGCTGACCGGGCAAATTCAGCAAGCGATGATCGGCCGCAATCTCGGCCAGCTGCACGAACTGCCCGACCAGCTCGCGATAATGCGCGGCCTAACCAAGTGGGCCGATCGCATAACCTCGCCCGCCGCTGCGCCCGCCCTGGTCAACGAAGCCTTCCGTCGGCTGCTGTCGGGGCGGCGGCGTCCCGTTGCGCTCGAATGTGCGATGGACACCTGGGCGCGCAAAGCTCCGGTCGAGTTGATATCGACACCGGCGAAGGCCGACCCATGCCCCGTTGACGAGGACGCCGTCGACCGCGCAGCCAAGCTTTTGGGCAGCGCGCAGAAGCCTATGATCGTGGTCGGCGGCGGCGCCCAGGATGCAGGCGAGTCCATCGCGCGCATCGCCGAGATGCTGGACGCGCCCGTCATGACCGGCCGCATGGGCCAGGGCGTGATCGACGGCCGCCATCGCCTGTCCGTCACCATGCCCGCCGGCTACCTGTTCTGGGGTGAAGCCGACGTGGTCCTGGCCGTGGGTACGCGCCTGCAGCCGCAACAGCAGAACTGGGGGCTCGACGACAAGCTCAAGATCATCCGCGTCGACATCGACGGCGAGGAGCTCGACCGCCAGCGCCGGCCGGAGATCGGCATCATCGGCGACGCCACGGCGACGATGAAGGCCCTCGCCGACAGGCTTGGCAAACACACGGTCAAGACGAACGGCCGCGGAGAGCACGTGGCCGAGGTGAAGGCGCGCGCCAACAAGACGGTGCGTGACAAGCTCGCGCCGCAGGTTGAGTACCTCGAGGCCATCCGCAAGGCTCTGCCCGAGGACGGCATCCTGGTCGACGAGCTGACGCAGATGGGCTACGTCGCTCGACTTGCCTGGCCGACCTACAAGCCGCGCACCTTCCTGTCGACGGGGTACCAGGGCACGTTGGGCTGGGGCTATGCGACCTCGCTCGGCGTCAAGGTCGCCAAACCCGACACGCCGGTCGTGTCGATCAACGGCGACGGCGGCTTCATGTTCACCGCCATGGAGATGGCGACGGCGGCACAGCACGGCATCGGCGTGGTGGCGGTCGTGTTCAGCGACGGCGCCTACGGCAACGTCAAGCGCATCCAGCAGCAGTCTTTCAACAACCGCACCATCGCCAGCGACCTGCGCAATCCCGACTTCGTCAAGCTGGGCGAGAGCTTCGGCGTGCACGCCGAGCGCGTGAAGTCGCCCGAGGAGCTGAGCACCGCGATCTCGCGCGGCATCGCTCGCGGCGGCCCGGTGCTGATCGACTGCCCGGTCGGCGAACTGCCCGATCCCTGGTCGATCGTGCAGGTGCCGCGGAACCGGCCGCAGCGCTGACGGACTGCGGACCTGGCGGTCCGCGCTCCGCTACGCGCCGTAGGTCTTCAGCACGTCAGGGTCGGGATCGCGTCCCAGGCCCGGCCCGGTCGGCACCACGAAACCGCCGTCGACCGGCATCACAAGGTCGCCGTAGAGGCTCGCCTCGAGGTCGAGGTGGTAGCGCTCGATCATGCCGCCGGGTCCGCCGTGTGCGGCCAGCAGATGGAGCGTGGCGAGGAAGCCCGGGCCGAAATACGGCGAGTGCGGCATGAGCGTCACGCCCGCGGCATCGGCGAGATTGGCGACCTTCAGGAACTCCGTGACGCCGCCGACCTTGGTGACGCTGGGCTGGGCGTAGTCGACCGCGCCGGCGGCGAACATGTCGCGGAACTGGAACGAGGTGCAGTTGTTCTCGCCCGCGGCCATGGGCACACCCGTTCCCTCGCGCAAGCGGGCGATGGCGGCGAAGTCCTCGGGCGGAAAAATCGGCTCTTCCAGCCAGTGCAGGTCGTACTGTCGCAGTTTCAGGGTCATGTGCCGCGCCTGCTCCGGCGTCCACGGGCAGTTCGTGTCGACCATGATGGCGACGTCGTTTCCCGCCGCCAGGCGCGCCGCCTTGACTTCGGGTTCCTCGGTTTCGTGCAGCTTGACGTAACGGTAGCCCTCCTCGACAGCCTGCCTGGTGCGGGCCGCGACCTTCTCCGGCTCGCGGTACTTAAGGAGGCTGGCGTAGGCCGGCAGCTTCTCACGACCCGCCCCGCCCAACAGCCGATGCAACGGCAGACCGGCTGCCTTGCCGGCGATGTCCCACAAGGCGATGTCGAGTCCCGACAAGGCGAAGATCGTGATGCCGTAACGGCCGAACAGGTGCAGCTTCTGCTGCAGGTCGTAGGAGAGCCTGGCGATATCGCGCGCGTCCTGGCCGATGGCGATGGGCGCGATCATGTTGTGCACGGCGGCGCGCACGGCATCGGTGCAGGCGTAGCAGAAAGCCTCTCCCCAGCCGACGATGCCGCTGTCGGTCTCGACCCGTACCAGCAGGATGTTGTTGGTTGTCCAGGTGCGCAGGCCTTCTCCCTTGTGACTGCCGCCGAAGGTGTACGGAACCTTCACCGAATGCGTGTCGATGCGCGCGATCTTCACTCGATCCTCCCCTTGCTCGTGATGTCGGCCAAAAGCTGCTCGGCATGCGCCTGGCTGGCCAGGCGCTTGGACGCGAAACGTGGATCGCCGGCCGGGGCTATGCCCAGCAGGTGGTCGGCGAGGTCGGGCGGCAATGGCGGCGGCTCGACCTGGCCCTCCGGCATCTCGACCTCCGCCTGGACGAAGTAGGTGCTGTCGCCATCGGTCTTGAAGAAGTCGACATCCCAGTGGAAGGGAGCGTCGGTCCACGAGTAGCGCAGCTTCTGCAAGGTCTCACGACGCTGGGACCACAGCCGCTCGAAATCGACAGCGCTGATCTCCGTCTCGATCTCGACGATCTGGCCGTCGACGGGCCGCTTGTACGTGAAGACGTAGCGCATCGCTCCGCCTTCCTGGACCGATCGGATGCGCATGCCCGACACGTCGAGATAGGCTTGGCGCAAATAGCTTCTGGTCACGCCAGCGCGCGTTGCCAGGCGCGCCTCCAGGTCGCCATCGTCCTTCAGGACAAACTTTCGTTCGTTCTCGATCGGCATGCTAGACTCGTCATCATGGCCGCCCAGACCCTCGATGACCTGCCGACGCCCGCTCTCATTCTCGACCGGGCGATCCTGCGCCGCAACCTCAAGCGCATGAGTGAACGTCTGCGTGCCGCCGGCGTCATGCTGCGGCCCCACCTCAAGACGGCGAAATCGGTCGAGGTGGGCCGCATGGCGGTCGAGGGCCATGACGGGCGCATCACAGTCTCGACCTTGGCCGAGGCGCGCTACTTCGCTGACGGCGGTTTCAAGGACATCTTCTATGCTGTGGGCGTCGTGCCGTCCAAGCTGGCAGCCATCGCCGAGTTGCGCCGCGGCGGCGTCAACCTGCGAGTCGTTACCGACAATGTCGCCGTGGCCAAGGCGATCGCTGACGCAGCGAAGAACGGCGACACCTTCTCGGTCTTCATCGAGGTCGACAGCGGCGGCGGGCGCGCCGGCCTGCCCTGGCCCGAGTTGCCCGGCCTGCTGGATATTGCCCGCATCCTGAATGACGCACCGGGCGTCGAATTGGCAGGCGTCATGACACACGCGGGCCACTCCTATCATGAGAGCACGCAAGACGGCATCGCGGCCGTCGCCGAACAGGAACGCCGTGCGATCGTCGGCGCGGCCGAGAAACTGCGGGCCGCCGGCATCCCCTGCCCCATCGTCTCGGGCGGCTCGACGCCGACGGCCATGCACTCGCGCGACTTCACCGGCATCACCGAGATGCGGCCGGGCGTCTACGTATTCAACGATCTCGACCAGGAATACATCGGCTCGTGCGCGCCGTCTGATCTCGCGTTGTCGGTGCTGGCCTCGGTGATCGGCCACTACCCGCATCGCAACCAGGTGCTGGTCGACGCCGGCGCGCTGGCCCTCTCCAAGGACATCAGCGCCCAGGAGTTCAAGCCGCAGGTCGGCTACGGTACCATCGTCGATGCGCCTGCCAAGGACATGGCCGTCGTCGCCTGCTCGCAGGAACACGGCTTCGTCGGCGCCGAGGAGCCGATCCCCTACGGCAACCTGCCGATCGGCTCGCGCGTGCGAATCCTGCCCAATCATGCCTGCATCACGGCAGCAGCTTACGACCGCTACTACGTCGTCGACAGCGAGCTCGATGGCGGCAAGTCGGTCGTCGACGTCTACGACCGCATCAACGGCTGGTGACAGGAGCGAGCCTGAAGCGGCCGCTACTTCAAAGCGAGCTCACCGTGTGCCCGCCATCGACCGTCAGGATGCTGCCGGTCATGAAACTCCCCGCTTCCGACGACAGCAGCAACAGAGGGCCGTCGAGATGCTCGGGCTTGCCGATCCGCCGCTGCGGGATGCGGTCGATCAGGCGCTGGCCGCCAGGTGTCTTCCAGAAGTCGCTGTTCATCTCCGTCTCGATGTAGCCGGGACAGATCGCATTCACTCGGATGTCGTGACGCGCCCATTCCATGGCGAGCGCGCGCGTGAGATGGATCAGCCCGGCCTTCGACGCATTGTAGGGTGCCACCTGCCCGATCGTACGGAGGCCCAGGATCGAGGCGATATTGACGATCACGCCGGGTCGCTTGCCCTTCAGCCAACTCTTGCCCGCGGCCTGCGCCACCAGCCAGGCGCCGCGCAGGTTGGTGTTGACCACGGCATCCCAATCCTCGATCGGCATCTCCAACGCCGGCTTGACAATCGAGATGCCGGCATTGTTGACAACGATGTCGATCGGCCCCAGTGCCTTTTCCACGTCGGCAAACGCCGCGGCGATCCGGTCGCCCGCCTGTACGTCGAGTCCGACGGCAATGGCTTTGCTACCAGCCGACTGCAATTCCGCCTGTAGGGAGGCCAGCCGATCGGCGCGCCGCGCGGCGATAGCGACCGAGGCACCTGCCGCCGCGAGCGTGCGCGCGAAGTGCACGCCCAGTCCCGACGATGCGCCGGTGACCAGGGCCACCTTGCCCGTCAGGTCGAATCGCTTGGACATCGGACGTGCTCCCTAGTTTGATGCCCCGCCTTATAGGCGAGCGTCGGTTTCGGGGGAATTATGGATCTCGGTCTCAAGGGCAAGCGTGTATTGGTCACTGGTGGCACCAAGAGCATCGGTCGCGCCATCGTCGAAGCCTTCCTGGCGGAAGGCGCAGTCGTCGGCTTCTGCGCCCGCGACGCCAAGCTCGTGAAGGAGCGCGAGACGGACTGGCGGTCGCGGCAACACCGCGCCGAAGGCACTGCCCTCGACGTCACCGACAACGGGGCCCTGAAAAAATGGATCGACGACTTCGCCGGCGATGGCGGCCTCGACCATTTCGTCGCGAACGTGAGCGCGCTTGGGACCGAGGACACGGAAGCGGGCTGGCGCAAGGCGATCGACATCGACATCGTCTCTACCGTCAACGCCGTCCATCATGCCCGCCCGCACCTCGAGAAGACGGGGCTCGGCGCCACGCTCGCCATCATCGGCACCGTGTCGTTCGTCGAGGTTTCGGGGCCGACATCACCCTACCGATCGGTCAAGGGCGCACTGGTGCCGTTCGCCAAGTCGCTCGCCATCGACATGGCGCCCAAGGGCGTGCGCGCCAATGTCGTCTCACCGGGCACCATCCTCGAGGACGGCAACACCTGGGGCCGCCAGCGCGACGCCGGCGCCGAGCGCTACAAGCGCATGCTGGCGCGCAATCCGTCGGGCCGCATGGGCACGCCGCAGGAGGTTGCGGCGTGCGTGGTGTTCCTGGCCGGCCGGCAGGCCTCGTTCGTGAGTGGGACCAACTTCATCGTAGACGGCGCCATGACGGCACGGGTCCAGTACTGAGTTCAGCGCGTACTCCCTGGGGTCTGGTCGGCCTTCTGGTCGCCGCCGGCATGGTGGCGGCTCTCTATGTCGGCAAGGTACCGCCCTCGATTCCATCGATCCGTGACACTCTGGGTGTCAGCCTGCGACAGGCCGGCTGGCTGCTGTCGCTCGTGAACATGACGGCCGCCCTTGGCGGCATGGTGATCGCGCTGACCGTGGACCGCTTCGGCCATCGTCGCCTGGTGGTACTCGGCACCGCGCTATGCTGTGCAGCGAGCCTGCTCGGCGCGTTCACCTCCAGCATCGATCTGCTGCTGCTGTCGCGCTTTCTCGAAGGCCTGGGCTTCATCGTCGTCACCGTGTCGGTGCCTACCCTGATTCTGCGCATCACCGCGCCGAGCGACCGGCACCGCGCCATAACGATCTGGACCTCCTACATGCCGGCCGGGGCGGGCAGCATGATGCTGGCAGCTTCCGTCATCCTGCCGGAAGCGTCGTGGCGCCCAGTCTGGCTCGTGGCGTCGGCCGCGTCGCTGCTCATGCTGATCGCGCTGTTGCTGAGCGCCGTGCCGAGGCGCGAACTCGATGCCCAGCCTGCCAGGCGGCGGCCGATCCTCCACGAAATGGCCGACGTGGTCACCAGCGGCGGACCGCTCGCCATCGCCGTCTGCTTCGGGGCCTATTCCTGTTGCTGGCTGGCCGTCGTCGGCTTCCTGCCGACCTTGCAGATCGAGCGCCTGGCCTTTTCGACCTCGACGGCGGCGATCCTCACCGCGTTGGTGACCACGTTGAATGTAGCCGGAAACCTGCTTGCCGGCTTCCTGCTGCAGCGCGGCATGCCGCGCGTCGCAGTGATCACCTGTGCGTCGATCTCCATGGCGTTCTGCGCTGCCGGCATCTTCATCGACGGCGTGCCGGACCTGTGGCGTCTCGTGCTGGCCTGCATTTATTCGGCGGTGATCGGTGTCGTGCCTGGCGCTCTGTTCTCAGGCGTCCCCGTGCACTCGCCACGGCCGGAGCTGATCGGCGCTACGACCGGCCTGTTGATGCAGGGCTCCAATTTCGGTGGCCTGATCGGTCCGCCGATCACCGGCGCGCTGGTTTCGTCGGGCGGCTGGCCCGCGGCTGCATGGCTGACATCCATCGCCATGGGGACCGTCGCGGCTTCCGCTCTCTTTCTGCACTGGCGCGAAAGGCGTAAGCTCGCGGCATGATTTACGTCGACGTCGTTTCCGACACGATCTGCCCCTGGTGCTACATCGGCAAAAGGCGGTTCGAGCGGGCGCTGGCGCAGAGCGGCCGCACGGATGTGGCCGTGGCCTGGTGCCCTTTCCAGCTCAATCCCGACATGCCGCCCGAGGGCATGACGCGCGACGACTATGTGCGCGCCAAGTTCGGCGGCGGCGACCGGCCACGCCAGATCTACCAGGCGATCGCCGAAAGCGGGCGAGAGGCCGGCATCGAATTCCAGTTCTCGCGCATCCGGCGCACGCCCAACACCGTGCTGTCGCACCGGCTGGTGCACTGGAGTGCGAAGAACAACGTCCAGGACGAGACCGTCGCCGAGCTTTTCAAGCTCTACTTCGAGGAAGGCCGCGACATCGGCGACATGGAGACGGTCGTCGAATGCGCCGTACGCGTCGGCATCGAGGAGCTGCGCGCCCGCCGCTACCTGATGAGCGACGAAGGCCGGCAGGAGGTCGTAGCCTCCGACGTCTACGCCCGCCGCCTGGGCATCAACGGCGTGCCCTGCTTCATCGTCAACCGCAAGTACGCCGTCTCCGGGGCGCAACCGCCGTCGGCCTTCGTCGAGGTCTTCAATCTTGCCGAACGCGACGCGGCGACCAGCGCGGCACAGTCGACGGCCTGATACCAGCGATCCTTCCGAGGGCCGCCAGAAAGGCGGCGCGGCGGTCGGTGCCTGGGCATGACGTGATGTATATCATATGATATGATTATCGTCATATCATGCCCCAGAATCCCAACCGGACCGCCCGCACCCGCGCAGAAATCCTCGATCATGCTGGCCGGCTGTTCCGGCTGCGCGGCTATGCTGGCACGAGCATCGACGACGTCATGCTGGCAGCCGGGCTGACGCGCGGCGCCTTCTATGCGCATTTCGACTCCAAGGACGACCTGTTCACCGAGGCCATCATCGCCGGCACCGGCCTGCGTGCGCGGTTACGTGGCGCGGCACCGGCCATTGTGCTGAAGGCCTATCTGGACAAGGCCGAGCTCGTCGCGAGTGCGCCCTCCTGCGTGCTGGCCACCCTGCCTTCCGACATCGCCCGCGCAGCGCTGCCGGCCCGGCTGGCCTATGCCAACCTGCTCCATGCCGCGATCACCGAATTGGCCGGCGCCAGGAAGCGCAAACTAGACGGCGATGCCACGGTGGCGGTGATCCTGGCCGTCGGCGCCGTCGCCCTTGCCCGCGCCTCGGGCGACACGCGGCTCAGCGACTGGCTGCTCCGTTGTGCCGGACGCGCCGTGCGGCCCCTCCTCGAGCCCAAGGTCAGGCGGCGAGTTTCGCCAAGGAAGAAACGATCGAAGTCACCCCGGAAAGGCGCTGGCGCTCGTCGTTCCAGGCGCGCTGCACGATCACGCGGTGGTCGGGGCGGAGCCGCACCAGCGGCGCGTTCTTCTGCAGCCAGGCGATGAGCTTCTCGGGCTTGGCGAACTTGTTGTCGTGCAGCGACAGCACGACCGCCTTCTCGCCGGCATCGATGCGATCGACGCCCGCCGCTCGGCACAGCACCTTCAGGGCCACGGTGTTCAGCAGGAATTCGGCCTCCGGCGGCATCTTGCCGAAACGGTCGACCAGCTCGGCAGCGAAGGAATCGATGTCGGCCTGGCTGGCGAGCGCACCAATACGCCGATAGAGGCCCATGCGCACCGAGAGATCGGCAATGTACTCCTCGGGAAGCAGCACCGGGATGCCGAGATTGAGCTGCGGCGACCACTCGGCCTGAGCGGCCTCCTGCGCCCGCCCGCGCGCCGAGGCCACCGCCTCCTCAAGCAGCTGCTGGTAGAGCTCGATGCCGACCTCGCGGATGTGGCCCGACTGTTCTTCGCCAAGCAGGTTGCCGGCGCCACGGATGTCGAGGTCGTGGCTGGCGAGCTGGAAGCCTGCGCCCAGCGTATCCAGGGTCTGCATGACCTCCAGTCGCTTGGACGCCGCCTCGTTCAACGCCCGGCCGGGCGGCACCGTGAGATAGGCATAGGCCCGCATCTTGCCGCGGCCGATGCGCCCGCGCAGCTGGTAGAGCTGGGCCAGGCCGAACATGTCGGCGCGGTGGATCACCATGGTGTTGGCGTTGCGGATATCGAGCCCGCTCTCGACGATGTTGGTCGAGAGCAGAACGTCGAACTTGCCGTCGACGAAGTCCTGCATGGTGTTCTCGATGGTGGTCGGCGAGAGCTTGCCGTGCGCCATTGCCATGCGGATCTCGGGCACCAGCTCGCGCAGGTTGGCCGCGACCTCGGCGAGGTCCTCGATGCGGGGGCAGACGTAGAAGCTCTGGCCGCCGCGATACTGCTCGCGCAACAGCGCCTCGCGGATACTGACGCCGTCGAACGGGGTCACGAAGGTGCGCACGGCCAGACGGTCGACGGGCGGCGTGGCGATCAGGCTCATGTCGCGCACGCCGGTCAGCGCCAGCTGCAACGTGCGTGGGATCGGCGTCGCCGTCAGCGTCAGCACGTGGACGTCGGCGCGGAGTTCCTTCAGGCGTTCCTTGTGGGCGACGCCGAAATGCTGCTCCTCGTCGACGATCAGCAGCCCGAGATCCTTGAACTCGACGCTCTTGGCGAGCAGCGCGTGGGTGCCGACGACGATGTCGACGTTGCCCTCCTTCATCGCCTCCTTGGTGGCCTTTGCCTCCTTGGCCGGCACCAGCCGCGACAGGCGGCCGATGCGTACCGGCAGGCCCTGGAAGCGCTCGATGAAGGTGCGATGGTGCTGGCGGGCCAGCAGGGTCGTAGGGCCGATCACCGCCACCTGCTTGCCCGACAGTGCCGCGACGAAGGCTGCCCGCAATGCCACCTCGGTCTTGCCGAAGCCCACGTCGCCGCAGATCAGGCGGTCCATCGGCTTGCCCGACGACAGGTCGTCGACCACGTCGGCGATCGCCTGGAGCTGGTCGTCGGTCTCGGCATAGGGGAAGCGGGCGCAGAACTCCTCGTAGGCGCCCTCTGGCGGGCTCATTGTCTCGCCGCGGCGGATGGCGCGCTCGGCCGCGATCTTGATCAGCCGGTCGGCCATGTCGGCAATGCGCTGCTTCAGCCGCGCCTTGCGCGATTGCCAGGCAACGCCGCCCAGGCGGTCGAGGACGGCGCCCTCTTCGGCCGAGCCGTAGCGGCTCAGCACGTCGATGTTCTCGACCGGAACGAACAGCTTGTCGCCGCCTTCGTAGGTCAGACGCAGGCAGTCGTGCCGCGCGTTCTGGATTTCGAGCGTGATCAGGCCCTCGTAGCGGCCGACGCCATGCTCGCGATGGACGACAAGGTCACCCTCGCTCAGCGCCGCCGCTTCGGCGATGAAGCGTTCGGAGGGCCGGCGCTTCTTGGCCGGACGGGACAGGCGATCGCCTAGAATGTCCTCTTCGCCGATGACCTCCAGGGCATCCAGCACGAAGCCGTGCTCGACGGGCCAGACGGCGATGCCGAGCGCGCCCGGCGGCAGGCCCTGCACCGTCGCGAAGTCGGGAACAGGCACCGGCGTGGTGGCACCATGGTCCTGCAGGAGATGTTGCAGGCGGCTCGCCGATCCCTCGGTGTATCCCGCGACCAGAACACGCCGCCCGGCGGCGTTGGCTGCTTTCACATGCTCGGCAACGACGTCGAACAGGTTGACGCCCTGCGCGGTGCGTGCCCGCGCAAAGCCTTCGTGGCGTCGGCCGGCGAGATCGATCGTGTTCGAAGAGTCGGGCGCGGCATCGAAGCTGGTGAACTGGCCGACGGCATGGCCCTCGAGCAGTCGGTCCCACTCCGACGGTTTCAGGTAAAGCTGCTCCGGCGGCACGGGCTTGTAGTCGGCGGCCCCGCTCATGCCGCCCTTGGCGCCGGTTTTCACCCGGGCGTCGTAGTAGTCGGTTATGAGCTCGTGTCGCGCGTCGAAGGCTTCGCCGACCTGGTGATCCGCGGTGACGACGGCAGCAGGGCAATAGTCGAGCAAAGTCTCCAGCCGTTCATGGAATAGAGGCAGCCAGTGCTCCATGCCGACATGGCGCTGGCCGGCCGAGACCGCCTCGTAGAGCGCGTCGTCGCTGGCGTTGCCGAACAGCTCGCGATAGCCACCGCGGAAGCGCGCGATGCTGTCCTTGGTCAGCAACACCTCGCTCACAGGCAGCAGCACGACCTCCTCGCACGTGCCGCTCGAGCGCTGGCTCATGGGATCGAACGACCGGATCTCCTCCAGCACGTCGCCGAACAGGTCGAGACGCAGCGGCTCGTGCGTACCGGGCGGGAACAGATCGACCAGGCCGCCGCGTACCGCAAACTCGCCGGGCTCCATGACGGTCTCCGAGCGGCCGTAGCCATTCTCGCCCAGGAACTTCGTCAGCCAGCTGGCATCGATCGTCTGGCCCTTCTTCAAGACGACTGCCGCCTCGGCGTAGAGGCTGCGCGGCGGCACCTTCTGCAGCGCCGCCCCGACCGAAGCGAGGATGATACGTGCCGGTGAGCCCGGCTTCCGGGGCTGAGCCAGACGCACCAGCGTCTCGAGCCGCTCGGCGACGATGTCGGGATGCGGCGACATGCGATCGTAAGGCAGGCAGTCCCATGCCGGAAAGACCAGGACCTCGCGTTCGGGTGCGAAGAAGCGCAGGCCGTCCTGCAGGCGCTCCAGTCGCTGCCCATCGCGCGCCACGTGCAGGATGTCCTGCCCGCCGGTGGTGCGGGCAAGCTCCGCCAGCGCCAAGGCATCGGCGCCCTCGGGCAGGCCGGCGATCGTCCAGCGGCCGGGCTTACGCGGGATGACGGACAGGGTTTCGGAAAGCGACGCCACTACTAGAACCTCACGCGAAACGCTTTTAGCCTGCGCAGTACCGGGCTATCGGCTTCCGGCGGAACCTCCGCCTGGCCGGTGACCCAGTCGAAGATCTCGTTGTCGCTCGCCGCCAGCAGCCGCTCGTACTGGTCGAGCTCGGCTGAGCCGAACTCCGCGATATGGGCCCGCGCGAACTGGCCGAGGAGGATGTCGTTCTCCTTGTTGCCACGATAGACGCTGCGGTAAAGCAAACGTTTGCGCCGCGTCTCGAGATCCATCTCGCGCGTCATGTTTTCCCCAGAAGGCGGCGTAGCATATAGGTGGCGGCGATGGTGAAGTCACGCGGCCAAAAAGCTCGGCAAATATGCGCCCGCAGAGCCTGACACCCCTGTTCGCCCAGACGACGTCGCTGCCCGGCATCGGACCAAGGCTGGGCAAGCTCGTGGAGAAAGTTGCAGGTCCGCAGGTCGTCGACCTGCTGTGGCACCTGCCCTTCGCCGTGGTCGACCGCCGCAATGCGCCCGAAGTGGTGCACGCCAAGGCGGGGGACATCGCCACCATCACCGTGACTGTCGAGGAGCACCTCGTGCCGCGCAATCCACGCCAGCCCTATCGCGTGTGGTGCAGCGACGAGACCGGGCGGCTCTGCCTGACCTACTTCAACGGTCGCGAGGACTATCTGAAGAAGCTCCTGCCGCCGGGCGAGGTCCGTGTGGTGAGCGGCAAGCTCGAAATCTGGCAGGGCGAGCTGCAGATGACGCATCCCGACCATGTCGTACCGCTAGACCTGCGCGATCAAGTCCTGCGCGTCGAGCCGGTCTACGGCCTGACTGCCGGCCTGACGCAGCGACCGCTGCAGAAGGCCATCGCCGCCGCCATCGAGCGTTCGCCGCATTTGCCGGAGTGGCAGGACGCGGCTTTCCATAGGCACAACAAGTGGGACAGCTGGCACGCCGCGCTGGCGTGCGCTCACGCACCGGACGAACAGACCGACCTCTCGCCGATGCATCCGGCGCGTGCCCGCCTCGCCTATGACGAGCTTCTGGCCAGCCAGCTCGCCATCGCCTTGGTGCGCCATCACAATCGAACCGTCGCGGGCCATGCCACCAGGGGTGACGGCCGGCTGCGCTCCAAGGTCCTCGAAAGCCTGCCGTTCGAGCTGACGCCCAGCCAGAGAGCCGCCGTCGCCGAGATCGAAGCCGACCTGGCGAGGCCTGAGCGCATGATCCGCCTGCTGCAAGGCGACGTCGGCAGCGGCAAGACCCTGGTCGCCCTGCTCGCCATGCTGATCGGCGTCGAAGCCGGCGCCCAGGCCGCGCTGATGGCTCCGACCGAGATCCTGGCGCGCCAGCACCACGCCACCATCGCGCCGCTCGCCGAGGCGGCCGGCGTGCGGCTCGCCCTGCTGACCGGCCGCGACGGCCAGAAGCAGAAGAGGGAAACGTTGAAAGGTCTGGCGGACGGCTCGATCCAGCTCGTCGTCGGCACGCACGCGCTGGTGCAGGAGGATGTGGAGTTCGCCGACCTCGCCCTGGCCGTGGTCGACGAGCAGCATCGCTTCGGCGTGCACCAGCGCATGGCGTTGTCGTCGAAGGGACATGCGGTCGACCTGCTGGTGATGACGGCCACGCCCATCCCGCGCACACTGATGCTGGCGGCCTACGGCGATCTCGACGTCTCCAAGCTCACCGAGAAGCCGGCCGGCCGCCAGCCGATCGACACTCGCACCATTGCGCTGGAGCGCGTCGGCGAGGTTGCCGACGCCGTCGGCCGCCAGATCGCTGGTGGCGGGCGCGTCTACTGGGTTTGTCCGCTGATCGAGGAGTCAGAGGACGTCGACCTCGCCAACGCCGAGGAGCGCTTCCGCCTCTTGAGTGCACGCTTCCCCGGCAAGGTTGGGATCGTCCATGGCCGCCTGAAGGGCGCCGAGCGCGAGGCGACCATGGCCGCGTTCGCCGACGGCCACCTGTCGATCCTGGTCGCGACGACGGTGATCGAGGTCGGCGTCGACGTACCCGCCGCCACCGTGATGGTGATCGAGCACGCCGAGCGCTTCGGTCTCGCGCAGCTCCATCAGTTGCGCGGCCGTGTCGGCCGCGGGGCCGCCAAGTCGACCTGCCTGCTGCTTTATGCCCAGCCGCTCGGTGAGACGGCCAAGGCGCGGCTCGCCATCATGCGCGAGACCGAGGACGGGTTCCGTATCGCCGAGGAGGACCTGCGCCTGCGCGGCGCCGGAGAGGTTCTGGGGACCCGGCAGAGCGGCCTGCCCGACATGCGCCTGGCCGACCTCGCGGCCCATGCCGAACTGCTGCAGGCTGCGCGAGACGAGGCCCGGCTCATCATCGAGCGTGATCCCGACCTGCAGTCCGAGCGAGGCACGGCGCTGCGCGCCCTGCTCTATCTATTCCGGCGAGATGACGCGGTGAAGACCTTACGCGCGGGGTAGCCTCAGCCCAGCGACACCACGTAGCTGCGCAGCGCCTCGCGTGCCGTCTCGACGCTCTTCTCGGCATCGGCCCGGCGCTTGGCGACCGTTTCGAGCTCCGTCTCCTGCCTATCGAGCGTCGCGAGATAGCGCCGCTGCAGGTCGCTGTTGGCCGGCACTCGCGCCAGGTTTTCGCGCAGGCGGGCCTGCTCCTGCACGATCTGCTGGCGCTCGCTGTCGGCCTGCGTGACCTTGCGCTGGGCGTCGGTGACCGCAGCCTGCAGCTGCAGGATCCTGGTCAGCGCCTCGCGCGTCTTGTCGTCGAACTCGCGAGCCTGCGCATAGACGCGGATCTGATCCGCGGAGCCGTCGACCAGGCGCAGCTCCTGCTGCTGAATCTGCTCCTGCACGACCTCCAGGGTCTGGGTTGCATCGCCGCCCGGAAGCTGGAAGGTGATGCGATAGTTGCCTTCGCTCAGCTCCACGCCTTTCGGCTCCGGCTTGACCAGGGTCCAGCCCGGCAGGCGGCGCTGGACGATCACGAGCTGGCGCGGCTCCTTGGCCGGACCTTTCACGCGATAGGTCATCGTCTGGCGCACGACACGCGACAGCTTGAGCGCACCCTGCGCGATGGTGCCGGTGGCGATGCGGTCGGTCTGGGCAGCGTCGCGCTCGATCACGATCTTCTCGTCGAGCGCATAGGCCAGCAGCCGCGTCTCGCCGACAGGGAAGCCAGAAAGCCGCGCGTCGCCCACATAGGCGACGTAGCCCGCCTTGTCGCGCTCATAGAGCGTGATCAGGCCGGCCGGCAGGCCGCTGTCGCCGTCGTTGGTGATGCGGATTGCTGCAAGCGGATTACGCGGTGCCGTTTCGGCTTGGTAGAGCGCCAGACGTTGCACCGGCATCTGGCGATCGATGATCGGGATGGAGAGCGTGCGTCCGTTGGCGACGCTCACCGGCCGCGGAAAGCGGAACACGACCTGGGTCGCCGCATCGGTCGCTTCGAACTGGTCGGCGGCCGACGCGCCGGCCGGCGGTGGCGCCGCGGCCGCTACGGAAGCACGTTCCTGCTGCGGACGGTAGGGCGCGGGCGCGGGAGTTGCCGGCGGCGGCGGCGGTGCGGCCTTCATGCGCTCCTGCGCGTCGACTCCGCCGCGATCGACACCAGGCATCAGCCGCCCCGCGACCTCGATCGGCACTTCGGGCCGCTTTACATAGTAGGCCTCGTAGAGCGCCTGCCGGAAAGCGACCGGCCGGCCCGAGACCAGCGTCAGGTCGACGTCCTTCCAGTCCTGGCCACTGAGGTTCTCGACCGTCGCCCAACCCTGTAACGGCGAGCGCGCCGCGGCCGGATCGGCCGGCAACGTCAGGCGGTAGGACGCCTTCCATACCGGCACCTCGACGATGTAGGCGACACGCACCGTGCGCTGGCCCTGGCCGCGAGCCGACAGTTCGAGCGTGCGTGCGTCCCTGGCGCGGTTGGTCTGGATGGCAAGCAACGCGTTGCCGACCTTCTCGCGCAGGGCGGCGTCGGCGAATTGCAGGTTCTCGGCGTCCTCCAGGATGAACTGCTGCAGGCCGCGATCGGTGAGCAGCGTAACGCGTGTGCGCTCGGTCGTGGCCTTGCCGTCGTTGAGCGATGCGGTCTCCTTCTGCACCGAGACAATGCGCCCGGTGATGGCCCGCGCCCCGCCCACCGTCACCTGTGCGCCCTTCAGGGTCGCCAGAAGATCGGCCGGCGAGCCGAGTGACTCCTGGTCGAACGGCAGATCCTTGAAGGCCTGCGCCAGCGGCTCGCGCCCGGGCAGGCTGAGACCGCCCACCCCGCCCTTGTCGTCATATACCACCAGGCTCTTCAGCACGTCGTCGACCTGCTCGAGCGATACGGTGAGCCGCAGGGTAGCGTCGCCATCGACCGCGGCCTCGTACTCGAAGTAGCCGAGGCCGCCGGACGACAGCATGACCCGCTTCAAAGTCAGCTCCTGGGCGAAAGCCGACAGTGGAAAGGCGAACAGGCCCAGCAGGGCGATCAACGAAAGTAGGTGATGCATGGGCTCTCCCCGGCGATTCACCGTGAACGGTGGCCTCCGACTGTGACACAACCGCGGCGGTGACGGGGAGAAACTAGGAGAGCGCCTCTTTCAGCGCCTCGAACGGCAGCAGCACGCATTCGTGCCGCGACTTATGGCTCTTGACCGGCGCGAAGGCGGAGAACGGCTCGCCGGCCTCGCCCTCCTCGCGGCCGATGGCGCGCTCGGCGTCGAGCCGTACCTCCTCGATACCGGCGGCGTTGCGGCCGACGGCGACGGAGGCCAGGGCCGAGGCCGAGGCCTGACAGAGCAGGCAGCCACGCACCTGATGGCCGATCTCGGCGATCCTGCCGCCACCGTCGAGCTTCACGTCGATCGTGACGCGATCGCCGCACAACGGATTGTCCCGACGCGCCGACTTGGTGGGCGAAGCGAGCTTGCCCGCACCGGTCTTGGCCTTGGCCAGGGAGACGATGCGATCCTGGTAGAGCTGGTCGGTCATCGCAGGGTGCGGGCGGCGTGCTGGACGCCGGTCAGCAGGGCGTCGATGTCGGTGTTGTCGTTGTAGGGCGCAATCGATACGCGTGTCGTGCCATCAAGGTCGAAGCGATCCATCAACGGCTGACAGCAGTGATGGCCCGCGCGCACCGCGACGCCGAACGAATCTAGCGTCTGGGCAACGTCGTGCGGGTGCACGCCTTCGAGCAGGAAAGACACAACCGGATAGCGGTTCTGCGTGCTCGGCGGGCCGAAGAGTGTGGCGCCGTCGATCTTCTGCAGGCCGTCCATCAGCCGCTCGACCAGGCCCATTTCGTGCGCGTGCGTTTCCTTCCAGTCGAGGGTGCGCATCCACTTGCAGGCGGCGCCGAGGCCGATGGCCGGCCCGATCGGCGGCGTCCCGGCCTCGAAGCGCCGCGGCGGCGGCGCCCACGTCGTCTCGGCAAAGGTGACGCGGCCGATCATCGAGCCGCCGCCATGGAACGGCGGCATGGCCTCCAGCAGCTCGGACCGCGCCCACAGCACGCCGATGCCGTTGGGGCCGTAGGCCTTGTGTCCGGCGAAGGCATAGAAATCGATGCCCATGGCCCCGAGGTCGAGCGGACCGTGCGGGGCGCGCTGTGCACCGTCGAGCATGACCTTGGCGCCGACCGTGCGTGCGAGGGTCACGACGGCTCGCACGTCGACCAGCGTGCCGGTGACGTTGGAGACATGGGCCAGCGAGATCAGCCGGGTGCGCGGCGTCAGCAGCCGCGGCAGCGCATCGAGGTCGATGCGGCCGTTGACGGTGACCGGCACGACGTCGAGCTCTATGCCGCTCCTCTGGCGCAGGAGCTGCCAGGGCACGATGTTGGAATGATGCTCCAGCTCCGAGAGGATGATCCGATCGCCGGGCTTCAGCAGGGAGCCGTAGGAATAGGCCACGAGGTTGATCGCCGCCGTGCAGCCGCCGGTGAACACGACCTCCATCGGATCGACGCTGAGAAAGTTCGCGACCTCGATGCGGGCATTTTCGTAAGCCTCGGTGGCGCGTTCGGCGAGGCGATGCACGCCGCGCAGCACATTGGCGCGACCGGTGGTCTCGTAGGTCCGCACGGCGTCGAGCACGATCTCGGGCGTCTGGGCCGACGCGCCGTTGTCGAGATAGTGGACCGGCTGGCCGTCGATGATCTTCGAGAGGATGGGGAATTGCCGGCGGACGGCTTGGACGTCGAAACTCATGGCCTGCTCCCCGCTCGCCAGGCAGCCAGCGCCTCGGGTGTGTCGATGTCGGTGACCGCGGCCTCGCCCGCCATCTCGACCTCGCAGACGAGGTCGGCATGCTCGCCGATCAGATGCTTGGCGCCGGTGTCGCCGGAAAGCTGGGCGATTTCCGGGAAGAAACGTCGCGCCCACAGCACGGGATTGCCGCGCTTGCCGGCTACGGTCGGCACGCAGATCGAACGACCCTCCACCGGGCTGAAGGCCGCCATCAGGCGGTCGAGCAGCGACGCGTTGACGCCCGGCATGTCGCCGAGCTGCACGACCGCGGCGTCGATGTCCTTGCCCAGCGCGGCAACGGCGGTGCGCACCGAGGTGCTGAGACCCTCGGCAAAGTCCGCGTTGGTCACGAAACGCAGACGCGATTTCGGCGCCACGAGCTTCTCGACGGCCGCGCGCACGTCGTCGGCCATGTGGCCCAGCACGACGACGATCTCGACGGCTTGAGAAGCGAGCGCCGCCTTGACCGCATGCGCGACAAGTGGCTGGCCGTCGACGTCGGCCAACAGCTTGTTGGGGCCGCCCATGCGGGTCGAACGACCCGCGGCCAGGACGATCACGGCGACACGCGGCGCCGCCTGCGGACCCGCCTCCTCGCCGTCGCTGTCGTCTCGCGGCTGCGGGCGGCTCGCGATCTCGGCCAGAAGCCCACCGGCGCCCATGCGCACGATCTCCGCGCGCCCGACTGGAAGCCCGGCTGCCAGCCGTTCCAGCACCATGTCGAACCCGTTGTACTTGGGCGACTTGGCGCAGCCCGGCAGGCCCAGAACCGGCTTGCCGTCGAGCTTGGCGGTCAGCAGCAGATTGCCGGGATCGACCGGCATGCCGAAATGAATGACCTCGCCGCCCGCCTCCTCGATGCCCGCGGGGACGACGTCGTGGCGATCGACAATGGCCGAGGCGCCGGCGATCAGGAAGATGTCGCAGCCCTCACCCTTCAATTCCTGCAGGGCGCCGGCGATCGCCTTGGCGTCGTGGTCGACACGACGTTCGCCGACCAGCGCGCTGCCGAGAGAGGTCAGCCGCCTGGTCGTGGTGCCGACCGCCTTGTCGAGAACCTTGTCGCGCGTGCCGGGCAGCCTGGTCTGTACCAGGCCGGCCCGCATCGCCTTGAAGGGCGCCACGGCGATCAGCGGCCGGTTGGCCGACTGCGCGACCTCGACGGCTCGCGCGACGGCAGTGCGCGGCGCGGCGTAAGGGATGATCTTGACAGTGGCTACCATCTGTCGCGGCTCGACGCGTGCGAAAGGCGGCAAGGTCGCCACGGTGACCGACTCGTCGAGTTCGTTCAGCGCATCGACGCGCTCGTGATCGACGACGGCGAGGCCGGCTTCGCGGGCAAAATGGTTGCAGCGGCCGGTGAAGGGCGCCGTGATCTCGATGCCCTCGCCCGCCAGAGCCTTGGCCACGGTGGCCGAGGCCTCGTCCTCGTGCATGTCTTCGGGATCGAGCCGCGCGGCAACGACGCTTGAGATGCCGGCGGACTTCAGCTTTGCGACGTCCTCTCCCGAGAGCACGCGGCCCTTGGAGAAGTTCACGCCGTTGGCGCGCCAGCTATGCGCCAGGATGGCGCCGGTCGCCTCGTCGATGGGCGTCTCGCCGAACCTCACGCGGCTGCCGCCTTGGGTGCGATGAGGGCCTCGAGACGGCGCGCCCTCACCTCGACGATCTGGCCCAGGATCGACACAGCGATCTCTGCCGGCGACTTGGCGCCGATGTTGAGGCCTACCGGTCCGTGAATGCGCTCGAACTGCTCGTCGCTGATGCCGGCCTCGCGCAGCCGTTCCTTGCGCTTGGCATGCGTGCGCTTGCTGCCCAGCGCACCGACATAGAAAACGTCGGACTTGAGCGCCGCTTCGAGTGCCGGATCGTCGAGCTTGGGATCGTGCGTCAGCGTCACCACAGCCGTCGAGACGTCGAGGCCCATCCTGTCGAAGGCCTCGTCGGCCCAATCCTGCACGACCTTCACGCCCGGGAAGCGGTTGGTGGTCGCCCAGGCGCCGCGCGGATCGACGACGGTGACGTCGAAGTCGAGCATGGCCGCCATCGGCGCCAGCGACTGTGCAATATGCACGGCGCCGACGATGATCAGCCGCGCCGGCGGCACGTAGACATTGAGGAAGATCTTGGCGCCGCCAATATCGACGGTCTCGCTGCGGCCGACATCCATGGCGCGGCGCGCGGCCGCGACGATGGCCGCATCGGCGGCGAGTGAACCTTCGGCCTTGTCACGATAGACGAGCGCCTCGGCGGCGTCGCTCAGCCGCGTCGCCAGGGTGACGGCGCGGCGCTCGGAGCGGGCGGCCTGCAAGGCAGCAATGGTCGAGGCCTCCATCTCAGTTCACCTTCTCGACGAAGACCTGGACCTTGCCGCCGCAGGCCAGGCCGACGTCCCAGGCCTGTTCGTCGGTGACGCCGAAATCCAGCATCCGTGGCTTGCCGTCCTTGATCGCGGCCAGCGCCTCCTGCACCACGGCGCCTTCGATACATCCGCCGGATACCGACCCCACCATGGCGCCGGTGTCATCGACGCCGAGCTGGCTGCCAACCGGCCGCGGCGAGGAACCCCATGTGGTGATCACGGTCGCAATGGCCACGCCCTTGCCGGAGGCCTTCCATTTGCCGACCTGATCCAGGACATCGAGTGCGTCGCTCATCGCCTACTCCTTCCGCAATTCGGTCTGCCAGCTCGCCAGTCGCCTGTCGGCGCCGGATGGCGCCATACCCAAGGCGGCTATGAGCCCGGCAAGGCTGTCGAGATTATGCACCGGCCGGAACTCGTCGACATGGGGCAACATCGCCTTGTTGCCCTGAGATTTGGGCTCGTAGGCGCCGTACCGCAAGAGCGGGTTCAGCCAGATCAGACGCGAGCACGACTTGTGCAGCCGCTCCATCTCCTCGGCAAGGCCGGCGGCGCCCTCACGGTCGAGGCCGTCGGTGATCAGCAGCACCACGGCACCCTGCCCCAGCACGCGGCGCGACCACTTGTTGTTGAACTCGTGCAGCGTCTGACCGATGCGCGTCCCGCCCGACCAGTCCTCGACCTGGGTGGAGGCTTTCTGAAGGGCGATATCGACGTCGCGGTTGCGCAGCGCGCGGCTCACGTTGCTGAGCCGCGTGCCGAAGGTGAAGCAGAAGACACGGTCGCGGTCGTTGGTGATGGCGTGCATGAAATGCAGGAACATGCGCGTGTAGCGGGCCATCGATCCCGAAATGTCGCACAGGATGACGAGCGGCGGCGGCCGTTTGCGCGGCTCGCGCTTGCGCAATTCGGTCAGGCCTTCGGGCCGCAAGGCGCGTCGCAGCGAGGCGCGAAAGTCGACGCGCGGGCCGCGGCGGGCCGGCTGGTAGCGCCGCGTGCGACGCAGAGGCACCGGCAGGCGCAGGCGCGAGATGGCGCGCAGCGCCTCGTCGATCTCGGCCTGCGACATCTGCTCGAAGTCGCGATGCTGCAGGACCTCGCGCTCGGAGACGGTGAACGTGGCCTCCACCTCGACCTCGGGCGGTTCGCCCTCCTCCTTCGGCGCCTCGCCCCGGCCAGGTTGCAGCGCCTCCTGCAGGCGGCGGCTCAGCTGCTTCTTGTCGTCTGGATCGCCCGGCACGCTGATCGACGGGAGCAGCATCTCCATCATCTTCTCGAGAAGCCGTGGATTGCGCCAATAGACATGGAAGGCCTGATCGAAGATCTCGCGCTGGTCGCGACGGTTCACGAACACCGAGTGCAGCGTCCAATAGAAATCGTCGCGCTTGCGCAGGCCGGCAGCTTCAAGCGCCTCGATGGCGCGCAACACCTGCCCCGGGCCGACGCGTAGCCCGGCGGTGCGCAGCGTGCGGGCGAAATGCACGATGTTGTTCGCGAGCATCCCGCTGCGACGCTCCGGTGAGGCGGAGGATTCAGGCAGCGCATCCATCATGCACGCGCTTGAGAGAGGGCCATAACAATCCCCTCACAATCTTCTCCGCAAACCTTATGGCTATTTACTCCCGTCATCCCGACCGGAGCCGAGCGCAGCGAGGCGAAGCGGAGGGACCTGTTCTGTTGATGCGTCGACAA
>CADECW010000090.1 GCA_902825855.1 uncultured Rhodospirillales bacterium | reverse complement strand
TTGCAGGAGGCATGATGGGTCCAGCTGATTCCAGCTGGACCCATCATGCTCTAGCCTTCCGGACGGTCACGCCGGAAAGATGTCCTTGCGCACGATGGCGTGGACGCCCCAGTTGCCGTCGACCACCTGGGTGATGCCGAAGTCGACGGCGATCGACATCAGGCTGATCGCCTCGTCCTCGGTGAGCTTCTTGGCCGTCATCAGGAAGCGTCGCATCTTGCGGAAGGCGTCTCGCATGGCGAGGTCGACCGAGGATTTCTGAAAGATGGCGGACTGCGCCGTGGCACCGAGATCGGCGAGATAGTTGGGATAGCTGAAGCCCTGCAACACCCATTCGTCACGCGTCTCGATCATCGGGAAGTCGAGGGCTTCGATAGGCGTGCCGGCAAGCTCGGCCGCCTTGTGCAGGATGATCTGGAAGGTCCCGGTCAGAGAGCATTCGATCGCCGTGCCGCAAAGCTCCGAATCGCCCTGCGAGGCGTGCGGATCGCCGACCGACAGCAGTGCGCCCGGCACGGCCACCGGATAGTAGACCGAGGCGCCCTTGCCGATGCGCCAATTGTCGATGTTGCCGCCGGTATAGCTCGGCGGCACTGAGTTCACGTCGTCGGCTTCCTTGGGGGCCAGTCCCATCACCCCGAAATGCGGCCGCACCGGAATGCGCACGCCCTGCAGAACATCCCACTTGCGCGCCGTCGAAGCGTGGTCGATCGGCAGCCCGGGATAGTCGATGGTCGGATGCCTGACGCCGAACGGATCGACGACCTCGGGCCAACGGAAATTGTAGAGCGCGCGCGCCCAGTTCCGCTCGCCCGTTGCATCGAGCTCATAGATGGTGACGACTTCGCGCGTATCGCCGTCAAGGAAGTCGTTGTAGTGGAAACCCCAGTTGGCGGCGGCATTGCTGCCGAACGCAAGCCCCCTGAACTTCGGGTTGGCGCTCGGCCGCAGCGTCACGTCGACGATGCGCACTTCCAGGACGTCGCCTGGCTCGGCGCCATGCACCAGGACCGGGCCGGTGCAGATATGGACGCCCAGGCCCTTGCCGTCGCCCTCACCCGCGCCGCGGCGCATGACGCCCTTCCTGTCCTTGGTCCACAGATAGACGCTTTCTGCGCCGGGATCGCCCTCGATCATGCGCTCATGATCGTCGCTCGCCTGGTGGGTCAGCGTCTCGACGGTGACGAAATCGCCCGAGTCGACTTCGAGCCGGGGCTTCAGATTGCGACTGAAGTAGCCCCAGTGGACCGTGTCGGCGTTGGCGGCCAAATGGTGGTGCCGCGTTGCTACCGAGACCTTCCTCGGCAACGCCACGCCGCCGGCCGACAAGGCGGCAACGCCGCCCCTGGCTGCAAAGGCAGTGGCCAGGAATGCACGGCGCTCGCGCGCCATGTCCTCCACGAACTGCCGGTGATGGATCTCGAAATCAGCACAGGTCGGATCGTCGCCTCTGCACATCGGATCACCGCTTCGCCAGGAGGTCGATCTCGACCATGGCGCCGCGCGCCAGGCCGGTTACACCGATGCACGTCCGCGCCGGCCGGCGGTCCGTCGGGAAGTAGCTGGCGTAGACCGCGTTCATGCGCGGATAGTTGGCCTCGAAGTCGGTGATGTAGACACGCGCGCAGACGACGTGCTCGAGGCCGAGCTCCAATCCACCCAGCACGATCTTGAGGTTCTCCATCACCCGCATGGTCTGGCCTTCGATGTCGGCCGGCAGCGGCCTGGCATCGTCGTCGGGCCAGGTCGGCATCTGGCCGGTGATGAAGCACCAGCCGTCGACCTCGACCGCATGGCTGAACGGGGCGACCGGCGTCGGTGCTCCGGGAGCCATGAAGAATAGCGGTGCGCTCATCACGTCCTCTGTCTTGTTGTCTTCACGGCCAACGCCAGGAGCGCCTCGTCCTCGCCGGGTCCGGCGACGATCGACAGGCCGAGCGGACAGCCGTGCAGTGCTGCGATCGGCAGGCTCACCGCCGGCAGCCCGGCGTGGCCCGCGATCGACCCCAAGGTAAGCGCGGCATCATAGAAGCGGCCCGCGGCTTCGTCGCGCAGGAAGCGCGGCGGCGCGATCGACGGCGCCGTGGGCAGCACGAGAAACGTTCCTGTCGGCAACAGGTGCCGCAAGTTGACCGTCGTCGCGGCGCGCCACGCCTTCCATCGCGCACCGGCCGTCGCATCGAGCGCCCGAACGCCATCGAAGCGTGGCTTTATGGTCGGACCGAAGATCGGATTGCTGGCGAGGAAGTCACCGAGTTCACGGGCGATCTCGAGGCCTTGCAAGGTCGCGTAGGCCTCGAGGAAGTCCGCGGACTGGCCGGCAAAGACTTCTACCTCTTCGAAACCGCCCAACGAGCGTGCCGCCTCCAGGACAGCTGCCGCTGCCTCGGGCTCGGCCAAGGCGAAGGCATCGGTGGCCAGCAGCAAGCGAGCATTCGGCGGCGATGCCATCGGCGTGCCGAGCAGGCATTGCGCCGCAAGCTGCAGCGTCACGCCATCACGACAGAGCAGGCCGACCGTGTCGAAGCTCGGTGCGAAGGGGACCACGCCGTGCAGCGGGACGCGGCCGTGGCTGGGACGCCAGCCGAACAAGCCGCAGAAGCTCGCAGGCACGCGCACCGATCCGCCCGTATCGGTGCCGAGGCCGAGATCGGCAAGGCCTGCCGCAACGCTGACGGCCGAGCCGCTCGACGAGCCGCCGGGCAGCCGATCGGGCGCACTTGGATTGACCGGTGTGCCGTAGTGCTCGTTCTCGCCTTCCAGGCCGAAGGCGAGCTCATCGGTGATGGTCTTGCCGACGAGCGTGGCGCCCGCGCGTCGCAGGCAATCGACGGCCGCCGCGGATGCCATCGCGGGCTTCTGCCGGCCGGCCCAGTCGGGATTGCCCGCGCCGGTCACGTATCCGGCGACATCGAAAAGGTCCTTGGCCACGAAGGTGAGGCCGTCGAGCGGACCCGATCCGAGCGGCACCAGGCGGGCGCGGGCACCGGGAACGAAGGCGCCGTACTCATTCATCGCCTGAGGGGATCATCGCAGCGCCTTGACGATGATGTCGGTCGGCGCGGTCCAGCCGACGATGCCGCCCTGGGCGCGGATCATGGCGAGGGTTGCCGCCTTGAACTCGGGGAAATAGCTCTCGGTCGCATCCTCGGCCAGCAGGCACTCGTAGCCGCGGTCGTTGGCCTCGCGCATGGTTGACTGTACACAGACCTCGGTCGTGACGCCGGCGAACACCAGATGGCCGATGCCATGGCGCTTCAGGATGTCGTCGAGCGGCGTGGCGTAGAACGCGCCCTTGCCGGGCTTCACGATCACCGCCTCACCCGGCTTCGCCGCGAGCTCGGGAACAAGATCGTTGCCCGGCTCGCCGTCGACCAGGATGCGGCCCATCGGGCCTTCGTCGCCGATGGTGAGCTTGCCGCGGCCTCGGGTGCGTTTGGACGGCGGGCAGTCGGAAAGATCCGGCTTGTGGCCCTCGCGCGTATGGATGATCGGCAGCCGGGCGGCGCGGAATCCGTCGATCAGGCGGCGCACGGTGGGGACGATCCCGACCAGCGGGCGCACGTCGTTGCCCAGCACCGAGCCGAAGCCGCCCTCCTCGACGAAGTCGCGCTGCATGTCGATCACGATCAGCGCCAGCTGGCCGGTCGGGAAGCTGTATTCGTACGGCTCTGCGGCGATGGAGGGCATGACTTACTTTCCGCGTTGGAACGGCAGGGTGAGAGAGGTTGGCGGCTCGAGGCGACCGACGATGCCCGCCACCGCCAGCAGTGCCAGCAGATAGGGCAGCATCAGCAGGAAGGCGGTGGGCACGTTGATGCCCATGGCCGGCAGCTGGAACTGGAGCGCCGTGGCGGCGCCGAACAGCAGGCAGGCGGCGACCGTGCGACCGATATTCCAGCCGCCGAATATCACCGCAGCCAGCGCCAGGTAGCCTGCGCCGTTGGTCATGTTCTCGGTGAAGGTATGGATGTCGGCGATGGAGATGAAGGCGCCGGCGAAGCCCGCCATGAAGCCGGTAATCAGCACCGCCTTCCAGCGCGTGGCGGCAACGGGGATGCCGGCCTTGTCGGCACTGCGCGGCTCGTCGCCCACGGCACGCACGGCGAGCCCGAACGAGGTGTGGTTCAGCATGGCCCAGATCAGCACGATCAGCGCCAGGCCCAGATAGACGATGACCGATTGCTGGAAGAAGGCGACGCCGGCGAATGGCAGGTCGCTCAGGCCCTTCACCGCGAGCTTCGGCAGACCGGGTATCTCCTCACGCGACAGGCCGCCGAAGATGATTCGGTAGAGCAAGGTCGTGGCGCCGAGCGCCAGGATGTTGAAGCCGATGCCGACCACGAGCTGGTTGGCGCGCAGGTTGACGCTGAGCCAGGCCTGCACTGCCGAGACGATGACCGAGGCGAGGATCGCGCAGGCGACACCGAGATAGGGGTTGCCGCTCGCCCATGAGCCGAGCGCACCGAAGAACGCCGCCGTCAGCATCATGCCTTCCAGGCTGAGATTCAGCACGCCGGCCCGCTCGGATACGAGCTCGCCGCTGGCCGCCAGCATCAGCGGCATCGCGAGCCGGAGCGTCGAGGCGATGAAGATGGCGAGCATCTCTTCCATCAACGGCCCCCCTGCAGCTTCTCGACCACGATGACCGAGCCTGCGACGGCGATGACGATCAGGCCTTGGATGACCAGGGTCAGCGCCGCCGGCACCTGCGCCATGATCTCCATCGAGATGCCGCCCGAGCGCAGGAAGCCGAAGAACAAGGCCCCGGCCAGCACACCCACCGTCGAGCCGCGCGACAGCAGGCCGACGACCAGCCCGTCGAAGCCGTAGCCCGAGGAGAAGCCGGTCTTCAGGTAGTACTGTTCGCCCTGCAGCATGATCGCGCCGGCAAGCCCGCCGAAGGCGCCGGCAAGGGCCAGCGCCATGACCAGCAGGATGCCGCCCGGCATGCCGGCGCGGCGCGCCGCCAGCTCGTTGAGGCCGATGGCGCGCAGGCGGAGCCCGAAGGTCGAGCGCTGCAAGACGATCGCAGTGGCGACGGCCAGCAGCAGGCAGATAACCAGGCCGATGTGCAACGGCGATCCGGCATCGCCGGTCAAGCTCGGCAGCTTGACCGTATCGGCGATCGGCAGCGATTCGGGCAAGGTCGCCGACGAGGTCTGCGGTTGGCGCAGGAGCGTCGTCGACTGTACGCACCAATAGACGAACAGCAGCGCCACGAAGCCCAGCAGCAGGGTGCTTATGACCTCGTTGGTGCCGAAGCGCACCTTCATGACGCCGGCGATGCCGCCCCAGAAAGCGCCGGCAAGCGTGCCGCCCAGCAGCGGCACGAGCACCGCGAGACCGAGCGGCAGGTCGGCAATCGGCGGCCACAGGCCCAGCGCCGTCGCGACAATGCCTCCGACGGCGATCTGTCCCTCGCCGCCCACATTGGTGAGGTTGGCACGGAAGGCCAGGATGAAGCCAAGACCGACCAGCGACAGCGCCACGGCTCGGTTGATCGAGGCGCCGATCGCAAAGGCGCTGCCGAATGCGCCGTCCATGAACGCCTCGACGGCATCGGGTACGTCCTTGCCACTCGCTGCGATCAGCAGCAGCCCGACCAGCATCGAGCCGATGACGGCGATGAACGGCACCGCCATGCCGACCAGGCGACGGCGATCCGGCAACGAGAACGCCAGTGCCGTCATGCGACCTGGCCGGACATGAGCGCGCCGATGGCGCCGCGCTCGCCCGTCTCGGCAGGACGTTCGCCGACCAGCCGGCCGCGATAGAGGACGGCGATGCGGTCGGCGACCGCTATCAGCTCGTCGAGCTCGCTCGATATCAGCAGCACGCCGACACCGCGGCGCGCGGCGGCGCGGATCTGGCGATAGACCGCCTCGACGGCGCTGACATCGAGGCCGCGCGTCGGCTGGGCCGCGACCAGCGCCACCAACGGATCGAGCGTCAACTCGCGCGCCAGCACCGCCTTCTGCTGGTTGCCGCCTGAAAGGCCGGAGAAGGCGACCTCGGGACCCGCCGCGCGCACGTCGAATTCGCGCATCTGCATCTGCGCCGCGGCGTTCAGCGTGCCGCGTTGCAGCAGGCCGAAGCGCGTGAAGTGGTCGAGCTTGTTCAGGAACATGTTCTCGGCGACCGACATGGCGGTGACGCAGGCCACGGCGTGGCGATCCTCGGGCACGATACCGCCGCCCGCCGCCGTCACGGCGGCGGCGCCGGCGTTGGTGAGATCGCTGCCGCCGATATGGAAGTGTCCCTCGGTCGGCCGCAGCAGGCCCGCCAGCACCATGCCGAGCTCGCTCTGGCCGTTGCCCTCGACGCCGGCCAGGCCGACGATCTCGCCGGGCTTGATCTCGAGCGTGAAATTGTCGAGGCGCACCGCGCCGTGGCGGTCGTGGACGGTGAGTCCGTCGCACACCAGCGCGAGCTTGGGCGGCGTGATCAGCGGTCCGGAAGGCGCCGGCGCCCTGTCGTCATCGGCAAGGGCGACGTCGAGCGGCTTCAGCTCGCGGCCGACCATGGCATGGACGAGCGCTCCCATGTCGGCATCCTGCATGCTCTCGTCGGCGACCAGCCGGCCAGTGCGCAGCACGGCAACGCGATCGGCGACCTTGGCGATCTCGGCGAGCTTGTGGGTCACCAGGATCACGGCGCGGCCGGAATCGGCGACGCGGCGGCAGATATCCAGAAGCGCGCCGATCTCGCCCGGTGGCAGGACCGCCGTCGGTTCGTCGAGCACCAGAAGCTTGGGATCGCGCATCAGGCATTTCACGATCTCGGCGCGCTGGCGCTCGCCGACCGAGAGTTCGCCGACCACCGCCGCGGGGTCGAGCGTGAAGCCGAAGCTCTCGGCGATGTCGCGGATCCTGGCGCCGAACTCGTGGCGCTTCAGCACCCCCTTGACCTGGCCCATCATCAGGTTCTCGACCACGGTCATGCGCGGCACCAGGCTGAAATGCTGGTGCACCATGGCGATGCCCCTCTCCAGCGCCACCGCGGGGCTTTCAGGCGCCCAGGCCGCACCATCGAAGGTCATGCTGCCGGACGTCGGCTCGTAGACGCCGAATATCAGGTTGCACAGCGTCGACTTGCCGGCGCCATTCTCGCCCAGCAGGCACTGCACGGAACCGGCGCGCACGTCGAGGCCGACGCCTTCGAGCGCCTGCAGGCTGCCGAAGCGCTTGCCGAGGTTTTCCAGCGAGAGCAGCGATCCAGCGGACGAAGTCATGCTACGCATTTGCCAGGCCGAGCGAAGCGAAGGATTTCATGCCGATTGAAAGCGGCGATGATGTCCCCTGCTCCGCTCAGGACGACACGGCTAGGCGTCGAGGACCTTGATCTTGCCCGACAGCAGGTCCTTCTTGATGTCCTCGATCTTGGCCTTTTGCTCGGGCGTGGCCTTGCAGATCACCATGTCGGAGGCCTTCGGACCCATCGCCAGGCCGAACGGCTTGAACTCCGGTTTCCAGGTGCCGGCCGCCGCCTGCTCCATGGCGTACTCGACCTGGAAGCCGACGCCGGTGATCGAGTAGGCGACGTAGAGCGGATCGCTGCCGCAGCGGTCGGTGTAGCTGCCGATGATATGCGTGTTCTTCTCGCGCGCCGCCTGCTCCATCCCGCGCAGGCCGAGATTGAGGATGTGGTAGTGGATGTCCGCGCCCTGGGCGATGGCCGCGAGCGTCGCCTCCTTGGCCTTGGCGACGTCGTCGAAGTCGCCGGTGTAGCTCTCGAAGTACTTGATGTTGGGATTGATGAACTTGGCGCCCTTGCCGAACTCGATGCCAGCATTCTTGATCGCCGGGATCTCCAGGCCGCCGACATAGGAGACGCCGCCCGTCTTCGAGAGTATGGCGGCCGAGGCGCCGGCAACGAAGGCGATCTCGGCCTGGCGCACGTCGTAGCCCGAGACGTTGTCGGGCTTCTTGGGGTCGGCGTTGCCGCCGATGATGGCGAACTTCACCTTGGGGAAGCGCGGCGCCACCTTGAACACCGAGGCCTGGGTCTGGCCACCGACGCCGATCACCAGCTCGTTCTTGCCGGCGAGCGTCACCAGCACCTGTTCCATGTCGCCGAACTTCACGTTCTCGATGAACTTCACCGAAACCTTTCCGCCGAGCTTTTTCTCCGCGGCCTTCATGCCGTCGTAACCGGATTCCATCCAACCCTTGTCGGACTTCGAGCCAGGGATCAGCACGCCGACATTGAGTGCGCCGGCAGCGCTGACAGGCGCTCCCAGCCCGCCCAGCATCACAAGGCCTGCAGCGCCGGCTGTGCCGGTCAGAAATCCACGACGATCGAACTTGTCCATGGCTATGCTCCCCGCTCGTTGGGCACTTGACCTCTGCCAAGGCAGAGGCAATCAGCGTGCCAACTGGCAGGGAACTTGCAACTCGCCGGACAATCACAAAGCCCCTTGGGGAGATCGATGGCCAGCAAACTGCATCCTTTGGGCGCCCCGCGCGCCGGCTACGCCTGGGGCGCCAATGCCCGCGAAATAGACATGGCGACGCTACCCGCCAAGCCCGTTCCGCTCAAGATTGCGGCAGCGCCGCAGAACATCACGATCGACCTCAAGCGAACGGCCATGATCGTGATCGACATGCAGAACGACTTCTGCGCCAAGGGTGGCTGGGTCGACTATCTCGGCGCCGACTACACGCCCGACCGGAAACCGATCAAGCCGCTGCTGAAGCTTTTACCGGCGCTGCGCAAGGCGGGGATGCCGGTGATCTGGGTGAACTGGGGCAACCGGCCGGACCTTGCCAACATGCCGCCCAACCAAATTCACCTATATAAGCCGGCAGGCACCGGCGTCGGCCTTGGCGACCCCCTGCCGGGCAACGGCGCGCCCGTGCTGCAGAAGGATTCATGGGCGGCCGCGGTCGTCGATGAGCTGCCGCAGGAGCCCGCGGACATCAAGGTCGACAAGTATCGCATCTCCGGCTTCTGGGACACGCCGCTCGATTCCATCCTGCGCAATCTCGGCACGCGCACCGTGCTGTTCTCCGGCGTCAACACAGACCAGTGCGTGCTGCATTCGCTGACCGACGCCAACTTCCTGGGCTACGGCTGCGTGCTGGTCGAGGATTGCTGCGCCACCACCTCACCCGATTTCTGCACCGAGGCCACGGTGTGGAACGTGAAGAAGTGCTTCGGCTTCGTCACCGATTCGGGGAAGATACTGAAAGCATTGAAAAAGTAACGAACGTTTGCGCCACCTCGTCCTGCTGCCCGGCTTCATGTGCGACCAGGACCTGTGGACCGACATGGTCCCGGGTCTCGGCGCTCTCGCGACGATCCACTACGGCAACGTCTACGAGGATTCCACGCTCGAAGGCATGGCGCAGCGCGTACTCGCTTCCTCCCCCCGCCGTTTCGTGCTGGTCGGTTTCTCGATGGGCGGGTTCGTCGCCCGCGTGCTCACCCTGATGGCGCCCGAGCGCGTGGCCGGGGTGGCCTTCGTCGCCTCCTCGGCGCGCGGCTATTCGAAGGAGGAGACCGAGCGGCGCAAGGCCGGCTATCTCCCCGGCGACCGGCCGCGCACAGCCGGCAAGATCTCGACCGCGCGCGGCCTGCATCCCGATCGCGAGACCGATCCGGCGCTGCTCGATCGCCTGCGCAGCATGCAGCGGCGGCTCGGCCGCGACGTGCGGATACGCCAGGCGGCGCTGATCCGGCACGACGGCTACGCCGATCTCGAACGCATCGCCTGTCCGTCCCTGGTCGTGGCCTGCCGCCAGGATCGCCTGCGCAGCTTCGCCGAGACCGAGCGGATGGCGCAGCACCTGCCTCACGCGCGCTTCGCCATCCTCGAGGATTGCGGCCACATGGCACCGCTGGAACGGCCGGGCGAACTGACAGCGCTGCTGGCAAGCTGGATCGATGAGGCGCACCTCTGAAGCATGAGGTAATTTGTCGGATCGGTCGGCTTGAACCGGCCGTGTCCCATGCCATGTGTGGGCGATGAACCGGACCATGAACGAAGCACAATCATTGTTTGCAGTTCTACGGCAATCGGCCGATACCGATTGCGTTGCCGCTCTTGAACGATTGGTGCGCGATGCGCCCGATCGCAGGCTGGCGCGCATCAACGTGCTCGAATTCGCCGCCTGTGAAGGCCTCAAGGAAGAGCGGACGATCGCCACGTTCCTCCAGGCCGCCCAGATCGGCCTGCTCGACATGTCGTGGAACGTGCTCTGCCCAAGCTGCAGCGGCGTGCTGGACGCCAACACCTCGCTGAAGAGCGTGCGCTCCCAGGAGTACTACTGCGCCTTCTGCAACCTCAACAACGAGCCGACGCTCGACGACATGGTCGAGGTGAGCTTCACGGTGAACCCGCGCGTGCGGCGCATTGCGGCTCACGATCCCGATCAGCTTCCGCTCTGGGAGTACTACCGCCAGGTCTTCTGGGGCCGGGGCGTCGACCTGCCTGATGAGGGCCTGGAAGCGGCGATGCACCAGGTCACGCTCGACGCCGTCGAGCTGCCGGCGGGCGAGAAAGCGTTCCTGTCGCTGCAATTGCCCGCAGGCTTCGTCATCGTGCTCGAGCCCGTGAGCCACTCGGCGCAGTTCATCAACGTGACCGGCGAGCCGACGCAAGACCGGCAGGGCGTGACGCTGGTCTACAACAACCTGCGCGCTCCGGCGGGCGAGATGACGCTCCGGCCCGGATCGATCCGGCTGTCGCTGGAAAATCGCACAGCCACGCGCGTGCTGCCGACCGTCTGGGTGGTCGACGACAAGTTCGCTGCCGCGGTGGGCAAGCGTCGGCCTTTCCTGACGGCAAAGCGCCTGCTGTCGAACCAGACCTTCCGCGACATCTACCGAACCGACACGCTCGACGTCGACCAGCGGCTGAAAATCACCAGCCTCACCTTCCTGTTCACCGACCTCAAAGGCTCGACCGAACTCTACGAGCGGGTCGGTGACCTCGTGGCCTTCGACCTGGTGCGCGAACATTTCCGGACCCTGAACGAGATCGTCGCGGCCGAGGGCGGCGCCGTGGTCAAGACGATCGGAGATGCGGTGATGGCGACGTTCCTGACGCCCGCCCATGCGCTGTCGGCAGCCCTGCGCATGCGCGATGCCATGCGTAGCCTGAACGCAACGCACGGCCGCGAGGACCTGCTGCTCAAGATCGGCATCCACGAGGGGCCGTGCCTGGCAGTGAACCTGAACGAGCGCCAGGACTATTTCGGCCAGACCGTGAACATCGCTTCGCGCGTCCAGGGTCTCGCGCAGACCCGCTCGATCCTGGCAACCGCACCGGTGATCGACAATCCAAGGAGCGCCGAGGTGCTGGGCAGCAACGGCCAGAAGCCAGTGGTGCAAAGCCATCCGCTGCGCGGCGTCGCCGCCGAAGTCGCGGTCTACGAGATTCCTTAGGCGAACCTAGCCGTCGTATCGGTAGCGCCGGACCGCGTCCTCGTCCCAGCGCAGGCCGACGCCCGGACGGTCGGGAATGACGAGGTTACCGTCCTCGACCCTGTACGGCTCTTCGAGGATTGGATCGGCCCAGTCCTGCCACTCGAGCCAATGCGCGGTTTCGGTCACCCGCATCACGTGCGCTGCGACCTCGGGATAGAGATGCGTCGACATCGGCACGCCAGCGGCACCGGCAAGGGCGGCCGCGCGCAGCCAGCCGGTGACGCCACCGATGCGCATGAAGTCGGGCATCACGAGGTCGCAGGCCTTGCGCTGCAACGCCTTGTGCATCTCGCGCGGACCATAGAAGTTCTCGCCGATCTGCAGCGGCGTCTTGAGTTCCTCGGCCAGACGGGCATGGCCGTCGATGTTGTCGTAGACGATCGGCTCCTCGATCCAGGCGAGCCCATGACCGTCGATCAGGTGGCAGTACTGCAGCGCCTCGGCGAACGTCAGGCCCTGGTTGAAGTCGACCATCAGGCTCATGTCGTCGCCGACGGCGCGGCGCACCGCATCGAGGGTCGCGAGATCGGCCGCAACACTCTGCCGTCCGAGCCGCAGCTTTAGACCGGTGAACCTGCCTTCGTCGCGCAGTTCCAGCGCTTCTGCGGCAACGGCCTCCGGAGCCTGCAGCCACAGCCCGTTGCTGTTGTAGGCTTTCACTGGCGCAACGGAGCCGCCAAGCAGCACGCAGAGCGGCTGGCCGGCGGCTTGCGCCAGCGCATCCCATGCCGCCATGTCGAGGCCGGAAGCCGCGATCATCGCAAGGCCCTCGTAACCCACGAAATGCAGCGACTTGCGCGCCGCGTCGAACAACTCGACCGGCGCCACGCGGCGTCCCTTCAACAACGTGCCGAAATCGTCGAGCGCGGGCACCAGGTAGCGAAGCGACTTCACGAGATAGGGCTCCAGATAGCTGCGCCCGACGATCCCTTCCTCCGTCTGCAGGTCGATCAGCACCAGCGGCCACTCGGTGATGGTGGCGATGCGCGCGACGACCGGGCGCTTGAGCTTGAGCACGACGGGCCGCGCCGTGATGGACCTGACTGTCAGCATGGAGCACCTCTCCGCTGCACATCCTGAGCCGTGGACTGGCAATGTAAATTCACTACCCGGTATACATACGAGCCATGCCGCGCTCCTCCGAGCAGACCCGCCAGCGCATCCTCGACGCCGCCTACCGGCTGTTCCGCCGCCAGGGCTACAGCCGCGTCAGCATGGACGAGATCGCGGCCGCGACGCGCGTCACAAAGCGCACGCTCTACTACCACTTCGAAAGCAAGGACCAGCTGCTCGCCCGGGTACTGGAGGAACAGCACCGGCTCGCCCTGGCGGCCTTCAAGACGTTCGGCGAACGGCTGTCGGGTTCGCCCGAAGCCATCGTCGACGGCCTGTTCCGCGAGCTCGCGGTGTGGGCCGACCGGCCGCGCTGGGCGGGTTCCGGATTCACGCGGCTGGTCATCGAGCTCGCCGACCTGCCCGGCCATCCGGCGCGGCTCATCGCGCGTCGTCACAAGGCGATGCTCGAAGCCCATCTCGCCGAGCTTCTGGAACGCTCCGGCGTCGAAGGTCCGGCCGAGATCGCCCGCGAGATCTGGCTCCTGTCGGAGGGTGCGATCTCCCTGATCCTCGTCCACGGCGACCGCGGCTATTCCGCCGCAGCGGCACGCGCGGCACAGAAGCTTCTGCAACGCCGGAGCAGCCAACTCGCGAAACGTCGGCGGCCGTTGTCCCGGATGTTACCGTAGCCTATCGTTGCTCATGCCCTCCTCGCGCGACAACTGATGGCCTCCACTTATCGCGCTGCCGATTCAGCCGACCGCATCTACTTCACGCTTGCCGCCCTGATGGGAGGCGTGCTGCTGATCTACTTTGCGTCGGTACCGTTGCTTGGCCTCAACGTTGCCTTCCACTTCTATCTCATGCTGTGGATAACGATGGCGTCGGCCTTCAACGTCGCCGCCGGCTTCGCGGGCTACATGCCGTTCGGTTACGTGGCGTTCTACGGAATCGGCGCCTTCACCACGGCGATCCTGGTGAAGAAGGCGGCCTTTCCGGTGTTCCTCGCGCTGCCCCTGTCGGGCGTCGCCGGTGTCGTGCTGGCGCTGCTGTTTGCGCCGACGCTGCGTCTCTCGGGCATCTATTTCGGCATCGTCAGCCTGGCACTGGCCGGCATCCTGCGGCTGGTGATCACCAACATGCCCGAGGAACTGACCGGCGGCAGCTTCGGCCTGCAACTCGGCAGCCGCGCCCAGCCGGTGCAGAGCTTCTACGTCATGATGGCCGTGATGGTGCTGGCACTGGCCGCCATCCTGTGGCTGTCGCGCTCGCGCCTTGGCAAGGCGCTGCGCGCCACGCGCGACGATGCCGACGCCGCCGAAATGATGGGCGTCAACGTGCCGATCGTGCGCCTGTGGGGCTGGCTGATCGCCGCATTCTTCCCTGCGGTCTGCGGCGGCGTCGAAGCCTGGTATACGAATGTCGTCGACACCGAGACTGCGTTCAATACGCTGATCACGGCCAAGACCGTGATCTATGCGGTTGCCGGCGGGCTCGGCACCGTAAGCGGGCCGATCGTGGGCGCCGTCGCGATGGTCTGGCTCGACGAACTGATCTGGCGGCAGTTCCCCCTGCTCAACCTGCTGATCCTCGGAGTTGCCACCATCGTCCTGGTGCTGTTCCTGCCGCGCGGCATCGTCGGCACCCTCTTGCGCAAGAAGCCGCAGTGGCGCCGTTACATACCCTAGGTACCCCATGGAACTTCTGGTCCTGAACGGCCTGGTGAACGGATTGATCGTCGGCGGCATCTACGCCCTGGTCGGCGTCAGTCTCACGCTGCTTTACGGCGTCCTGCGAGTCGTCAACTTCGCGCACGGCGAGTTCGTGATCGCAGGCTCGTTCCTGGCCTTCGTGCTGTTCAAGAGTTTCGGCATCCCGCCGCTGCTCGCCGTGCCGATCGCCGCTGTCGCCTTCTTCGCCGCAGGCTGGTACCTCTACTACGTGCTGATCCCACGGCTGGCGAAGAGCGACGATCCCGAGCTGATGTCGTTCCTGATGTTCTACGGCGTATCGATCGCGGCAGCGGCGCTGATGCTGCTGCTGTTCGAGGCCGATTCGCGGACGATCGACTATACGTTCACGCCGGTCTCCATGCAGGTCGGACCCGTCTATGTCTCGACAGCGAGGCTGGTGGCGTTCGCCATCACCGTCCTGGTTTCGATCGCGCTCGCGCTGTTCCTGTTCAAGACCCTGCCAGGCAAGGCGCTGCGTGCGGCGATCATGAATCCCGAGGCCATCCAGATACTGGGCGTCGACATCGTGCGGCTGTCCGCCTTCGCCTTCGCGCTGGCAGCGGCGCTGGCCGGCGTCACCGGAGTGCTGATCGCGCTGGTGTTCCCGGCCTTCAACCCCTTCTCCGGCGCCGAATACACCATCATAGCCTTCATCGTCGTCGTCCTCGGCGGGCTCGGCAACCCGGTGGGCGCGCTGCTGGCCGGCGTCGTGTTCGGCCTCGCAGAGCAGATGGCGACGGTTTTCCTCCCGCAGGCCATGGCGCAGATCGTCGGCTTCCTGATCCTGGTCGGCACGATCTTCTTCCGGCCGTCCGGCATCCTCGGCGTCAGGTTCAGGCGATGACCCCGGCCATCGAGACCCGTGGCCTGACCAAGCGCTTCGGTGGCCTGGTCGCCGTCGACAAGGTCGACCTCAAGGCCGATGCCGGCGAGACACTGGGCATCATCGGCGTCAACGGCGCCGGCAAGACCACCTTGATGAACTGCATCTGCGGCCTCTATCGGCCCGACGATGGCGACGTCTTCGTCGCCGGCAATCGAGTCACAGGCCAGGCGCCGCACGTCATCGCCCACCGCGGCATCGGCCGCACGTTCCAGGTGCCGCGCGTCTTCCGCAAGATGTCGCTGATCGACAACCTCCTGGTGCCGGTGCTCGACCGCAAGGCCCGTGATGCCGAGCTGATCGAGCATGCCGAAGCGATGCTGGAGCGCATGCAGCTCATCGCGCTGCGCCACAATCATGCGGAAGAATTGTCGGGCGGCCAGCAGAAGCTTCTGGAGATGGCGCGCATGCTGATGCCCGATCCACCCATCGTCATGCTCGACGAGCCGTTTGCCGGCGTTCATCCCGTCCTGTGCAAGTTCATGATCGACCGCATCGAGGAAACGGCGCGCGCCGGCAAGGCGGTGCTGCTGATCAGCCACGACCTCACTTCGATCTATCGGCTGTCGACCCGCGTCATCGCGCTCAATCAGGGACGCATCATCGCCGAGGGCGGCGTCGACGACATAAGAGGCAATCCCGCGGTCATCGAAGCCTATCTGGGGACGTGACCATGGCCGACGCCGTCCTCGAGCTCGATCGCGTCGACGTTGCCTATCATGGCGACATCCGCATCCTGCGCGGCCTGTCGCTCAAGGTCAGGCCGGCAATGATCACCGGCGTGATCGGGCCCAACGGCGCCGGCAAATCGACGGCGCTCAGGGCGCTCTACGGCCTCCTGAAGCCGGTTGCCGGCGATGTCCTGATCGACGGCCGTAAGGTCACCGGACTGCCGCCCTGGAAGTTCATCGACAACGGCATCGCCCTGGTGCCGCAGCAGCGCAGCCTGTTCAACGAGTTGTCGGTCGAGGACAATCTGCGCCTGGCCTGCTGGTCGTTCCGCCGCGACCGCGCCCGCCTCGAGGAGGCGCTCGAGCGCGCCTACGCCCAGTTCCCGATGCTGCGCGACAAGCGCCGCGATCTCGCGGGCTCGATGAGCGGCGGTCAGCAGCGCTTCCTCGAGCTCGGCCGCGCCCTCGCCCTGCGGCCGCGTGTTCTGTTGCTGGACGAGCCGACGGCGATGATTGCGCCGCGCATCAGCGCAGAGATCTACGAGTTCATCCATGGCCTGCCGGCCCAGGGCATCACCGTCCTGCTGGTCGACCAGAACGTGCGCCAGTGCGTGCGCATCTCCGATCATCTCTATGTGCTGGAGCTCGGCCAGAACAAGGTCGATGGCTCGGCGCGCGCCTTTCAGGAGGATGCAGGGCTGCGCGACCTCATCGCCGAGTGGGTCGACTACCGGATCGACGCGTGACCGGCCGGCGGCCGGTTGCTAGGCTTCGGCCATAAAGGGAGGAAACAATGACCATCAAACTGCCTCGCAGGACCCTGATCGTCACCACAGCCGGTGCGCTGGCGACAGGCGGCGCGCGTGCCCAGGATGCCAAGCCGATCCGCATCGGCATGACGGTATCGTCGACCGGCACTTTCGCGCTTGCCGCGCAGTCGGGCCTGCGCGGCGCAGAGATCTGGGTCGACGACGTCAACAGCCGCGGCGGCCTCTCGATCGGCGGCGTCAAGCGCAAGGTCGAGCTGGTCAAGCTCGATGACCGCAGCGACAAGACCGTGGTCCCCAAGGTCTACGAAACGCTGATCATGGAAGAAAAGGTCGACCTCTGCTTCGGCCCGTTCGGCTCGACGCTGACTGCGGCTGCGGTCAATGCGACCGAGACCAACAACAAGTTCATGGTGATCTGGTCGGCGTCCGCCGATTCCATCTATCAGCAGGGCTACAAGTACGTGGTATCGGCGACGCAGCAGGCGGGGACCCTGCTCGGCAAGCCGGGCGTGAAATTCTTCGGGACGCTCGGCGTCAAGAAGATCGCCTTCGCCTATCTCGACGAGCCCTTCCCTGCGGCGCTCACCAACGGCGCGGTCGAGGAGGCCAAGAAGCTCGGCATGGAAGTCACCATGAACGAGAAGTTCGCCAAGGGGACCAAGGACTTCAACATTCTGATCCAGAAGGCCAAGGCGACCGGCGCCGATGTTTTCATGCCGACCGCCTACGAAGGCGACCAGATGACGATCGCGCGCCAGCTGCGCGAGATGAATGTCGACTTCAAGGGCGTCTACTTCGTCTACGCCTCGCAGCCGCAGTTCCTCGCCATCGGCAAGGACGCGCTGTATCACTTCAGCCAGACGCTGCTGAACGATCGCATCAACTGGAAGGTCACCGGCGGGCTCACGCGCGCCCAGATGATGGAGCGCTACACCAAGCTGTTTCCCAACGCACAGTATCCCGCCGACTTCCAGACCGCGCTGGCCTACGGCGCCGGCGCCGTGCTGGAACAGATCATCAACGAGGCCCAGTCGCTCGACGCCGCCAAGCTCAAGGAGGCGGCTCTCAAGCTCAACAACAAGATCGTCACCGTTACCGGGCCGTACGAGATCGACGAGACCGGCAAGCAGTACAAGAATGAGTTCGCTGTGATGCAGAACACGCCGGGCGGCGTGGAGGTCGTCTACCCGGCCGAGATAGCCACCGCCAAGGCGATCTATCCGGTGCCGCTGTACAAAGATCGGAAATAAACCTTTCTCGCCTCTCGCGCTGCTTCCGCGCGATCATCCCCGCGCCGGCCGCTGGCGCAGGGCGTCGACGATGGTCACCAGCCGCTGGCCTTGCGCCGTCGCGGTATTCAGCAGCTGCTCGCGCGGCGTCGTCTCGGCGAGGCGGCTCAGCTCCATCAGGGCGCGCACGTGCTGGCGGCGCGTCAGGCGGTGCTGACTGGAGCGATGGCGGAAGAACAGGCGGAACAGCTGGCCGTCGCCCAGCAGGTAACTGATCTCGGTCGCCGTGACGTAGATCAGGAAGCAGGTGAAGATCCAGATCTGGATCGCGGCAAAACGGCGCCAGCTGAATTCGTTCACGGCGATGTCGAGCGCCGCGGCGAAGCCCTGTTCGTCGAGGGCGAGATGGATGAAGCGCTCGGCCAGCCGCACCACCAGCACGACCAACGTATAGAAGATCGTCTTGTAGAGGATCGGTTGGATCAGCGGAGCGCCGCGAAAACGGTCGATCATCCGGATGTGGTTGGCCACCAGCACGGCCTTGCCGACGACCAGCGCCGTGGTCGTGGCCAGCAGGAAACTCGACAGCCTGAACCAGTAGTCGTGGACCAGCAGGTTGGTGGTGAAGACGATGAGGTTGAAGGAGAAGAGGAAGAACAGCGTCGGCGGCAGCACCTCCCGGAAGGCATGGAAAAAGCGGTGCGCGATCCGTCGCGGGATGGCCGCCGCGTTCACATCCGTCCTCCGTCGACCACGAAATTCTGCGCCGTCACCATCCGGCTGTCGTCCGATGCTAGCCACAGCACCATGCGGGCGATGTCGGGCGGATAGACCTTCTCCTTCAGGCACTGCACCTTCATCAGGTCGGCCTCCGCGTCGGGCGTCAGCCAGAGATCGATCTGGCGCTGGGTCATGATCCAGCCCGGCGTGATGATGTTGAGCCTGATCCTGTCGGTTCCGAGGTCGCGCGCAAGGCCGCGCGTCATTCCGACCACCGCGGCCTTGGCGCCTTCGTAGACCGAGAGCTTGGGCGCCATGGCGTGATAGCTCACCGAGCTGAAATTTATGATCGAGCCGCCGCCGACCTTCTTCATGCCCGGCACCACTGACTGGATCGCGAAGTACTGGTGGCGCAGGTTCACGTTCATGCGCTCGTTCCAGTAGGCCTCGGTCACCTCCTCCATCGAGTGCCGGTCGTCGCGCGCAGCGTTGTTCACCAGCACCGTGAAATCGCCGAGCCGCGCGGCCAGGCCGGCGATGGTCTTCTGGTAGGCTGCGATGTCGCGCACGTCGCACTTGGCGAAGGCAGGCTCCCGATGGTCCGCGCCCTTGATCTTCTTGATCAGTGCCTGGGACGCCGGCTCGTCGATGTCGACGAAAGCCACCCTGGCGCCCTGCTCGGCGAAGTGCTCGACGATCGACGCGCCGATGCCCGAACCGCCGCCCGACACCAATACCGCTCGATCCTTCAGGCTCGGATAGGAGGCGAAGGCAGGCATGGGACCCTCACAAGGTTGAAACGAAGATGCAAAGTCTCGTGAAAAATGGTGATTTTTCAATGATTTATCGTTTGTAATTTGGGCCCAGCCTACATCGGGGGAAGCACGAGACGCTAAGTTGATTGGATTGTGGCGGACGGAACCTGCCAACTCCATCTCCGCTCAGCAATAGTTGGCGGGATCACGGCTGCCCTTGAGCCCCGTGTCCGAACCCCCTTTCGCCAACCTGCGTTGACCGGGCCTCCTTCACTTCACATGGTATGCAAAGCTGGTTCAAGCTCCCCGCGAACCGGCGATTCAGTCTTCAGGGAGGCTGGAGGGGAAGCGGAGGATGCCACAGCGCCTCCGCTTCTTTTTGCGTGGCTACGAGAACATTCGTCCAAGAAAAGGGGCGCGATACCCAGTCGCTACCGCGCCCGCTTTAGTTCCTCAATCAGGGGGAAAGCCTGATCAATGTTGTTGGTTGGCCAGAAGCCTACATCGTCAACCCACTTCTAGCAATTGCACCACTTCGGCTGGCATTGGCTCCATCGCTTGCCGAGGGGTTGTCTACCAAATAGAGGGATGAGTTGCGTGTTTTGCATAAACCGCGCATAAAAGTAGGGTTAATGACTAGGGGGAATGCATAATGTTGAAGAAGTTCCTAATCGCGTCGGCAGTCGGGCTGTTGCTGTCGGCATGCCAACAACAGCCGGCCCAGATGGCCAGCTCGGCACCTGTTACGTCAGTGAGGCAGTTGTTCGTCGTGTACTTCAACACCGGTCAATCGAACATATTGCCTGATGGGCAGGCGAAGATCGACCAGGCCGCCGCAACCTTCAAGCAGGGCGGCGTCAATGTGACCGTGAAAGGCCATGCCGACCGCGTCGGTGATCAGGGGGCGAACCTGCGGCTTTCCATGGCGCGCACGGCGAACGTGAAAGCCGCGCTGATGCGCGCCGGCGTGCCGGAGTCGGCGATCCGGTCGGGCAGCTTCGGTGAGGAAGGCCTGCCGCTCCCCACCGCCGACCAGGTCCCCGAGCAGCGTAACCGCAGTGTTCACGTCGGGGTCATTGGTCGGCCGCTCATGAGCGACAAGGACTATTGCGCCGCGCTTGCCAGGAAGTGGCGTTCGTATTCCCGGACGGACGCATCTGGTCCGGCGCCGCAGGCAATCGCCCAGTGCGAAGCCGGAAACTACGACGCGGGCATCACGGTTTTGGAGCAGATCCTCGAGGGCGACAGGATCGTGTTGCCGTCGCGTTATTTGTAGCCTGATCCGGCACGAGTAGATTGCAGAAGGCGGTCCTCCTGCGAGGGCCGCCTTTTTCATTCGCGATCGATCGACTCGCTGTCCTTTCCGAAGAATCCATCCGCGCCGGATTGGCCCTGATTGGAGGGTGATCGCCGCTCCTGTGCATCGAAGCATGCATATGCTAGCAAGATGCGGTGCGCGGACGCGCAGTAGTGCATGCAAATTGACTGCATTCGTGGTTGGCCGCCCCCAAGTCCTAGCGGCTTCGTTTATTTTCGAGGATCGTCGGCCGGGTTCGCGTAGTTGAAACCACCTGGACCTATTCCATGCACCTGGATAACCGTGTCTTCAGTAACCCAGAAGTAGTGCTGCACACCCTTAGCGATCCTCGCAAAACCACCGGCTTTCAGCGCCGTGCCCTTTGTGTCATCGAAGGTGCTTCCGAATGCGATATGCCATGTCCCGGAAATTACCGTGACGTTCTCATCATTCGGATGCACATGCGGCGCCAACCTATAGCCAGCTGGAACCCTCAGGCGGGTCACGAACTCGCCGCCCTTTGTAGGGTCGCCAGAAACGACTACGCTTTGTGCCCCCTTTGGAAGATGTGGCGCGGAAGGCTGCCACTTCAACTGGTCCGCGGGGAGCGCAAAGGGATCATCAGCGGCAGTTGCAGCTATTGGCGTTAAACCGATCACCACCAGAGCCGTTGCCGCGCTGATAACTAAAGCTTTCATCGTTGGATCTCCCCTTGCGGTTGACTGGTCAAAACCACGCTAAGGGACGCCACTACGAACGGGAGAATTTACCCGAGGACCTCATGCATAACACCAAATCATCCTTGCGCCGCAAGCGAGGGTCCGTTGCAGTGGCCGCAGGGGCTGTTTCCCGGCGGATGAAATGATGAAGCCCTACGGTGGCGAAATCGACATCTGGGAAGTGGGCAAGGCTGTCGGCAACGTGCGCAACAACAAGCCCGAGTTGCTGGATCGCTTGGCGCTGGTGTAGGCGGGCGGCGATGCACTGTTGGCGCGGCCCACGTCGCATCGGCCGCTAGGGCTAGCATGAGAGCGATGCAGAGTGACTGCACAGGACGTTTTGGCCGCAAAGGCTTGCCACAGCCTCTTCCGACTTGGTCGCAGATCGTGTCTTAATTCCTGGGTGAGCGCAGTCGACTGCAAAGGCACGAGGTAGGCTCCCATGGCCCTTCAATCAAAACTGTTTCGCGGCGATGCTAAACTTGAGGCGGCCCTCATTTCGGATTCCGCTCACATCGTCCAAGGTGCAGCCGGTGCACATGTCGGCAAGATTCAGCAGGCGTTGAATGAACTAGATGCGGCTGGCCTCAACCCGGACGAAAAATATGGTCCGGCCACCTCAAGCGCGGTGCTCGCCTACAAGCAGAAGCGGAACATTATCAATCGGGCGTACCAGACGCAGGCCGACAACATCGTCGGTAAATTGACGGTCGCCAGTCTGGATCGCGAAATGCTCGCCCATGAGAAGAAGGGCCCTTCGCGCCTGAACCTCAATTTCGCAATGACCGATCCCTCGATCAACGTCACGGTCGAAGGTCCGGTCTCATCACTAACAGCGCCGACCCGCAAGGCGATCAATCCCGCAACGTTCCTGAAAGCCGGCATGATGGGGTGGATGGACCTGCCGCCGGTCCCCGGGAAAACCGCGCGTCTGAAGGTCGAAAAGAAGTCAGTGATACACTGGATCCTTGTGTTCGTGCCGGACGGCACCATTGTCTCACACCTGCTCCATATCTTCTTTCATCCGACACCGGTGCAGGTTTTCCCGGACAAGCCCGGAGAGCCAGCGGTCGCCCATATCGTCGCCGACGACAAGACATATGACGGTTTTACCAAGGACTGGAGGGATCTGGGGGAAAAATACCTCGGCATCATTGGTCCGCAGCTCGGGGCGGCGAGAAAGTTACCCTTGCTCGTTCCCATGATGCGCAACGCGGCCGCGCAAAGATCCACTGCGGCCAATGATGTCTTCGCCGATCGGCCGCTCGACACGCTCTTCGAGATCCTGACGGTGCTCCGGGACAAGGTCATCAATCCGCCATCGGACGCGCCGGCCCTCCCCCTGTCGATGGACAGTGTCCATATCGGGACGTCGAGCTTCAGTTCCGGCATCGCCTATCACGCCAACCTCTTCCAGCGTATCAAGAGTCATCCCACCTATGACGAGGCGATCGATCTCGACAGTACCTTTATCAAGACGGCGCATCTCGACCTTGCCCCCCAGCCGGGTGGGCGGCCAACGGTCAAGAGACATTCGCAGCGCGAGGGCACGCCCAGCACGGTCAATAACCTCCAATTCCCACCGTCGCGTTGGGACGGAAAAGCCCCCAACGCACCCCCTGGGATCGCCACGCCGCCGAGCACGAAGCATGTGCATCACCTCATTGCCGACCGCACGTTCTACGGCGCCATGCAGAACAGTCTCCTGAAGCCCTGACGTTGCGCCGACCTTGAGCCGAGTTACTTCCTGAACACGGGGTATTGGCAGAGGAAACGAAGGTCTTCCAGTGGCATTGGTTGAGAATCGGCGAGTTTCAGCCTCCGGCACCAAATCGACGCCGAGCGTTACGGTTTGAGGAGCGGATGCGATGGAAGGACAATCAGATACGCCGTTAGAAAAGAATAAGATTGTCTGCGGTGAACGGCGGGGAAAGCCCTACCACATCGACTTCGACGAAGAGGTGGCAGGTTTGGGTATTTCGGAGGCTCGCGACCTAGAACTACCATCCCGCCGCGACGAGAATCCTAGCATGTCATCGCTTGGTCTCTCGGCCTTTCGCCTTCAATAGCGCGCCAGTTCGAGCGTCGTAAACAACCTCCATCACGCGGCCATCACCGCTCAGGATCTTCAACTCGTAGACGAGGATACCATCTTCGTCGTCAAGCTCGGCTTTGAGCATCTGGCCTGGATACGCTTGCTGAGCTTTCGCCAGAATATCCCTGAACGGCAAGATAAGGCCCTGCTCGACAGCTCGACGCGCACGATCCTGATCGGAGTCGGCAATCGCGGCTCCAATAGTGATCAAGTACATGCCCAGGAACGCCATCCAGATCTTCATTTCTTAGCTCGAGACGCACTCCAAGAAAAAGAAACCCTCGGCAACAATGAATCCCAGGAGAAATGCCCACTCGTACAATCTGTTTGGGGCCGAGGCGGATTGGCAAGGGTCATGGCCGACGGCAATAAGAAAGGCAATCAAATAGCTCATGGTATTGCCTTTCGCTCGGGTGACCAGAGCGCAATGGCAGCTTTTCAGCCGCCGCTCCTCGATAATTTACCAATTGCTACATGAACGGGAGATGAACGGCTCGTTCATCTCCCGTTCAGGTTCGATTTGCTATGGAAAGATGGGTGGGTTCCAAAGCGATTGCTTTGGAAGGGGAGTTTCGATGATCTACTGGCCTTCAGACTTGCTCGCTACAGATGGTCGACTCATGGCGACTGCCGTATTTTCGTTGCTTTTTCTATGCGGCGCCGCAGCGGCGGAATCGAAACTGGAAAAGGCAGCCGTCTTTCTCGAACGCAATCAGACTGACGACGACATTGAAATTCGATTTATCGCCAGCGGGAACGAGAAAGGCCTTTCCTCTCTCCGCGTGACCGCGCCCGATGGGCGCACCGTGATCGATTTCAAGTCGCCGTCGTCCAAGTCCGGCATTCGAACGCTCGATCTCGAGTCACCCGAGCTGCTACTCAACGAGCAGGATTCAAGGTGACTTTCGAGAGGGGGTGTATCGCTTTGCGTTGAGGGGGAATTTCAAATGAAGCTAGCGACGGCCACTTCGCTTACCATACTTCTGCTTTCAACTGTTGCCGAGGCGCAGACTGACGCCACCATCGGCACCGAGGAGTACGGCCTCACACAGCGAGAACTGATCCTGGCGATCGAGAAGACCGAAGAGTTGATCTCTAGGTGCATGCGCGAACAGGGTTTCCAATACTTTGCCGTCGACCACGCGACGGTACGTGCTGGAATGAAGGCTACAACGGTCGCCCCTGGACTGACCGAAGCGCAATTCGTCCGACAGTATGGGTTTGGCATCGCCACCCTGTACACCGGCGCACCGCCGCAGCTTACGACGGTCTATAGTCCGGCGGCAATAGCGCTTGGCAAACGCAATGTCGAATACTTCAAGGGGCTGCCGTCAGCCAACCAAGTGGCCTACAACCAGGCGCTCATGGGAGAGCCGGGTAGTCCGACCTTCGCCATCGCTCTCGAACACGAAACCCTTTGGCAGACCGCAGGCTGCACTCGCAAGGCCGTCGAGCAGGTTTTCAAGCCCGATCAGTTGCACGCCACATACATCAATCCTCAAGATGCATTGATCAACAAGGATCCCCGGATAAAGGCAGCATTGGCGACCTATGCTGCCGAGATGAAGAAGGCCGGCTATGAGTTCACTCATCCGGACGAAGTAGAACCGTTCATTCGGCAGCGTCTTGCGGCAATAACTGACAATGGCCGGCTTCCGATCGATAAGCTTTCACCGGAGCAATCAGAAGCCTTTAAGAAACTGCAGGACTATGAACGCGCGGTCGCCACGATCAGCGTAAGGCTTCATGAGAAGGTCGTTGAACCCGTCGAGGAACGAATCCGCAAGGAGATGTTCTCGCGCAAGGTGGAATAAGTCATTCACAGACAGGAGAAGTTTCATGCGTGTGACCATGTTGGCATCGATGTTCCTGCTGCTTACGGCGGGCACAGCGTTGGCGGATGATCGCCCTCTCACGGATCAAGAGCGGGCGCGCCTGACCGAGGCTGTCAAGGCTGACGGCTGTACCGCACAAAAGATGAAGGCGGACGACGGTAAGTTTGAAATCGATGCGACCTGCGCGGATAGCAAGAAGTACGAATTTAAGTTCGATGCGCAGTTCAAGCTCATCAAGAAGGAACTCGACGACTAGCGTCTCTACGAAGTCGTCGCGCAACGTCGGTAGGGAGGGCTGGGAATAGCTGCCTGCAGCAGGGATGGCTGCTTGCAGCCGGTTTAGCTGATGCGTTCGAGTTGTTTAGGCCGTTCTTGCGCCACCTCCCGTCTGCCATTGACGCGAGGTCGAGTAGGTCGGCGCTGCTTGAGGTTCATTCAGGAATGGGGGTAGGCTATGCCTAACGTGGGAACTGGGGTTACACAACTTGCCTTGAATATCGCAGCACTAACCAGGGCGGTGCCAGTGGCAGTCATCGGCACCTCACTTCTGTTTGTTGATGCCGGAATGGCGAAAGATGTCAAACCGAGCTTCGTACCGGAAGAGCGATTGGAAAAGCTGGATACCAGCAAGTTTACTAATCCAACCAAGATTACAAACAAATGGCTGCCGATGGTACCGGGCACCCGGTACGTCTATGACGGCACGACGACGGACGACAGCGGGAAGTCCGTGCCCCACCAGATTGTCATCAACATCACGGATCTGGTGAAGACTATCGAGGGCGTTAGAACGCTGGTCTCATACGACCTGGACTTCAGCGATGGGAAGCTGGAGGAAGCGGAACTGGCGTTGTTCGCGCAGGACGACGAGGGGAACGTTTGGCATTTCGGCCAGTATCCTGAAGAGTACAGCAAGGACGGGCGCTTTTCCGGCGCGCCGGCATGGCTCGCCGGCATTCAGGGAGCACGCGCTGGCATAATGATGAAAGCAGAGCCCCGTCTGGGAACACCGAGTTATTCGCAAGGCTACGGCCCGCGAGTCAATTGGACTGACAGGGGAGAGACCTACCAAGTCGGGCAGGAAGTCCAAGCCGGCGACATTAAGTACAAAGACGTGCTGGTCATAAAGGAAACATCACTGGAAGAAGAGGCAAACGACGCATTTCAGCTTAAGTACTACGCGGCGGGCGTCGGCAATATCAAGGTTGGCTGGATGGGTACGGGAGAGAAAACGAGGGAGGTGCTCGAGCTCACTAGGGTCGAGAAACTCGACGCGCAGGAGATGAGCATCGTTCGTGAGAAGGCGCTTGCGCTGGAGAAGAGCGCCTACAAGCGCAGCAGAACTGTCTATGCGAAGACAGAGCCTATGACCCAGTTAAGTGATCCTAGGTGAGGCTTCCACTGGATAGGAACACACCTAGAGACTGATCCGATGGACTGCCGTCCGCTCGCGGTGCTGATTGAAGCGCTGCTCGTGACCAGCATCATGGCTCCAGCGATGGCCCATGACTTCTATTCAGACTGGCGGCAGCCTGGGGGTAGGCGGTCGTGCTGCAGTGATAGCGATTGCCGACCGACACGAGCATATCTCTCAAGCGATGGCTTGTGGCACGCCTGGAACGGCAAGGAATGGCTTGTCGTTCCGACACGTCGAGTGCTGACAATCGCCTCGCCAGATGGCCGCAGCCACTTGTGCGAGGTCCGTGGCAAAGTGCTTTGCTTTGTCCACGGTGAGGATGAGATCTAAAGCATTGAGTACTTTTGCCTCTCTTGCACTTTGGTGAGCGCTTATGTTTGCTTGGATTAGAGTAATGACGCACTGCGGATTGGCCTCGTTCCTGGGACTGGCCTCGTCCATAGTTCTGACAACGGGTTCGTCTGCCGACACCACTCGACAGTTTATGGATCAGTCCGACTATACAAGTGCACGGGATTGGTTTCTCAAGGGTGACGATCTGGCACCCCGCGGTCACAACCCCTACTTCTTGCCACTCACTCCCGGACACAAGAGCATCCTGGAAAAGCCGGACAACTCGGGTGAGAAGTTCCGCAGGGAAACATCGGTGCTGGACCAGACCGAGCCCTTCGAGGTCGAAGGGCTGGGCAAATTCGAGACTGCCATCGTCCAGGACGAAGAGTTCGTAGAAGAGGAGCTTGTCTTTCGAGTGCATCGATGGATTGCCATCGACAAGACGACCAATAGCGTCCACTTGTTTGGGCTGGTGGCCTGGGAGATTGACGACGAAGGCTATGCCGTAGTCGATGACACTTGGCGAGCCGGGGAGAACCAGGGCGGCAAGGTGGTGCGCCCGGGGCTCCTGATGCCCGGCATTGTCACGATCGGTTCCCGTTTCCTCGTTGGCGGGCCGGACAATGAATCCCGCGGAGGGTTTGAAATCACTGCAACAGGCATCAATGCCACCGCTCCAGCAGGTACATTCGAGAAATGTGTTCGGCTGCGGGAGCGAGAGCTAGTGGAGGAAAAGAAGGAAGTCGTCGACCGGGTATGGTGTTCTCAGGTCGGCCTCGTTTCGGACAGCGCCGGCGGGCAACTGACCGCCTCGAACGCCTTACCGTCAACGCATCCCGGCGCAGACGTGTCGAGCTTTGGAAAGTTCTCTTCCAAAAAGCAACCCGGGCCGCCGCCGACCCCCAAGATCAGCAAAGACGAGGCGAAGGAGAAGGCGCTGACGCTCATGCCCGGCCGGGTCACCTCCATTGTCATCGAACGCAAGCGCGCCAAATACGTGTACGTCGTCGAGGTCATGACCAGCAATGCCGGCGAGAAGGACGTGCTGGTCGACATTCTAACGGGTGAAATCGTCGGAACGGAGTGAAGCCGATGGGTAGCATCTGGTCGCCCTACCTGCACTTCCCGGCCTGGTCGGCTGTTCTACTGGCCGCAAACGTGGCGGCCCAGGCGCCGCCGGGATTGGGGATGGAAGAGTATGGCCTATCGGCGCGCGAACTCGTCCAGGCGATCGAGCAAACCGAGGAGCTGATTTCCAAGTGCATGCGAGACCAAGGCTTCGTCTACTTTGCTGCCGACCACTCGACGGTGCGAGCCGGGATGACAGCGGACAAGAAGCTGCCGGGGGGGTCCGAAGAAGATTTCATAAGCCAGCATGGCTTTGGTATCGCCACGATGTATACCGGTTTGCCGCCGCAGTTGACGCCCGGATACAGCCCCGGAAGAGTTGGTCTCGGCGAGCGCAACGTTCTCCAGTTCCGGTCGCTTCCGCCAGCGAGTCAGGTTGCCTACAATCGGGCGCTATTGGGCGGCATGGGGAACCCGACATTCGCCGTAGCACTTGAGCAAGAGAACTTGTGGCTTACTGGCGGCTGTACGCGCAAAGCGGTCGAACAAGTATTCAAACCCGACCAACTGAAGTCGACCTACTACAACCCCCAGGATTCTCTCATCAACAAGGACAAACGCATGCGGGCTGCATTGGCGGTCTATGTCCGAGAGATGAAGAAGGCAGGCTTCGAGTATAATCATCCAGACGAGATTGAGCCTGACATTCGGGTACGTTTGGCAGCAATAACGGACAACAGTCGAATCCTGGTGGAAAGCATGTCGCCGGAGCAGAAGGCGGCCTTGAAGAAGCTGCAGGATTTCGAGCGTGCGGTTGCTCTGAAGAGTACTGCGCTTCAGGAGCAGATCCTCACGCCGGTCGAGGAAAAGATCCAACAGGAAATGTTCTCGCGCAAGCCGCAGTAGATCACCTCTAAACAAGCTGTTGCTCTACTTCGCAAGCAAACGATGGCTTGGTTATCCCGAAAGTGATGCCTGCGGGACCGCGGCTTGATGTGGTCCCGAGATGGATGTCGGTCGCCCAGCATCGCCATGCCGCAGTAGGGACAGGGCGAGCCCAAAGCGGCGACCAGGATCGGCCGCCGCACGATGTG
>CADECW010000089.1:20621-30442 GCA_902825855.1 uncultured Rhodospirillales bacterium | reverse complement strand
CAATACAGTTGCTCCGCTCCGCCTCACTGCGCTCGGCTCCGGTCGGGATGACGGGCGGCTGCTGCGCGATGTCGACGGCATCGGGGCGCGATGGAACCCTCGGCGTGCGGTTGGCGTTGCCAAGCCGGGCGGGCCAGTCCGAAGAGGATCCGATGCTGACTATCCTAGTCATTGTCCTGCTGATCGTGCTGCTTGGCGGCGGCGGCGGCTATTACGGCTATCGTACCTATGGCGGACCCGGGCTCGGCGGCGCCCTCGGCCTTGTCCTCGTCGTCCTGCTCGTCGTCTGGCTCGCCGGCGGACTTGCAGTCCACCCCGCCTGACGCACCGCGCTAAAACCATTCCGGATGGTGCTTGCTCGCCCAGGCGAGCAGCACCATCACCGTCTCGTTTGCGCGCTCGTTCGGGCGGCCGAGCGCATGCACGAGGTCGGCGGCGGCATTCGTCGCCGTGAGTTCGCTGTCGCCCGCGCGCCGCGCCTGGCAATAGACCCGCACCACCTCGCGCAACACGCCAGCGTCGTGGCCAGCGTTGAGCCCCCACGCCAGGGCCTCGCGTCTGCGCTCCGCCAGTTCCTCGGCCGTCAGCCCGAGCTTGGGCGTCGGGCGATGGGAGATGCCGCTGCGGTCGATCCAGTGCTGCATGGCACGCGCCTTGGCCCACGTCGTGAAGTAGATCACGCGATAGCCTGCATCCTCGCGCCATCCCGCCAACGACATGAACTCGGCGTCTGCCGCCACGCGGCGACAGGCGGCCGCGATCTCCTTCTCGTCGCCCGGACGGAAAGGATCCTCTCGCCTGATCTTGGCGACGAACGGCATGCGCCGCTTCTTCGCCGCCAGCGTGTCTTCGCCTTTGCGCCTGCCCATACCGGTCACACCCTGACCGGATCCCCCGAGTCTCCGTAGGCACTTTCGCCTCACCGCCATTGAGAGTCACCGTCGCGGAGTGTCGCGCAGCAACGCTGGCAGCGCAGGCGATGCCTGCAGCGAGCGGCCGCGACGGGCTGCCATCCGGCGCGGACGCGTGTAGAGTGTCGGCTGGTTGTCATGTATTTCTGGATTCGCCCTTTGATAGCAGACGTGTTGCAATCTCGCCGTAAGTGGTCCGCTCGGCGTTGCGTTGCTTTCTCTCCCTTCCCGACAGCTCACACCCGGGGTACGCAATGACCGCCTACGAAGATCGCCTGATCGCAGAGCAGCTTGCGATCTTGGACAAGCCGATCGAGGCGTTTCTCGACAGCTACGTGCGGAACAGGAACAATCCCGACCGGAAGACGGTGCTTTTCTTTCCGGGAGGTCTCGCGAGCGAGCTGGTCAGGGCGAAATTGCCATTCGATCAGGGAGATCCCGAATGGGACACGCTCTGGGTCGACCTGTTCGAGGTTTTCGTCAGGGAGGGCGCGCTCGCGCTCCAGATGAACGGGAACGAGGATTCGGAGCAACGACTCATCGTTCCCAGCGGGCCCCTGCAGAGCTGTGTCATCAACCCGTACGACGATTTCATCGAGTGGTGCCAAGCCAGCCAGTTCGCTTTCCTGACGGTCCCCTGGGACTTCCGCCGGTCGGCCGACTGGAACGTCAACTACTTCCTCGGCGCCCTGGTCCCTGAGATCGAGCGGCGCGCTGCAAGCCGCGGCTTGCCGCCGGGAGAGCCGCTGAGCGGCGCCACCATGATCGGGCACAGCTTCGGCGGCATGCTCGTGAAATGGATCCTCAACGAGCACGAGCATCGGTTCTGCAAGAACCTGGGGCTTGCCATCACCGTGGGAGCGCCGTTCTACGGCACCGCCAGCCAGATCGAGCGGCTGTACAGGTCGGAGCCGGAGCTGGGTCCGCCGCTCTACCATATTCCCGAGATCACGAAGGTGATCTCGACCATGCCCGGCGGCTATTCGCTGTTCTTCCTCGATTCCCAGACCTACGACACCTACGGCTTTGAGCTCTCCAGGGACCAGGAAGAGGGCTGCGCGCTCGATCGCTACCCGAGCTTCGACGCCGACGATCACGCCGTTCGCGTCGACCCCTACGTGTTTCAGCGCAATCACCCGGACGACCAGAACCGGGGGCGCTTCCCGATCGTCGACTTGAAGGATCGCAGCAACGATTGGACCTGGTTCGAAAGCTATCTCGCTCAGGGGCGGGCTGAGTTTCGGCGCCTCGTCATGGAGCTCCATGATTCGGTGCGCGGGAAACTCCACAATATCCGAGGCGTGCAGTTGCAAGGCGGCCGGACCGCGGCAATGACCAAGATCATGCACAAGTGGGGCTGGTACGACTTCAAAGGGGGGAACAGGGACGCGGTGATCGAATCGTTTGGCGGCGCCGGCGACGGGGTCATCCCTGCCTGGTCGGCCCGCCTGGTGACGCAGCCGCCCGAAAACGTGCATACGATCCGAGGGGAGATCGACGAGGAGCTGGAGCATGGGGCGCTGCTGGATTTCCCGGGAGTGCGCGACAAGCTGCTGGAATTGATGCAGCCCGGTCGGGCACCCGCCCGCGCCTCGACGCACCAGAGGCGCGTGCCGAGGCCGGCGTCGCCCGGGCAATTGAAAGCAGCCAAGGTAAGGATGGCGTTTCGCACCCTGCGGAGACGGCTCGAAGATCACCTCGAGCGGGACGAGAAATTCCGTATCCAGAAGCTCATCAAGGACATCGACCCGGACCACCAGAAAGCGTTGATCCTGCGCTGGTACATCGAACATCTCAAAGGACATCCTCCAAGCAACCGGCCGATGCCGGAACGCCTGCAGGGCCAGGCGCCCCCTGAGGGACGCCGATCCAGGCCCGAATGACGATCAACAGGATCCTGAGTCCCGCGAAAGACCCAAACACCCCACACCGACGGGAGAATTCCCGGCTCATATCTGCCCGTAGGTTACGAAACGGCCGCAAACTGGCTTGACTGCATCCAATGAATTTCCAAGCCGCCAACGCGTTGGTCGCTATCCTTCTGTCACTGCTGCCGCTGCCTGTCTTGCAGCTGCTCGATCACCTCAACCGCGACTGCGGCGACGGCCTGTGCGGGTTTTTCTCCGGTCTTCTGATCCTTGCTGCTCTCGGAGCCGTCACCCTGTTTTTCATGAACCGCAGTGTCCGGCGGGATGAAAGGCCTGCTATCCTGCGCTTGGCTCCAATTGCGCTTTGGATTCTGGCTTTCATTCCATTGTTTTTTTGACGCGGATCGGGGCGGTTCCCAGTCTTCACCCGGGGCGATCTTCAGCCCTTGATCTGCTGCATGAAGCTGAGGCTATCCCAGACGCCTTGCTGCCTCACAACTTGGCCTCCGGAAAAGCGAAAGAAACAGTTGTTGGCGACCTTTACGAATTTTCCTGACGCCGGAATCTCACCGAGCGGTCCCTTGTGCGTGCCGGTGAAGAGCAGTTGTGCAGATGCGGTGTCGTTCTCGGCGACAATCTGCTGAATCTCGAATTGCAGATCGGGGAACGCCGAGGTGTAGGTCTGGTAAAGGCGCTTGCTGCCCTCCACGCCTTTCACCTCACCGTCCGGCGTGTGAATGACGCAATCGTTGCTATACAACTCCTCAATCAGCGAAGGGTTCTTGGCGTTCCAGATTTCCCGAAGGATTCGCAACGTCAGCGCCCGTGGATCTTGTGCCATATATGCCTCCACCGTTCACGTTCGTGACAGTGAACCTTACGATCACAGGGATCGAGCAGATCGCGCTCACCACTAACTTCGGTTTCACCGGTGTTTCGCTGCCAGGCGGTGAGCTTGGCGGGCTGCTTCACTTGGCGGACCTGTTCGGCCTTGTTCAGCCCGACCACTCCACGGCCTTGGCGGCAGGCCAAGGCTCGGAGTTGGACCAGGAGCACCAGTTTGCCGTCTGCTGCCTGAATTGGTTGGCTACTTGATCGCCAGCAGCTCGACGTCAAAGATCAGCGTGGCGTTGGGCGGAATGACACCGCCAGCGCCGCGCTCTCCGTAGCCGAGTTGCGGCGGGATGATCAGCGTTCGCTTGCCGCCGACCTTCATGGTGGCGACGCCCTCATCCCAGCCCGCGATGACGCGCTTCATGCCGATGGGAAACTCGAAGGGCGAGCCGCGATCGACGGAAGAATCGAATTTTCGGCCTTTCGCGCCTCCTTCGGAGAGCCAGCCGGTATAGTGCATGACACACGTCTGGCCATTCTTGGGACTGGCGCCCGTACCGACGGTCGTGTCGATGAATTTCAGGCCTGTGTCGGTCGTCATGGCTTTTCCTTGCGTTTGCGCAGCAGCCGGACAAGCGGCGGCGAGGGTTGCGGTCGCGATCATGACACGGCGGGTCACTGCCATGGGGCTGCTCTCCTGGATAGGTCGCGTGCGGGCACCAGAAGCTTACAGGTATCGTCGCCGTGAGACACTACCGCCTGAGCTCTTCGACGCAATACTCGAAGCCCCATTTCTTGTACTGCTTCTCGAGCTCCGGCTCGCTGCAGCAAAAAGCCGCCAGGTCCATTGTCAGATCGAGTGGGCACTGTCTCAGTTTGAAATTCACGCCGCCCGTTTGATCTGTTTGGGCCCTACTTCCATTGGCGTCGCACGACCATACACCTGAACGTCTACCTTGATCGTCGAAGACTCCCGATCCACTTCTTTCACTTCGCCGCAGAAACCAGCAAAGGGTCCGTCCACAACTTGTACGATTTGACCTTCCCGAAGGCGATCGATTCTCATGCGAGCTCCTGTTCCTTGTAGGGACCACGCGGACCGGGGCTTAGGTGCTGCAGCATCAATCAGGCCGACGATGTTGTCCATGCTCCACAGCGGCTTGGTCACGCCAGCCGCCATTGCCGGGGCCGTCTTCACGGCCTTGTTGATCCGCACGATTCGGGACGTACGCTACGTCGCTCTACGCTCTCCGTCGATTGGCGAAGGGGACATGGTGACCATTCATGGTGAGTTCATGTCGTTGCCTTCGTTGAAGACAGGAAACCAAGACACTATCGCTTGCGCCCGTTTCAGCTTGCGCCTTTTCAGTTCGCATCCAGGTCAAGGCCCGGCGAGCGCGCACTCATCGCCGCTTCGGCGCGACGGCCGGCGTCCTGGACGTGTGCCAGTTCCTCGATCCGCGCGTCGACGTCGGGAATCTGGCGGTTCCGGCCAAGCAGGTTCCTGAGCTCGAGCAGGCAGCGCAGCTCGGCGACCGGCAAGCCCAGGCGGCGGGCGCTGTCGACCGCGCGCCGCAGGCCGGCCTCGGCCTCGCGCGCACCATCGGAGGAAAGTTGGTGGACGATCAGGGCCTCGACCCTCAGCACCTCCGGCTCGAACCACTGTGAATCGCGCGACAGCATCTTGCGGGCGCGCTGGCTGGCCTCCTGTGCTTCGGTCAACTGGCCGTTGCGCCGGCGCGCATCGGCGAGAGCCGCCAGGTAGCCCGACACATTCATGCTGCTCTTGACCGACTCGAGCATCGCGATGGCACCCTCCAGGGTGGAGATGCCCTGCTCGAAGTCGCCGCGCTGGCAGAGCGCCCATCCGAGAAAAGCCTTGGCCACCACCATGAACGGGCGCAGTCCGTGCTGCTCGGAAACCGCCAGCAGCCGCCGCGCCGCCGCCATCAGCGCTTCCGGCGCGCCGGACATTGCCATGATCAGGCCGGCATAGCTCAGCGCCAGCGCCTTCGAATGCGCATGGTCCAGCTCCTCGGCCGCTTGCAGCGCGTCGAGCACCGTGTGCAACGCCCCGTCGAGGTCGCCCAGCAGGTAGTACGTCAGGCTCAGCAGGCAGCGGCCATGCACCTGCGGGTTCTGGCCGAACATCGCGGTCGCCGAATCGTCGGGCTCGAGCAGGAAGAGCGCGAGCGAGCGCTCGAAATGCCCTTTCGCCTTGTCGAGGTGGCCGCGCCCGAGACTGGCCATTCCCACCATGCGATGCCCGACGACGCGCGCCGAGTCGTTGGACATCAGGTCCGCCTGGGACAGGAAGTGCTCGGCGAGCGACAGCGTGTCCGCCCCGTGCCCGCGCGCCATCGAAAAGGTGAACTGCCCGAAGATGAAGGGAAACACCAGCGGCGTCGGCTCGCCCGCGAGGCTGAGCTCGATGCCGCGCGCGCAAGTGGCGGCCAGCTCGTCCGACGTCACGCCCTTGGTACTGGTCAGCGGGCCGATGATGGCCGCCTGCAGCCTGAGCTCGAGCTGGCGTCGCAGTTCCGCGTCGTCGATTCCGTCGAGCACGGCAAGGCCGCTGCGGACATGGGCGATCGCCTCGATCAGCGCCGAGCGCCGGCTGGCCGCCGCCGCCGCGTCGAGCCAGGCGTTGATCGCGTCATGGCTGCGTCCCGCCTGGGTCAGATGGTGCGCAACGACCTCGTTGATCGCCGGCGTGGAAGCCGAGCGCTGCTTCATCAGATCGGCGATCCGGCCGTGCATGGCGCGGCGCTCCGACTGGATCATCGATTCGTAGGCGACGCGCTGCAGCAAGGCATGACGGAACTCGTACCTCGGCCTCGCGTCATCCTCCTGCCGCAGCAGGATCTCGGCCTCGACCAGCGCCTCCAGCGGCTTCTCGACCGCAGCGTCGGCGTTCTTCAGCAGCGCGCCGAGAAAATCCGGCGCGAAGGAGCGTCCGATGCAGGCCGCGGCCTGGACGATGTGCCGACCGCCTTCGAGCCGGTCGAGCCTTTCCGACATCATCTCGCCCAGCGTCAGCGGCAGGTCGTCGGCCCGGCGCCGGCCGCTGGTCGGCGCGCCCTGGCTGACGAGCGAGATCACAAGCTGCTCCATGAACAGCGGATTGCCGTCGCTCGCCGTGGCCGCACGGTCCAGCAGGTCTTCGGAAACCGCCTGCGCGCCGGGAACCGACTTGGCCAGCTCGAGGCACTGCTCGCGCTGAAGCTGTTCGAGCTGGAGAACGTGATCCGGCGCGGGCAGCGCGGGGCCCTTGGGGAACGACCGGGTGGTCAGCAGCATCAGCACGGGCGCGCGCGCCACGCGCTCGATGATCTTGAGCAGAAGTTCAGCCGAAGACGGATCGAGCCAGTGGGAATCGTCGATCCACACCACGGCAGGCTTGCCGTCGACCATCCGCGCGAAGCGCTCCACCACGAACGAGAACTGTTCCTGCTTCACGGCCTGCGGCGCGGCCGGAGCGGCCGTCCCCGGCTCGGTCACCGCGAACCCGAGGAGGCTCGCCAGTGCCAGCCGGTTTGCCGGCGTGTCGATGTCGTGCTGGCGGAGGTACGCCGACATCTTCTCGTTGCGCGTCGCTTCGTCGTCGCCGCCTGCCATTCCCAGTCGCGACCAGAACAGGCTGCCCGTCGGATAGAGCGGGGTCGTGGCGAAAATCTCCAGGCAGTTCATGCGCAGGATGGTTGCGCCCGCGACCGACGGGTCGCGGCAGAACTCCCGGATCAGGCGTGTCTTGCCGACCCCCGCCTCGCCCACCACGTGCGCCGTCATCAAGTGCCGCTCCTGCTTCGTCTTGCGCCAGACCTCGAGCAGCTGACTGAGCTCGCGCTGTCGTCCGATCATGCGCGTCGCGCCGCGGCGCATCCTTCCGGCGGCCCGCCCGCCGGCGGGTCGCGGCCGGATGATCCTGTGGACCGCGACCTGGCGCGACAGTCCCTTGATCCGCCAGTCGCCGAGCGGCTCCGCGTCGAACAGCCCTTCGACCAGCTCGAGCGTTTCGCCGCTGACCACGACCGAATTGACGGGCGCTTCGTCCTTCAGGCGAGAGGCGAGGTTCACCGCCTCGCCGACGACGCCGAACTCGGTGCGCCCCATGCTGAGCAGTTCCGCGCCGATGACGAGGAGCCCGCTGTGAACGCCGATGCGGACCGCCAATGGCGTGGCAGGGCCGGCGCCTATGCTGGCTTCGAGGGCGGGAACGCGCTTCAGGAGCTCCAGCGATGCCCGGACCGCGCGCTCGGCGGCGTTCTCATGGGCGGTGGGATATCCGAAATAGACGAGGATTCCGTCGCCGCTGTAGGACGCCACGAAGCCGCCGTAGCTTTCCATCGCCTTCAGCGCTTCGCGCTGGTAGCTGAGCTGGAGGTCGCGCAGATCCTCCGGTTCCATCTGTTCGGACAGCTGCGTGTATCCGACCAGATCGCTGAAAACGATCGTCAGGTAGCGTCGCTCCAGAGCAACCGACGGACCCGGATTGCCAGTTTCGACCTTCACACCGTCCCCGCTACGCGCTTCACGCGCCGTACACCCTACCCTGCGCGAAACGTTACCATCGATGATCGCAGGCCGACAAATGTCGTCCCATGACTTAGATCAATCCCCGCGGCCTACAGAGGTTCGAGGCGGAACAGAGGTTGTGAGTCGGGCAGCAACGTCACTCGCCCTATGGGCGACGGTGGGGTGCCGATCAGGCTGATCGAACAGCGCTCCAGCAGGCAGCGCAGGATCACGAGGATCTCCATCGTCGCGAAGGCCGTGCCGATGCAGACCCGCGGGCCGGTGCCGAAAGGCATCCAGGCCTTCGGCGGTACGACCCGGCCGCCCTGCAGGAAGCGGCCCGGATCGAAGCCATGAGGGTGTGACCAGAGCGCGCTGTGCCGATGCACAAGCCACGGCGAGACGACCACCGCCGCGCCACGCGGAATTCGAAAGTCGCCGATGCGATCCTCCACCTTCGCTTCACGGACGATGACGTAGGCGGGCGGATACAACCGCAGCGACTCGTAGAGGAACGCCGTCGCAACCGGGCTCGACCGAAGCGTCTGCATATCGGGCGGCGGCATCGTCGAACCCGCGTTCGCGGCCGTCCTGCCGGGGCACAGTTCGCGCCGCACCGCCGACTGATGCTCGGGAAACAGCGCGAGCATCAGTACCGTCCAGTAGAGGGCGAGCGCCGTCGTTGCGAAACCCGCCGACAGCATGGTGCCGATCTGGTCGCAGATCGCCTCGCGCGAGAGCGGCGGGCCGCTGCCGTCATCGCGCGTGGCGCGCATCAGGTCGAGCATGTCGCGCGCCTGGTCGGGATCGTCGAGCGGCGGCCGGCGGTCGAGAAGACCCTGGATCCAGGCCCGCCAGCGCACCCCGATCGCCTGGCGCTCGGCCGGCTGGGCGATGCCTTTCCAGACCAGCAGGGCGACATAGTCCTGCCATCGCAGCAAGGCGCCCGCACTCTCGGCGGCGCTGGCGAAGTCGGCGAGCTGGGTCGTCGTGGCCTCGTCCTCGATCGACAGCATCGACCGGGCGATGATGTCGAGCGTCAGCCGGCGGAAGTCGATCAGCAGGTTGCGCTCGGTCGCGGCCCCATCCGCGGCACTGGCGCACCACGACGCGACGTGATGCGCTGCCGTCGCGTGGAACGACGGGATCAGTCGCTCGATGTGGCGGGGCTGGAAGGCCGGGATCAGTCGCCGGTGCAGCTGCGTCCACTCCTCGCCCTCCGCCAGCACGATGCCGCGGCCGGTCAGCGGCTCGAGCAGGCGCTCGGCAAGGATGTTCGCCTGATAGCGGTCGATGTGCGTGTTGAGGACATGATGGATGTCCTCGGGGTCGCTCAGGAAGATGAAGCGGCGGCCGAACCGCCGGAACGACACGCGCAGGTCGGAATAGGCGTCGGCCCCGAACGCGCCCAGCACGTCCGACCGGAAGGCCTGCAGCAGGCGCAGCGCACCGACCGACTGTGCCGGCCGGATCGGCGGCAACGGATCGGCTGCCGCGCTCACGGCCCGTCTTCCCGAGCGAAGCCGCCTGCCAGGCAATTTCCCGTCATCCCGAGCGAAGTCGCCCGAAGGGCGGCGCAGCCGAGGGACCTCCTCTTGTCGACGCAGCAACAGAACAGGTCCCTCCACTCCGCCTCGCTGCGCTCGGCTCCGGTCGGGATGACGGGAGTGGGGAGACCATCACGGCGCAGGCA
>CADECW010000089.1:0-20521 GCA_902825855.1 uncultured Rhodospirillales bacterium | reverse complement strand
GATGACGGGAGTGGGGAGACCATCACGGCGCAGGCAGCGCCTCCACAGGAGCGAGTGTCGGGCGAGCCTTGCGCTCGGCTCCGGTCGGGATGACGGGAGTGGGGAGACCATCACGGCGCAGGCAGCGCCTCCACAGGAGCGAGCGTCGGCCGAGGCTTGCGCTTCATCGCAGGCAGGTACTGCTTCAACCACTCGGCGGGACGGCCGTGTTCGTCGGTCAGCGCGATCGGCTCGAAATAGCGCTCGAGATCCTCGCGCGAGGTGTCGGCGGGCCGCTCGAGATATTGCGGATCGAGCGCGTTGTCGCCGGCGCGATAGGTACGTCCCATCGAGGGCGAGGTCCTCGACCACACGAAGCAATGCAGGTTCGCCGCGGCGATGACATACCAGCGGATCGGGTCCCAGCTCCCCGAGCGGGCGATGCGGCGCACGGTCTTGAGCAGGATGCCCCAGCGGCCGACGATGACCCAGGGACGCCGGAACAGGTTCTCGATGAAACCGACGACGTGATCGGCCTCGTCGGCAAGGTTGGCGTGGCACAGCGATTCGCCGTCGAGGTCGCGCAGCCGCAGGTTCGCCGCCAGATTGCCGGCTGCCAGCTCCTCCCAGAAGCTCTCGGTCCCGGCCAGCGGCGCCACGACGCTGAGATAGACCGGCATCGGCAGGCGCGGCTCGCGCGCGACGAAGCGGATCTGGTTGGCCATCTCGCCTGCCGACTGCTGCCGCGGATCGAACAGGTAACCGTAGCCGATACCGATGCCGAGCCGTTCGGCGAACTCGATGTCGTCGAGCACGTTGCGCTTGCGGCTGAGGTTCTGCTTCTTGTTGTAGGCGCGCAGCATGGTCTCGTCGAAAGATTCGATGCCGGCGAACAGCGTCATGCACTTCGAATCGGCGAGATGCCGGATCAGCGCGCGATCGGCCAGGACGTTCTGGGTCACCAGGGCCGCCCAGCCGCGGATACGCCGGTCGGCGCGCAGCATCTCGCAGACCTTCAGCATGTACGACCGGTCGTCGGAGAAATTGTTGTCCAGAAAGATGATGAGCGGAAACAGCCGACGGAAGCTGAAGCGCGGGCTGGAGGCCAGGGAATTGTCGATGGCTCGCTTCACCGCGGCGAGATCGTAGGTGGCGTGATCCCCGACCTCCGACGGCATGACGCAGAACGTGCATTTGAAGCTGCAGCCGCGCGAGGCCTCGACGAGATGGACCTGGGGACTGATGCCGCTGCGTTCCATGATCGAGTAGTCGACGTCGTAGCTGGAGATCGTCTTGATCGGCGAACGATAGATCGGCTTCAGCGCGCCGCGTTCGAAATCCTCCATGACGTCCCGCGTGCTGTCGATGCCGCCCGAGCACACGACGTCGAAGAACCGGGTGGCGAACTCGGGAAACAGCGTGCAGATGCTGCCGCCGGCGACCACGATGCTGCCGGCGCGGCGGAAATGGAAAGAGAGCTGGCGCATGCGATCGAAGTCGGGTTGCAGCCCGCTCAGGAAGACCAGGTCGTACGTGTCCGGCCGCGTCGTATCATAGGGGCCGTGCCAGTCCTCGTGATAGAGCGTGACGTCGTAGCGCTCGGCATCGATCAAGGAGGCGACGTGCAGGCCGGCAAGCGGCTGCATGACATAGCTCGAGCGCCGCTTCGTCCGGCCCGGCCGCAGATGCGTGCACACGACCAGCACGCGCCGTCTGGCGAGGCCGGGAGAGGGGGACGCCTCCGGGCTGACAGAAGCGGTCTCTAGCATAAGTTGCGAACGAACCTTCTTGTTCGTCTGCAGTATAGTCATTGAGCGCCAAATGAAAGAAGCCATTTGGATGAGCTCCGGTACATTCGGATCGGCCTCGATCGTCCAGGCTTTGCCGGCACCGTCCGGTCTCGACCGCCGCGACCGCAGGGCGCGCGGTCAAGAATGGTTGTATCCGAAACTGGGTACGCTACATAAAGACGAAAAATGTTTTGGCGAACACGATATGCAGTAGGCCAAATCTTATCGACAGGATTTTTTAAAAAGACCACATCCCTTACTTATTTCTATGGCGTTTAGGTTGTCATGAGCACCTTGCCGACGGGCCCCAGCACCCTTGCCACCATCTTGGCCACGCTGGCCGACCGATGCCTCGCCGAAGCGCCGTCACGGGCGCTGGATGTCGAGATCTACTGCGCCATCCACGGGATCGAGGACGGCAACGAGCTCGCGAGCCCCGCGCTCGTCGAAGCGCGCGCCAAAGGCGACGTCCTGATCGTCGAACCGGGCCTGTGGGGCTGGGTGGAAGTCCCGCCGTTCACCGGAGTGCTCATGTACGCCAAGTCGCTGCTGCCCGACGGTGTCTACACGATCTCGTCCGACCCGCGGATCGTCTGCTCGGCGGCGTTGCGCGCGCTCGCCCTCACCAACGCGCCGCCCCTGCCCTATCTCAGCCTGCGCAGCGAGCAATTGGGCTGAGCGCTCGGGATGACGCGGAACCGCGGGCTGCCAAGTTGGTTCTCTGCCTGAGAGAACCAAGGGAAGGAAAATCACCATGAAGCCCATGGTCGCGATCACCGGACTTGCAGCGCTTGCCGTGCTCGGCGCCGGCTGCACCAACGACTACGCCTACGATCGTCCCTACTACGGCTACAGCCAGGGCTATGCCGCACCGGGCTACGGCAACTACGCGCCGCCGCGATACGGTTATGGCTACCCGTCCTACGGCTATGGCAGCCCGTACCGATCCTACTATGGCAGCCCGTACTACGGCGGTAGCCCGTACTACGGCGGCGGACCGGGGATCACCTTCTCCTTCGGGCAGGGCTGACAGCGGGCGTGCGGACGTTTGAATCGGCGCCGAAGTCGTCCGGAAGGGCGGCCAACCGCCGGGTCTCGTCCAGCTCGCGCCCTTCGGGCAGTCCGACGGTCAACCAGGCGTAGGCCATCTCGGCGTCGCGAAAGATCTTCAGCGGTCGATTGGCGTCGAGCACGCTCTCGAACTGCCTGAAGCTGTCGTACTGCTCATCCGAGGCGGCGATGACGGCGACGCTGCCCATCGGCCCCATGCGTTCGTGGGCACGGACGCGGTTGCCGATCGCCATCATGTCGTCGCTGCTGAGAACGAGACGGCTTTGCGTCATGTCGAGCACCTTTCGGTAGGACATGGTCGCTGCCGCCACCAGGCCGTCGAGATAGCCTTCGAAGTCGCTTCTGCCGAGCTCGCCCGTGGCCTTGGCGGATACGAGCCGCGCGGCGTGGTTGACGCCCCATACGATCGGCATGCCACCCTCCCCGCTGCAAGGCCGACGCGCTACAGAACTGGCAGCAAAGGCGCCAGTGACTATCGTGTGACGCCGGCCGGGGCCAACCAACCTTTTAGCGGAAGGCGCAGGACCCGGCTACCCCCCGGGCAGTGGCGGCTCGCCATGCCGTCAGGGATAGAGCGGCACCTTGGCCCGCACCGTGACGTCGGCCGCGACGAGGGCAATCGGCAGCGCGCGGCACAGGCTGGCGAGCGGCGTGCGTCCGCGGCCGAGCGCCAGCGGCGCGGCGTCGAGAACATCGGTCGCCTCGCCGGGAAGGTCGTCAAGCACCACCGTCGTGTCCCGCAACGCATCGGGCGCCAGGCGCAGCTCGTCGGCGAGCAAGGGCAATTTGAGCGCGAGCCGTGGCGCCACCACCAGCGCCCAGGATTCGGGACGGCGGCGGACGAAGGCGATCATGGCTTCGGCCAGCGGCCCCTCCATCTCGACCGGGCGATAGTCGCCGTCTTCGAACAAGGGCGAGAGGCGCCGGCGCAGGCGCAGCACGCGCGCGACCAGGGACTGTTTCAGTGCGCCGTCACGCCAGTGCGCGGCCAGCGCGCTCAGCGGCTCGGCCGACGGCCCCGCGACGCGACGGGCCCAGTCGACCGGCCGGCGATTGTCGGGATCGACCAGGCTCAGGTCCCATAACTCGGTGCCCTGGTAGAGATCGGGCACACCCGGCACGGTCATGCGCAGCAGGCATTGCGCCAGGCCGTTGAGCGCGCCGGCCGGCGCGATGCGGCGCACCAGCTCGGCGATGCGCTGCAGCAGGTCGGGCAATGCAGCGTCGGCGACCAGCGCCAGGGTGAAGTCGCGCGCCGCGGCTTCGTAGCCCTCGTCGATGGCGGCCCAGTCGCTGGCGAGCTTGGCCTCGCGCAGCGCCTTCTGCTGCCAGCCGACCAGGCGTTCGGCGAAGGCGCGGCCTCCCGCGCGATCGCCGGCGTCGAGGTCGAAGGGCCAGGCGCCGACGATCGTCTGCAGCAGAAGCGCGACGTCGCCGGCCGAGGGAGCACCGTTGCGTGCGAGCGGCCGGCTGGCCTCGATCCAGTCGCGCTGCAGGGCGGCCCACTCCATCGCCATGCCGCTCAGCACCGCGAGGCGTGCGCGCACATCCTCGCCGCGCTTATGGTCGTGGGTGGCGGTGGCGAGCAGCGCACGCGGCCAGTCGACACGCCGTCGTTGCATGCGGCGATGGAAGGTATCGGCGTCGAGGGCGAAGGTGGCGGGGTCGAAGCCGACGTCGTTGCGCGACAGCAGGCGGCCGTAGCGATAGAAACCGGTGTCCTCGACCGACTTCGCGGCGATCGGCGCGCTGAGCTGCTGGAAGCGCGCCACGGCACGGCTCCGCTCGCGTTCGGCGAAGCGCGCAAGCAACGGATCGATGGCCCAGCGGTCGCTGGCGAGGCTGGTGCGGCGCGCTCCGGCGGCGGCGCGATCGAGCATGGCGCGATCGGCCGACGACAGCACGCCGTCGCGGCCATAGGTGCGATAGACCGGGAAGTGCGCCAGCAGTTCGCCGAGCACGCGGCGCAGCAGCGGCCGGGCAAGCTCGCCCCCGGAGAACGCGGCGGCGCAGGCATCGAGCTGCGCGCCGAAACTGCGCGCCAGGATCTCGCGGCGCGCAGGTTCCTCCTCTGCGGCGAAATCTGCCGGCCGGCCGCTCAGCGACGACCACGCCTCGGCCAGTACATGCTCGCCGGCGGGATCGTGCTGAAGCGCGTCGACCTCGTCCATGAAGTCGTAGCCGGTGGTGCCGTCGCATTGCCAGTCGGCCGGCAGGGATTCGCCCGCCAGCAGGATCTTCTCGACCACGAGATAGGCACCCGGCCGCAGCCGCGCGCGCAGGGTCCGGCAATAGGCGCCGGGATCGGTCAGGCCATCGACATGGTCGACGCGCAGGCCGTCGACGATGCCCTCGTCATGCAGCCGGAGCGGCAGGGCGTGGACCGCCTCGAACGCCGCCGGCTCCTCCATGCGCAGGCTCACCAGCTCGTTGATGTCGAAGAAGCGTCGCCAGTTGATGCGGTCACCGGCGCTGCGCCACCACGCCAGGCGCCAGTGCTGGCGGTCGAGGCCGCCGCCGACGGCGGGCAGGCGATGCGAGAAATAGACGAAGGCGTCGCCGTCGCGGCTGAGCTCGCCGGCCGCCATCACCTCGTCGAGCGGGCGGCCGAGGATGGGCAGCAGGACCTTGTCGTCGGCCTCCCAGTCGATGTCGAACCAGCGCGCGAACCGGCTGGCCGGGCCATGGCGCAGCACGTCGGCCCACCAGGCGTTGGCCATGTCGGCAGCCATGTGGTTGGGCACGATGTCGAGGATCAGGCCCATGCCCGCTGCAGCCAGCGCCGCCGAGAGCGCGCGCAGCCCCTGCTCGCCGCCTAGCTCGGGATTGACGCGCGTCGCGTCGACGACGTCGTAGCCGTGCTGCGAGCCCGGGCGCGCGGTGGCAATCGGCGAGGCGTAGAGGTGGCTGACGCCCAGCCGCGCGAAGTACGGCACCAGGGCCTCGGCATCGGCGAAGGTGAAGCCGCGATGGAATTGCAGGCGCAGCGTGGCGCTGGGCGTCATCGGCGATGGCGGCGTATGAGATCGACACGGGCCCGCACGGCTGGCGCTTCGAACAGTTCGCGCGCCGGCGGTTCGAGGCGACGACGCCAGTTGGGATGCTCGTCGATCGTTCCCGGCAGGTTGGGCTGTTCGGCGAGGCCCAGCAGGTCTTCCGGCGGCACCAGCATCAGCGGCGACGGCGCCTTTGCGACATGGCCGAGCGCCGCATCGACGGCGGGCGCCGGCTGGTCGGCGGCTGGCATCGGCCCGTCCTGACCGGCGGCGGCGAAAGCGCGCCACAGGCGCGCGCGGTCCTGCGTGCGCGCCTGCTCCTCGCCGGGCGTGGCGAGGCCGAGCGCGTGCCGGGTCCGGATGTCCTCGCCGCTCCACCAGCCGGCCACGGTCGGCAGGTCGTGGGTGGTGGTCATGGCGACGGCGTCGCTGCGCCAGCGCGACGGTTTCCTGAAGTGGCGCTCCGTGCGCTCGAACCACAGCACATCCATGCCGGCGATGCCGGCGCGACGAAGGCGGTCGCGAAAGCCCGGCGGCACGGTGCCGAGATCCTCGCCGATCACCACCGCGCCGTGACGATGCGATTCGAGCGCCAGCAGGTTCAGCAGGTCCTCCACGGGATAGGCGAGATAGGCGCCGGCGCCGGCCGGATGGCCGAGCGGGATCAGCCACAGGCGCATCAGGCCCATGATGTGGTCGATGCGCACGCCGCCGGCATGCGCGAGCGCCGCGCGCAGGGTGCCGAGGAAGGGCGCGAAGCCCGTGGCCAGCAGGGCGCGCGGCGAGAACCCGGTCAGGCCCCAGTCCTGGCCGTTCGGGTTGAAGGCATCGGGCGGTGCGCCGATCGACAGGCCCATCAGCAGGTCGGAGCCGCGCGCCCAGGCATGGCTGCCGCTGCGGTCCATGCCGATGGCGAGATCGCTCACCAGGCCGATGCGCATGCCCGCTTGCTTGGCCGCACGCTGCGCGGCGGCGAAGGAGCGCGCCGTGATCCATTGCAGGAAGAGGTGATAGCGCTCGGAGCCGGCCGACTTCCCGGCCTCGAAGCGGGCGTGCTGGCGCAACGTCTCGCCGCCCTCGACGACGAAGCGCTCGAACTCGCGCAGAAGCTGCGTATCGGTCTGGTCGAACTCCGCGAACAGCGCGCCGAGGCGGGCGAACTTGGCGGCACTCGCGGCCGGCCAGTCGATCAGGCTCGCGCGTTCCAGAGGCTCGTCGGGCACGACGGTGCCGACATCGAAGGTGGCCGACGGATCGGCGTAGAGCGGATTGAGGAACAGGCGGCTCGACGGCGAATAGGGGCCATAGCGCGCCGGGTCGTGCGGGAAGAGGCTGTGCACGGGGCTGAGCGCGACGGCATCGGCGCCATGCCGCGCCGCGGCGACGGCGAGATCGCGCACCGCGCCGGCATCGCCGATACCGCCGTCGCCGTCACGGCGCAGGCTGTAGACCTGCGCTGCCACGCCCCACATGCGCTCGCCGCCGCCGATGTCCTGCAGGGTGACGCAACGCGACGGCGCCACGGCCAGCGTGACCTCGCGATCGGCGAAGCGCAGACGGTGATAGCCCAGGCGCCGTATGCCGGGCAGCGCGCCGTCGCGCAGCATGACCGGCTTCACATCGCCGTCTTCCAGGACCAGCTCGGCGGCATGGTCGGCGTCGACGCCACCGATGACGATGCGCTGGCGGAGGCGCGCAGTGACGAGCGGCGGCGGGCCGGCAGGGGCATCGACATCGCCCAGCGCCTCGAGCAGGCGACGCAGGGATTCGGTGCTGACCCGTTGCGGTTGGCCCGTGGCATCGGTCCAGTCGACGGCGAGGCCGGCCGAGCGGGCGCGAGTCAGGACCGCGTCCTCGTTCATCCCGCAGCCTCGAGGAAGGCCACGGTCGCGGGACCCGCCAGGCGGCCGGCACGAACACCTTCGCTCGCACCGGCGCTGCTCTCGAACAGCAGGTCGCCCTTCGGTGGATCGACTGCGCAGGCGGCCTGACCGAAGTTGCTCACGAGGTGCAGCACGGCGCCGTTGCCGAGCCGCCACGACGCGGCGACGCAGGCCGGGCCCAGAGCCTTGGCCGAGATCGTGCGCGCGCCGGCAAGATGCGGCGCCAGGGCGGCGGCACGCAGCGCCAGCAGCCGTCGGTAGAGCGCGCGCCTGCCGGCGTCGGCGGCGACCGGCCGGCTGCTCTCGAAGGTGGCGAGCGCGTTGGGATCGGGAATCGATTGAGCCGTCTCGCCGTCGTGGAAGCCTTTGAAAGCCGCGAATTCGCGCCGCCGGCCCTCGCGCACGGCCTTGGCGAGTTCGCCATGGTGATCGGTGAAGAACAGGAAGGGCGTGCGGCTTGCCCCCTCCTCGCCCATGAAGATCAACGGGACCTGCGGGCAGAGCAGCTGCAGGGCGATCGCTGCCTCCAGGGCTGCCGGATCGACGCGCTCGACCAGGCGGTCGCCGAACGGCCGGTTGCCGACCTGGTCGTGATTCTGCAGGAACAGCACGAAGGCGGTAGGAGCGAGATCGGCGCTCGGCGTGCCGCGGCATTCGCCCTTGCGATGGGCGGACGGTTCGCCCTGGTATGCGAAGCCTTCGCCGAGGCAACGCGCCAGGCGCTCGGCCGGCCGATCGGCGTAGTCGACGTAGTACCCGTCGGCATCGCCGGTCAGCAGCACATGCAGGACGTGATGGGCATCGTCGTTCCATTGGGCGTCGAAGTCGCGCCGCAGATGGTCGGCGACGTTGCCGTCGTGCTCGAGCACGAGATGGACATGGCGTCCCGGCTCGACGGTGGCGCGCACTTCGGCTGCCATCTCGTCCAGCCAGTCGGGAGCGGCGATGGCATGCACGGCGTCGAAGCGCAGGCCGTCGAAGCGGTATTCCATCAGCCAGTAGAGCGCGTTCTCGATGAAGTAGCGGCGCACCTCATGGCGGCGGAAATCGATCGCCGCACCCCACGGCGTGGCGATGTCGGTGCGGAAGAAATCCGGCGCATAGGCCGCGAGATAGTTCCCGTCGGGACCGAAGTGGTTGTAGACGACGTCGAGGAAGATCATCAGGCCGAGCCCGTGCGCGGCGTCGACCAGCGCCTTCAGATCGTCGGGCGTGCCATAGGCGGCGTCGGGTGCGAACGGCAGCACGCCGTCATAGCCCCAGTTGCGTTGGCCGGGGAAGTCGTTGACCGGCATCAGCTCGACGGCGGTGACACCGAGCTCGGCCAGGCCGGGCAGCATCGCGGCCACACCGGCAAAGCCGCCCAGCACGCCGGGATGCAGCTCGTAGAGCACGGCTTGCGGCCAGGGACGGCCACGCCAGCCGGGATGGCGCCATCGATAGCCGCGCGGATCGACGACCAGGCTGGGACCGTTCACATCCTGGTCCTGGGCGCGCGACGCTGGATCGGGCACGGCAAGCCCGTCGGCCAGCCGGTAGCGATAGCGCGTCCCCGCCCCGCACGCCGCCTCGGCCTCGAACCAGCCCTCGCCGGCGCGCGTCATCGGCACGGCGCCGAGGCCGGCGATGTCGACGGCAACCTCCCGCTGGCCGGGAGCCCACAGGCGAAAGCGCGTGTTGTCGGGATCGACCAGGGTGGCGCCGAACGGAAGGTCGCGCGCGAAAGCGGTCATTGCCTAGACCTTGCGTGTGCTCAATGTCAGAACGACGCTGTGGGCGCCGACGACGATCTCCTCGATCTCGAGGTCGTGCTCCGCGGCATCGGGATTGGCGCTGTTCAGCAGCAGGCGCGCGGGCAGGCCGGGCGGAGGCAGGCGAAAGCGGTGATCCTCGCCGGTGGCGTTGAAGAGGGCGGCCAGTATCTCGATCCCGCCGTTGCCGTCGCGGCCGGCCCGGCGCAGCACCAGGCGAAGCTCGCCGGGATTGTTCCAGGAGTCGTTGGAGACCTGTTCGCCGGAAGCATCGAACCAGGCGATATCGCCGATGCCGTCGACGACCTTGTCCTGCCCGTGCAGGAAGCGTGTCGTGCGAAGCACGGCATGGCGATGGCGGAGCGCGATGACGCGTTCCGTGAACCTCGTCAGCGCCTGTCCCTCGGAGCTCTGTGCCAGCTTCCAGTCGAGCCATGAGGTTTCGTTGTCCTGCGCGTAGGCATTGTTGTTGCCCTTCTGCGAGCGGCCGAACTCGTCTCCCCCCAGCAGCATCGGCGTGCCGTGCGCCAGGAAGACGGTGGCCAGCATGGCGCGCTGCAGGCGCTGGCGGGTGTCGAGGATGGCGTGATCGTCGGTCGGCCCTTCGACGCCCCAATTGGCCGAGAGGTTCTCGGGGTGGCCGTCCTTGTTGTCCTCGCCGTTCGCCTCGTTGTGGCGCTCGGCATAGCTCACCACGTCGGCCAGCGGAAAGCCGTCATGGCTCGCGACGTAGTTGATCGAGGCCCACGGTCGGCGCCCCTGCTTGTCGAAGAAGTCGGCCGAGCCGGCAAGGCGCGCGGCGAAGTCGGCACGCTGGCCGTCATCGCCGCGCCAGTAGCGGCGGAGGCCGTCGCGGAAGCGGTCGTTCCATTCGGCGAAGCCCGGCGGATGGTTGCCGAGCTGGTAGCCTCCCGGTCCGAGGTCCCACGGCTCGGAGATCAGCTTTACCCGCGACAGCACGGGGTCCTGGCGTATCGCGTCGAAGAAGCCGGAACCGGTATCGAAGCCATGCGGCTCGCGGCCCAGCGTGACGCCGAGGTCGAAGCGGAAGCCGTCGACATGGAAGGAGGTGACCCAGTTGCGCAGCGAATCCATCACCATCTGCAACACGCGAGGCGTCGAGAGGTTCACCGTATTTCCAGTGCCGGTGTCGTTGACCGAGTGGCGCGGGTTGTCGGCAACCAGGCGATAGTAGCTGGCGTTGTCGAGGCCGCGGAAGGATAGCGTCGGCCCCATCTCGCTGCCCTCGGCGGTGTGGTTGTAGACGACGTCGAGGATCACCTCGATGCCGGCGGCGTGCAGGCGGCGGACGGCTATGCGCATCTCGTCGGGCGTATTGTCCGAGAGATAGCGCGGCTCGGGCGCAAAGAAGCCGATGCTGTTGTATCCCCAGTAGTTGCGCAGTCCATGCTGCAGCAGATGGCGGTCCTGCACGAAGGCGTGGACCGGCAGCAGCTCGACCGCCGTGACGCCGAGCCGCCTGACGTGGTCGATGAAGCGCGGATCGGCGAGGGCCGCGAAGGTGCCGCGCTCGTTGGGCCGCAGGTCGTGGCGCAGCATGCTGAGCCCGCGCACATGGGTCTCGTAGATCACCGTGTCGGCCCACGGCACGTTGGGCGGCCGGTCGTCGGCCCAGTTGAAGCTGTCGTCGGTGACGACGGCCTTCAGCATGCCAGGCGCACTGTCGCGGCGATCGAAGGAAAGATCGCCGCGCGGCGAGTTCACCCGATAGCCGTAGAGCGCGTCGGACGGCCGCAATTCGCCGGCGATGCGCCGGGCATAGGGGTCGAGCAGGAGCTTGTGATGGTTGAAGCGATGGCCGTGCTGCGGCTCGTACGGCCCGTAGGCGCGATAGCCGTAGATCAGGCCGGCGCGGGCGTTGGGCATGTAGCCGTGCCAGACCTCGTCGGTGCATTCCGGCAACTCGAAGCGCACGATCTCGCGGCGGCCCGACGGGTCGAAGATGCAGAGCTCCATCTTGGTGGCATGGGCGGAGAACACCGCGAAATTGGTGCCGAGCCCGTCCCAGGTAGCGCCAAGCGGGTAGGGCGAACCTGCCAGCAGGCGGTCGGGCCATGCCACCTCAGCCCTCCGCGCGCAGCATCACCGTGGCGAGCGGCGGCACGGTCAGCAGGACGGACTGGACCTCGCCATGCGAAGGCTGGTCATGGGCGACCACGGCGCCGTCATTGCCGAGGTCGCTGCCGCCGTAGAAGCGGGAATCGGTGTTGGCGACCTCGCGCCATCGGCCGGGCCGCGGCACGCCGACGCGATAGCCATGGCGCGGCACCGGCGTCATGTTGCAGACGACGAGGATCGGCGCATCGTCCTCGTCGCCGCGGCGCAGGAAGGCGAAGACGGAATTGGCGCGATCGTCGCCGATCAGCCAGCGGAAGCCCTCGGCCTCGGCGTCGCGCCGATGCAGCGCAGGCTCCGCGCCGTAGAGGCGATTGAGATCGCGCACCAGCCGCTGGATGCCGGCGTGCGCCGGGTCGCCGAGCAGGCCCCAGTCGAGTTCGGCGTCGTGGTTCCATTCGCGCGGCTGGGCGATCTCGCAGCCCATGAACAGGAGCTTCTTGCCGGGATGGGCCCACATCAAGCCGAGATAGGCGCGCAGGTTCGCGAAGCGCTGCCAGCGGTCGCCGGGCATCTTGCCGAGCAGAGAGCCTTTGCCGTGCACGACCTCGTCGTGCGAGATCGGCAGGATGAATTTTTCCGAGAAGGCGTAGAGCAGGCCGAAGGTTATGTCGTCGTGGTGGTAGGCGCGATGGATGGGCTCGTGCTCGATGTAGCGCAGCGTGTCGTGCATCCACCCCATGTTCCATTTGTAGGAGAAGCCGAGCCCGTCGGGCTGGGCGTGGGTGACGCCGGGCCAGGCGGTCGATTCCTCGGCGACGACGATGGCGCCGGGGCAACGCTCCGCGACGACGGCGTTGAGATGGCGCAGGAAGCCCACGGCCTCGAGGTTCTCGCGGCCGCCATAGATGTTGGGGATCCAGGCATCGGCCGGCCGGCTGTAGTCGCGATAGAGCATCGAGGCCACGGCATCGACCCTGAGCCCGTCGACGTGATAGCGCTCCAGCCAGTGCAGGGCGCTGGCGATCAGGAAGCCCTGCACCTCGCGCCGCCCGAAGTTGTAGATGTAGGTGTTCCAGTCGCGATGAAAGCCTTCGCGCGGGTCGAGATGCTCGTAAAGCGCCGTGCCGTCGAACCGCGCCAGCCCATGCGGATCGGTCGGGAAATGCGCCGGCACCCAATCGAGCAGCAGGCCGATCCCGTTGGCATGCAGGGCATCGACGAAGCGGGCAAAGGCTTCGGGCGGGCCGAAGCGGGAAGTCGGCGCGAACAGCCCGAGCGGCTGATAGCCCCACGAGCCGCCGAACGGATGCTCGGTGATGGGCAGCAGCTCGACATGGGTGAAGCCCAGGTCGGCGACGTACGGGATCAGCCGGTCGACGGCGAGGTCCCACAGCGAGCCATGCGACTCGCCGGACCTGAGCCACGAACCGATATGCACCTCGTAGATCGACAGCGGCGCCTGCGGCGCCTGGCGTCGTGCGCGGCTTGCGATCCATTGCTCGTCGGTCCAGCGGAACGGCCGCGGCGAGGCCACGATCGAGGCGGTGCCGGGCGCCACCTCGGCCTGCTGCGCCACCGGATCGGCCTTGTCGGCCTGGCGAACGCCGCCCGGTCCCATGATGTCGTACTTGTAGTGTGCGCCCACGGCGACCCGCGGCACGAACAGCTCCCAGATGCCGGACGGATGGCGCAGCCGCATCGGATGGCGTCGCGCGTCCCACGAATTGAAATCGCCGATCACCGCCAAGCGCTCGGCGTTCGGCGCCCACACCGCGAAGCGAACGCCCCGCACACCGTCGATCGTGACGAGGTTGGCGCCGAGCGCCGTGGCCAGTTGGAAGTGGCGACCTTCGTTGAACAGATGCAGGTCGAGCTCGCCCAGTACCGGCCCGAAGGCGTAGGGATCTTCGGTTTCCTGAACCGCGTCCGGCCACTGGATACGCAGCAGATAGGGCGAAGCGTCGGCCACCGCGCCCTCGAACAGCCCCGGCTGGATTTCGGCCAATCCTCCCAGGGAGGCACGATCGGAACGGCGCAGCGCCTCGACCGACCGCGCACCGGGGAGACAGGCGCGGATGGTGCGACCATCCGGGCCGTCGTGCGGCCCCAGCACCCGGAAGGAGTCGCGATGGCGCGCCGTCATCAGCGCTTCGACCTCGCCGCGGGCGAGCTGCGGTCTGGTCGTTTCGTTCACACGCGGCTCCGTGCCGGTTGGAGAAGACGCCCGGCGATGCGCGCAAGCCCGGTCACCGGGACGGCGAGCCAGCTCGGCCGGTTGGCCGCTTCGTAGCCCACTTCGTAGGCCGCCTTCTCGAGCAGGAAGAAATCGAGCAGGCCCTCGCTGCCCATGTCCGGCAGTTCGCCAGCCGCCTCGCGATAGCCCTCGACGAAGGCTTTCTCGGAGCCCTCGCGCAGCCGTGTCACCAGCCGCTCCCGCCGGCCTGGCGAGAGCCGGCTTGCCACCAGGTTCTTGGGATCGATCGCCGTGGCGGCGGCATAGTCGATGGAGCGGAGCAGGCCTGCCACGTCACGCAACGGACTTGCCTTGCCGCGCCGTTCTTCCAGCGGTCGTGCCGGCTCGCCCTCGAAGTCGATGATATAGGCATCGGCGCTGGCGACCAGCACCTGGCCGAGGTGGAAATCGCCATGGATGCGCGTCACCAGCGTGCCCTCGCCCTGGCGGCCGAGCCGGCGCAGCGTCTCTTCGAGCGCCTCACGGTTGGCGAGCAGCATCTTCGCGTCGGCGTCGACGCTCTCGTTGTCCCAGTCCTTGCGAGCGGCGAGTGCCTCGAACGCGCGGGCCATCAGCCCCGATGCCCGTTCGATCCAGCCGTCGACATCCTCGGCGGTGGCGCGCCGCGGAGCAAACGCCGGATCGTCGGTCGGCTGCGCCAGCACGGCGTGCATCCTCGCAAGCTGGCGGCCGATCGTGGCGGCGAAGGCGTGATAGTCGCGGATGTCGTCGCCGCGCGCCTCGGCCGTCGCCTCGCGGCTCGCCGTGGCGTCGAAGGCACGGGCGGACTGGTTCAGGACCCAGGTCCAGGCATCGCCCTGGTTGCGAATGAAGGCCTGGGCGACCGCGAGCGCGTGGCGCTTGCCGTCGCGGTCGATCCGGCTGACTTCGCCGAGCAGCGCCGGCGCATTGGCGAAGCCGCGATCGGTCAGGTAGCGGCTCATCTCGGCCTCGGGATGTTCGCCGGTCGTGATCGAGCGGAAGATCTTCAGCATCACGGCGTCATCGACGATCAGCGAGCTGTTCGACTGCTCGGCGGTCAGCCACATGACCTGCGCCTCGTCCGGCCGACGCAGCACCTCGACCTTGTCGGGCATCGGCTCGAAGACGATCTGGCCTTCCGGCGTGTCGATGCGCTCGCCGTTGGCCAGCGCCTCGAGCATGCGCCGAGCGAAGATCGGCAGCGAAAAAGCATCGGTCAGCAGCCCGACGCGGCGGCCGCGCCGCACGCGCGCCAGGGCGAGCTGACCGGGCAGCGCCGCCGAGGGCTCGTCCTCCCAGCACATCGACAAGGGCAGCTGCCATCGGCTGGTGGCGCCGTCGGTCTTCACCTCGATCTCGGACAACAGGACTTCGCGCTCGCCGCCCAACGGCACCGTGTAGGCAATGTGCGAGGACTGCAGGGACTGGTCCTTGGCACCGAACCAGCGGCGCTTCTGCAGGTAGGACGGCAAGGTCTCGCGCTCGAGCACCGGCGCGGCGGCCTCCAGGGCCTGCGCGAGCCGGTCGCGCAACACCACGGTGACATAGTCGGGCAGCGGCTCGGGAGCGGGCGTGTGCCAGGACGGCGCCTCGTTCTCTGTCGTGAGGATGAACCAGTAGAAGCCGTAGGGCGGCAACGTCAGCAGGTAGCTGAGCTGGCCGATCGGCGGGAACAGCGAGCCGCCGTTCAGCTCCACCGGCACCCGGCCGGCGAACTCCGAAAGGTCGAGCTCGACCGCCTGCGGCGTATGCGAGACGTTGGCGACGCAGAGGATCACCTCGTTGTCGAGCTCGCGCAGGTAGGCCAGCACCTTGCGGTTCTTGGGATAGAGGAAACGCAGCGAGCCGCGCCCGAAGGCGGCATGCATGCGGCGGATGACGAGCGTACGCCGGGTCCAGTGCAGCAGCGAATGGACGTCGCGCGTCTGGGCTTCGGCATTGACGATCTCGTAGCCGTACAGCGGGTCCATGATGACGGGCAGCGCCAGCGCCGCCGGATCGGCGCGCGAGAAGCCGCCGTTGCGGTCGGGCGACCATTGCATGGGGGTGCGCACGCCATCGCGATCGCCGAGACGGATGTTGTCGCCCATGCCCAGCTCGTCGCCGTAGTAGATCACCGGCGTGCCGGGCATCGAGAACAGCAGGAAGTTCATCAGCTCGATGCGGCGGCGGTCGCGTTCGAGCAGCGGTGCGAGGCGGCGGCGAATGCCGAGATTGAGCCGCGCCCGGCGGTCCGTCGCGTAGGTCTGCCAGAGGTAGTCGCGTTCGGAATCCGTCACCATCTCGAGCGTCAGCTCGTCGTGATTGCGCAGGAAGATCGCCCACTGGCAGGTCTCGGGGATCTGCGGCGTCTGGCGCATGATGTCGGTGATCGGGAAACGGTCCTCGCGGGCCAGCGCCATGTACATGCGCGGCATCAGCGGGAAGTGGAACGCCATGTGGCATTCATCGCCGTTGCCGAAATACTCCTTGGTGTCCTCCGGCCATTGGTTGGCCTCGGCCAGCAGCATGCGGCCCGGATAGTGGGTATCGATCTCGGCCCGGATGCGGCGCAGTACGTCGTGGGTCTCGGGCAGGTTCTCGTTGTTCGTGCCTTCGCGCTCGACCAGGTACGGCACCGCATCGAGCCGCAGGCCGTCGACGCCGAGATCCAGCCAGAAGCGCATGACGCCCAGCACCGCGTCCATGACGGCGGGATTGTCGAAGTTGAGGTCGGGCTGGTGGGCGTAGAAGCGGTGCCAGTAGTAGGCGTTGGCGGTGGCGTCCCAGGTCCAGTTCGAGCGCTGGGTGTCGAGGAAGATGATGCGGGTGCCGCTGTATTTCTGGTCATTGTCCGACCAGACGTAGAAATCGCGCTCGGGCGAGCCCGGCGGCGCCAGGCGGGCGCGCTGGAACCAGGCGTGCTGGTCGGACGTGTGGTTGATGACGAGCTCGGTGATGACGCGTATGCCGCGCCGATGAGCCTCGTCGATGAAGCGCTTGGCGTCGTCGAGCGTGCCGTATTCGGGATGGACGGCGGTGTATTCGGCGATGTCGTAGCCGTCGTCGAGCCGCGGCGAAGGGTAGAACGGCAGCAGCCACAAGGTGTTGACGCCGAGCTCGGCGATGTAGTCGAGCTTGGAGATCAGGCCGGGGAAATCGCCGATGCCGTCATTGTTCGAATCGAAGAACGACTTGATGTGCAGCTGGTAGACGATGGCGTCCTTGTACCAGAGCGCGTCGCGCGCAATCGGCAGCTGGGTGGCGGCCAGCGGCGCGTTCATGGCCGGCCTCCCACAGGCGTGATCCGCCAGATGGCGAACGGCAGGACGGCCGGATCGAGACGAACGCGCTGGACCTTGCCTTGCCAGGTGAACCGGTTGTCACGCATGAGATCCTCGACCTCCACGGCGCCGTTGTCGGGCAGCTTCCATTCCCACAACGGCACCTCGAACGATGCTTCCTGCGCGTTGTGCGGGTCGAAGCTGACGGCAACCAGGATCATCTCCGCGCCGTCGGGCGACGGCTTGCCGTAGACCAGCACCTGGTCGTTGAAGGCGTTGTAGAAGCGAACGCCAAGATGGCTGTGAAGCGCCGGATGGACGCGGCGCAGGCGGTTGAGCGTGGTGATCTCGGCGACGATGTTGCCGGGCGCATTGAAGTCGCGCTGCCGCGCCTCGTACTTCTCCGAATCGAGGTATTCCTCGCGGCCCGGCAGGGCCGCTGCCTCGCAGACCTCGAACCCGGAATAGACACCCCAGAGGCCGGACAGGGTCGCGGCCAGGGCGGCGCGGATCAGGAAGCCGGCGCGGCCGGAGCTCTGCAGGAAATAGGGATTGATGTCCGGTGTATTGACGAAGAAGTGCGGCCGGTAATAGTCCGCCACGTCCGTCGTGGTGAGCTCGCGCAGATAGTCGGTGATCTCGGCCTTGCTGTTGCGCCAGGTGAAGTAGGTATAGGACTGCGAGAAGCCGATCTTGGCGAGGCGGTACATCATGGCGGGCCGCGTGAAGGCCTCGGCCAGGAAGATCACATCGGGATGCCGGCTGCGCACGTCGGCGATCATCCATTGCCAGAAGGGCAGCGGCTTGGTGTGCGGATTGTCGACGCGGAAGATGCGCACGCCCTCGCCCGCCCAGTGCAGCACGACGTCGCGCAACGCCAGCCACAGGTCGGGCATCGCGCCTTCGGCGTAGAAGTCGACATTCACGATGTCTTCGTACTTCTTGGGCGGATTCTCGGCGAAGCGGATCGAGCCGTCGGCGCGGCGGCGGAACCATTCGGGATGCTGCCTGAGCCAGGGATGGTCGGGCGAACACTGGATGGCGAAATCGAGCGCGATCTCGAGGCCATGCTCGCGGGCGGCAGCCACCAGGCGGCGGAAATCCTCCGGCGTACCGAGCGCCGCGTGGATCGCGTCGTGGCCGCCGTCGCGGGCGCCGATGGCATAGGGACTGCCGGGATCGTCGGGCGCGGGCTTCAGCGTATTGTTGCGGCCTTTGCGGTTGGTCGTGCCGATCGGATGGACGGGCGGGAAATAAAGAACGTCGAACCCCATGTCGCGCACACGCGGCAGATGGGCAACGACGTCGTCGAAGGTCCCGAGCGAGCGCGGAAAGAGCTCGTACCAGCTCGCGAACTCGGCCTGCGGGCGCTCGACCTCGACGGCGATTTCATGATGCCGGCACGGCAGGTGGCGGACTTCGGTTGCGGCGACAAGATGATGCGTTGGAGCGGCAGTCAACAGCCGGACGGCGGCGGCGCTGTCGGCGCGATCCAGCCTGGCGACCAGCTCGCTGAGCCCCAGCCGCCGCAGATGAGCGACGGCATCGGCGATGTCGACGGCGACATCGACCCCGGCATGGCTCTTGACCTCGAGCGCGTGACTGAGGCTGCCGTACTCGTCACGCCAGGCTTCGATGGTGAAGAAATGTCGGCCGACGCGACGAGGCAGCATGGTGCCGCGCCAGCGATCGTTGCCCAGCGGCGCCATCGGCGACCTTTGCCATTCCGATTCGCCGGCCTCGCGCCACAGCAGCTCCGCCGCCAGGACGTCGTGGCCGTCGGCGAAGATGTCGGCTTCGACCGCGATCGGCCGGCCGACGATGCGGCGGACCGCGAAGCCCGGCGCCTGGGGAACGACGCGGTCGATCACCACCGGTGAGCGGGTCACCGCGGCGCTGGCGGAGTGAGATTCGTCGGCCTTGACCGGATCGACAGCAGCAAGTTCAGCCATCAGCACCTCACCAGGCTGCAAGCGATCGGGCATCGGTCGTCCGTCGAGCAGGCGGGGTTCGCCCAGCACGGCGCCGGCCGCCGGATCGAGCGGGTCCAAGCTTACCGGCACGGGTTGCTCCGCGGCAAAGTCGTTGTTCACCAGGACGACCAGCCCATGCTGCGCCTGCCGCGGATCGGCTGCATCGAGCCGCGCCAGCGCCGTCACAGCCGCCGACGATCCGGTCAGGCGGCGGACGCACCTGGTCGGCCGGTGAGGCCGCTGGAGATCGGTCGTCGCTCGCCGGATCTCGTCCTCGATGCCAGCGGCAAAATCTTCCGGCACGAACAGGCCGTCGGTCGTGGCGGCGGCGAGTCGCAAGGCACGCCGGCGCTCGGCGGTGTCCGCCGAAGGGTTGCGCCCTGCCGCGACCGCGCCGATCGCCGGCGCAACACGGGCCAGTGAATCGAGTTCCTCGGCGTACCAGGCGGCATGTCCGTCCCACCAGGCCGTCGAGGCGAAGACGCCGTCGAGGCCGGCATGCGCCAACTCGCCGTGCCTCGCCCAGGCGAGGCCCGGAGCCCACGCCCACAAGGCGCAGGCACTCTCGCGGCGGGTCGCTGCCACGATCGCTCGCAGGGTGCCGGCCGGCAGCAGGCCGAGGCCGAGGAGACGGAAGGAAGCGGCGCCGGCGTCGGCCAGCCGGACGAGGCGCGAGGCCCACCATGATGCGATTCGGTCGGCATCGGGCCGCACCGTGACGGCATGGGCGATCGAAGCGTCGGAGCGCGGATCGACGACATCGCTCTGGTAGCGGCGCTCGAACAGATCACCGGCTTCGTGCGCACTGGCGCCGTCGAATGCCAGGCGGTCGAGAACGACATCGAGACAAAGGCCGAGACCCTGCGGCTTGCACAGCGCGGCCAGTTCGCCGACCACTTCCTCGACCGAGCCGCCGATTGCCAGACCGCGCCCCAGGTCGGGGTTGGGCTTGCCGAGGTCGCTGATCAGCAGCGGATCGCCGCGTCGTGCGAGGAACGGGTTCAGGCAGACATGGTCGAGGCCCCAGCCGGCAACGCGGGCCAGCCGCTGCCGCCAGTCGCGATCGTGGAAGTCCTCGAAATGGCAAATGCCTGGGCCTCGCGCCTGAGCGCGCCCACGCGCCTCTCCCACCCCGGCCGGCCCGGACGGGGACTTCACGCACCTGCCCATCCGGTATAAACCGCAGAATCCGCCCGAGGTTGCAAGAGCGGCCGCAATTCAGGGATTTTCAATACGATGTGATGAACTCGCGGGCCGGTCGCCACTCCGGCTGGCCATTTGTGCTGCTACCTACGCACCGTGAGGTCCATGGCCGCTGCTTTCGGATTTCCGCTTCTTGGGTTTCGCTCCCTTTCGGCTCCCGTGCGTTTAGCTGCGTGTCTGCATTCCACGCCGCCGCGAGTTTCAACAGGGTTACACGCGTCCAGGCGCTTGGCTACGTGGAAAACCCACGGCTTCCCCTCCCGTCATCCCGACCGGAGCCGAGCGTAGCGAGGCGAAGCGGACCTGCTCATTCTATGC
>CADECW010000088.1:29061-30706 GCA_902825855.1 uncultured Rhodospirillales bacterium | reverse complement strand
GACCATGTCAAAACTGACGCTCTACGGCATCTGGCTAAGTGGGCCGACCTACAAGGCGGGATTGGCAATGTCCCTGATGGGCCAGCCCTTCGCCTACAAGCATGTCGACCTGCGGGCTGGCGCGCACAAGCAGCCGGAGTATCTCGCCGTCAACCGCTTCGGCCAGGTGCCGGCGCTGGTCGACGGCGACCTGAAGCTCTGCCAGTCGGGCTCGATCCTGCTCTATCTCGCCGACAAGTTCGGCAAGATGGGCGGCAAGACGCCCGAGGAGAAGGCGCGGGTGCGCGAGTGGCTGTTCTGGGAGTTCGACAGGCTCGCCCCCAACGTCTACCGCCCGCGCGCCATGAAGCGCGGCTTCATGAAGCTCGACGACAATCTTTACCAGCTCTACAGCGGCCTTGCGGCCGACGCGCTGAAGGTATTGGACACCGCGCTCGCCGAGTCGGCGTTCCTGGTCGGCAACGAGCCGACCGTGGCCGACGTCGCGGTCTACGGCGACGTATCGTATGCCGGCGAGGCCGCCATCGATCTCGCGACCTATGGCAACGTCAAGGCGTGGATGGAGCGCATGGAGAAGCTGCCAGGCTTCAAGAAGTACGAGGACGTGCTGCCCAAGCAGGACGCGGCCTAGGCTATCCCGCCAACGCGGTCTTCATCGCCTTGACCGCCTCGTCCATCATCCCGCCGATCGGGGATGCGAGCTCGCCAGGCAGGAGGTCGATGGTCCAGACGACGCGGCTGCCGTCGCCGTCGGGGAACACCTCGACGGCGGCGTTGTAGTGGCTCGCCTGGCCGTCGACGACCGAATAGACGAGGCGACGGGTCTCGTCGTCCAAGGTCACCAGCCGCTCGCGCGCCACCATGCCGTTGAAGAAGGTCAGGATGCGATCGCCGTGGTCCATCTTGAGGTCGGTGAGAAAGCCCGGAGCTACCTTGGTATGGACGGCCCCGAAATCGCGCAGTTTCTGCCAAACCGACGCGGCAGCGTTGGCTACGGGGATCTCTCGTCGCTGTGTCGCCATGTCAATGCTCCTTTGTTGGAAGCAGACAATGGTGTTGCGAAGGTTTCGGGTCTGGCGGATTTCGGACATGGTCGCCGACTACGCCATTCATTTTGTCGCCGCTCTGAGTGGTAGCAATGCTGTCACGCCGTCATTCGAGCGTGATGTCATCGCGTGGCCAGGCCGACCGGCAGGATGCGACTGCCGCTAGCGTGGCGGACGAAAGGTGAGGATGTAGCTGCCCCAGACGCTTTGATAGGTCTCCGCCACCTGCACGTACTTTTTCGGATCGTCGCAGCCCACCATGAACCCGCCTTCCACGAACTTGACTTCGGCTTCGCACTTCCACCCGACATCGACGTCGGCGATCAGCTTCTGTCCCTGCATCTTGAACCTCACCTCGCCGGTAATGTGGGTTCGCGCGGCGCGGGTCATCTCCCATGTCCAAACCGGTATGCTGAGAAGCTTCTCCCGAATTTCGTAGTCGCAATTGCCGGTGGCGCGGCAGAGGTCATCCCTAGCCGATGCGGCGGAGGCGACAAGGAGACTTGCCGCCAGGATCGCGGGCATTGTCCTGATCATGATGCCCTCCCGAGCTGCTAGGGAAGCGCACGCTGACGCGACTATATCTTTGAGCGTACGTT
>CADECW010000088.1:15150-28961 GCA_902825855.1 uncultured Rhodospirillales bacterium | reverse complement strand
TATCTTTGAGCGTACGTTCAGTGCAGATCGTATGCAATTCCTTTTCAAGCTTGGGCCGACCAACCATCCGGGTGGTCGCAGCAGACACTAGAATGCCTTGGCCAGTGTCAGGCGGAAAGCAGTCGGCTCCACAGGATGAAAATGCCGGTCGGCGACGCCTTCCAACGGCTCACCCGGCAGGCGCGACGTGTAGAAGTAGTCGATCTGACTCGCCTGCGTGTTCAGGATGTTGAACACATCGAGGTTGATCTTGATGCCAGATTCGAAAATGTAGCCCACACGGCCGTTCAGCGTCGTCGTGAAGTTCGACCACACGCTGCCATCGGTAGTCAGCGGCCGCGGTCCGAGGCTGCGTACGCGCAGGGCGCCGAACCAGCCGGTGTCTGCGCCAAGCGTAATGCCGCCGGAACCGACGAAATCCGGTGCGCCGGGGATGAAGTTTCCTTCGGGCGAATAGTCGGTGAAGCGGGCGCGCGTGAACGCAAGGTCCAGGTCGAAGCTCGCCCACGAAGTTGGTCGGTAGCTGTTCGTCCATTCGACGCCGATGCGCCGGCTCGGTCGGCTGGGCTCGGTCGTGCCGGCATCGCCCACGAACAGCAGCTCGGAATTGAAATCCAGCAAGAACAGGGAAAGGGAGGTGTCCCATCCTTTGATGGCCTGGCTGCGCACGCCGACCTCCGCGCCCTTCGATTGGACCAGTAGCGGCACAGCGGCGAGTGGGAGCGTGGGATCTGCTGGACTGACGGTGATGGTGGAGCCACGCGCGTCGTTGCTGTGATAGCCGAAGCCGCCGTTGAGATAGAACTCGGTCTTGTTGAATGGCCCGAACACTACGCCGGCCTTGGGGCTTGCCAGGAACGCCGACGTGTAGCCGGAGTTGGCGTTCTGAGTGGTGCTGTCGACCGAGGCCATGAACAGATCGCCGCGCACGCCCAGCGTGACCCTCAGCCAGTTGGTCCACGCCGTCGTGTTCTTGAGATAGAGCCCGATGCTGGTCTCGCTAACTTGGTCGTAGCGCACCGTGTTGTATGCGGTGCGAAGGTAGGTGTTGAACAGGCCGACCCCGATGTCGTCGTAGCGGATCTGCGTGCCGACCGTGGTCTCCGAGTTGAAGCCGGCAAGCTTGTGACGGATCGAGTGGCTCGCGTTCAGGCCCAGGATCTTGCGCTTGTCCATCTGCTGGAACTGGTCGCCCTGGTCGGGATTGTCGAGGAAGTAGGTGAAGTTGTTGAAGAGGTTCAGCGTCGAATAGATGCCGTAGGCCTCGACGAGGCTGGCGCCGCGATCATTCGTCTGGCTCCAGCGCATGCTGAGCGAATAGCGCTGAGTGTCGCCGCCGTCCGTCTGGTCGACTGCACCGAAGCGGTTCAGGCTGCCGTCGTAGACGGCGCGCACCGGGATCTGGTCGGTCGAATGCCAGGAGTTGGTGTAGGCGAGCGCGGTGATGGAAAGCCCGTTGTCCCGAGTGCCTTCGCTGTAGCGCAGGAAGCCGTTGAACTTCCGCAGGGCGTCGGAGGCCTGCCACGGTCCGTCGTAGAACACCATCTCGCCCGCTGCCGTCAGCGCACCCTGACCGATCGCCATCGATCCCGCCGCAAGGCCGCGCCAGTAGCCGAAGCTGCCGCCGGTCGCCAAAACGACGTTGCGCTCGAGCCGGCTGGCGTAGGCGAGCCGCAGCGAGCCGGCCGACGCGAAGTCGCCTTCCTCCGCCCAGTACGGACCCTTCTTGACGATCATCTGCTCGAGCAGCTCGGGGATCAGGAAGTTGATGTCGGCGTAACCCTGTCCGTGACCGTGCGTGCGCATATTGATCGGCATGCCGTCGAGCCAGATGGCGAGGTCGGTGCCGTGATCGAGGTTCATGCCGCGCAGGAAGTACTGGTTGGCTTTGCCCTCGCCGCTGTGCTGGGTGACGATCAGGCCGGGCGCCGCCTCCAGTATTTCACCCGGCCGCTCGACCGGCCGCGTATTCAGGGTCTCGCCCGAGATGCGCTTCTCGCTGGCCGCATCGGTCGGCTCGGACTCCAGAGAGCGCGGCGCGGTGACGGTGATTGCCGGCAGAACCGTCGAGGCGCCCGTGCCGGGGCCGAATGGGTCGGGTGGTGGTGTTTGCGCCATTGCCGCGCCGCCGGCGGCGGCAAGCAGGAGCGCGCCCAGGAGAGGCTTCGTATGCATTAAGGCAAAATTGTGCATACTGTGCAGCAGCACAGCAAGCGAAGGATCATCGATGCAGCGCATAACCTTGTCGGTCGACGACGATCTTGCCGAAGTGCTCGATCGACACGCCAAGACACACCGCTATGCCAGCCGCTCGGAGGCGTTGCGCGATATCCTGCGTGGCGTGAAGGCGCGCCGGCAGCTCGAGGATGGTGACGGGAAGGCGAGCGGCTTCTGCATCGCCACGCTGGCCTATGTCTACGACCACGAGACGCGCGCGCTGGGCCAGCGGCTCACCCGGTCACAGCACAAGCATCACAACCTGCAGGTCGCGACGCTCCATGTGCATCTCGATCACGAATCATGCCTGGAGGTGTCGGTTCTGCGAGGTCCGGCCGAGTCGGTTCGCGCATTGGCCGATGAAACCGTAAGTCAGCGCGGCGTCCGACACGGCCAATTGCATCTCGTTCCAGCCGACCGCGCGCGCAGCCGCCATTCCCATGGCGGCGGTGCCCATGAACACGAGCACATCCACGTCTGACGTACGACGCAACCATCGCAACGATTCTGGAGAAATTTCCGCACATGATTCGTCGGTTCGCTGCCCTGTTGTCGATGCTGATCGCGTTGCCGGGGCCCTTCACGGCGGCGCAACAGCCGATCACGGTGGTCGCCGCGGTCTCGGCGGATCCGGGTCATCTGAATCCCGCCATTACGACTGGTTCGCCGACCCATGCGGTGGCGGATTCGCTGTTCAACGGCCTTCTGTCGCTCAACGAGAACGGCGAACCGCAAGCCGACCTGGCAGTGCGCTGGGCGTTCTCGGAGGACGGACTGCGGGCGCGCTTCGACCTGGCGAAGGATGCCAAGTGGCACGACGGGCAGCCGGTCACCGCCGAGGACGTGAAATTCACCTTCGAGACGGTGCTGGTCCGCCACCACGCCCGCACCCGCGCAAGCCTCGGCCCGGTCCTCGAGGCGGTCGACGTCATCGATCCCGCGACCGTCGAGTTCCGGCTCAAGCGACCCTATCCGGCACTGCTGCAGCAGTTGGACGTCACCGAGGCGCCGATCTTGCCGCGCCATGTCTACGGGGTGGGCGAGATCGAGAGGAACCCCGCCAATCTCAAGCCGGTTGGGTCGGGACCATTCCGCTTCGAGAGTTACGCCAAGGACGACCGCGTCGTGCTGATGCGGAATCCGACGTATTTCAAGCCGGCCTTGCCGCGCATCGAACGGCTCGTCTTCCGTGTCATTCCCGACGCCACGACCCAGGCGCAGGCGCTGGCGGCGGGCGAGGTCGATTTCGTCGGCCGCGTCGCGCCGTCGGAAATCGCCCGCCTGCAACGTGCCGGGCGAACGACCCTGACCGACGTTAAGTTCGGGCCGGGCGGCGGCAACTGCATCATGACGCTGGGTTTCAATCTCGACCGGCCTGCCTTGAAGGCGCGCCAGGTGCGCGAGGCATTCGCAGCCGCCATCGACCGCCGCCAGTTCGTCGAGCGCATTCTGCTCGACCACGGGCGAGTCGCCGACGCGCCGATCTCGAGCGGTATCGCCTGGGCGCACGCTGCCGGCGCCTTTCCGGCGTCGCTCTACGACCCGGCGAGGGCAAAGTCGTTGCTTGATGCTGCCGGGCTCAAGCCGGACGGCGAAGGTGTGCGACTTACCGTTGAACTCGTGCAGTTCGCGAGCTTCGGCCGCTATGCCGACCTCCTGCGCGACCAGCTTGGCACCGTCGGCATCCGCGTGCAGCCACGGCTGGTCGACCCGGCGGCGATGGTCGATGCCGTGTTCAAGCAGCGCAACTTCGATCTCACCTTGATCTCCTACTGCAACGGCAGTGACCCTGAAATCGGCGTGCGCCGCATGTATGTGTCGGACAACATCGGCAACATTCCGTTCTCCAATGCCGCCGCCTACCGCAACAAGGAGATCGACGAACTGTTCGCGACGGCAGGCAGCACGGTCAACCGCGAGCGCCGTGCCGAGGCGTATCGCGCCATGCAGCTCATCGTCGTTCGCGACTTGCCCTATGTCTGGCTGGTGGAAACCGATTTCACCGTGGGCTGGAAACCCGATCTCGCGGGCTTCGCGGGCTGGAGCGGCCAGTTCGCCGAGCGGGCAGGGCCTCGTTAGTGCGAATTGCTTTGCTTCCGAGCGTGGCGAGAGACCTGTCTGCAACTCGAAGGGCTACTCGCTACGCTCCGTGTGACAGTCGATGAGCCGATATATCCTGCGGCGCCTGCTTCAGGTGCCACTCGGGCTGGCGATCGTCGGCTCCCTTGCCTTCCTGCTGATGCACCTTGCGCCCGGCGGGCCAGTGACGGCGTTGAGCGGGGAGTATGCCACCGCCGAGCTTCGGCAGGAAATCGAGGCGCGATATGGCCTCGACCGACCGCTCGGCGAGCGCTACCTGGCCTGGATGAGTGCGGCGTTGCGCGGCGATTTCGGCCGCTCCTATCTTCACAAGGAGCCGGTCATCAACGTCATCCTCGAAAGATTGCCGGCGACGCTGTCGCTGGTGCTGCCGGCCGCGGCCTTGTCGTTGCTGATTGGCGGGGCGATCGGCTTGTGGTCGGTGCCACCGCCGGGCAGGCAGCGGAGCTTTCTTGGCCCGCTGCTCGCCTTGATCGGGCACATGATGCCGACCTTCTGGGTGGCACAGGGGCTCGTCCTCTTGTTTGCGCTGACACTCGGCTGGCTGCCGGTCCAGGGTCTCGACAATCCACGGCTCACCACGCCCGACCTGCTCGATCGCGTGCGCCATCTCGTGCTGCCCGTGACGGCGCTCACGATCCATCAACTCGCCACGACGGCGTTGACCTTGCGCGCCGCGCTCATCAGCGAAGTCGACCGCCCCTACATGACGACCGCCAGCGCCAAGGGCCTCGATTTCCCGCGGGCGCGACGTAGTCACGCCTTGGTCAATGCCCTGCAGCCGGTGCTCGCGGTGCTCGGTGGCCGCATCGGTGCCAGCTTTGTGGGCGCCATTGCTGTGGAGACCGTATTCGCGCTGCCAGGCCTCGGCCGCCTCATCGTATCGGCCGCCATCAATCGTGATCATCCCCTCGTGTTGGGCATTGCACTCTCGGTCTGCGCCGTCGCCATGCTGGGCAACCTGCTGACGGACCTTGCGATGAACCGTATCGATCCACGCATGGCGATCGACCGAGATGAAGCGCATGCGACCTGACAGCGTCATCCGCGACGTTGAGCGCCGTCGCATTGGCTGGCTTGGATTGGCTCTGCTGATCCCGCCGCTGTTCCTGGCACTGGTTGCGCCGGCGCTCGGCAAACTCGGCATCGGGCCGATGCTGGCGCCGCCCAGCCTCAGCCACCCGCTGGGCACCGACGATCTTGGCCACGACATGCTGGCGCTACTAGCAAGAGGCGCTCGGGTGTCGTTCGTGATCGGCGGCGTGGCAACAGCGGTCGCGCTGCTCATCGGTACGGTACTGGGTCTATGCGCAGCGTTCGGCGGCCGATTGGTCGACGACGTAGTGATGCGCGCCGCCGAGTTGACCGTAACGGTGCCGCCGCTGCTGCTTGCCATCGTGCTGGTGGCGCTGCTTGGCTCCGGCACGCTGCTCACGGCGGCGGCGCTGGGCTTTGGTGCCTGGCCGATGGTCGGCCGAGTGGTGCGTGCTGCCGGTATGGGCTTGCGTGGCCAGCCGCATCTCCTTGCTGCGCGCGCGCTTGGACTTTCCCGGCCGATGATTGCCGTGCGCCATGTCCTGCCGGCGATCCTGCCGATCGTGCTCTCGCTTTCGGGCGTGCTGTTCAGCAGCGCCGTGCTGGCTGAGGCGACGCTTTCCTTCGTCGGGCTCGCCGACCACACCGTTCCGGGATGGGGGCATGTAATGGCACACGCCGGACCCTATCTGCGCGACGCCTGGTGGATGTGGTTGTTTCCCGGCTTGCTGCTCATCTTTGCGACGGCGGGTGTGGCCCTGCTGGCAGAAGCACAATGAAGGGTCGGTGTTACCCTTCACTCAATCTCCGCCCAACTCGCCTCGACCGCAGCGCGGTCAAGATCGCGGGTGATGAACACCAGGCGCGAGCGGCGGTCATCGGCCGGCCAACGAGCCAGCAGGGTGGGTGGATGGAAGGTGCGATGGACGCCATGGATGACCAGCGGCTGGCTTTCTCCCATGACATTCAGCACACCCTTCACCCGCAGCAGCTTGTCGCCCCAAGACGCGCGCACGGCCATCAGCCAGCGGTTGAAGCGATCCCAGTCCAGCGGCTCGTCGAAGGTAAGGCAAAACGAGCCGATATGGGCGTCATGGCGCGAGCGGTCATGATGCTCGTGATGGTCATGGTGATGGTCGTGGGCCTCGGCGTTCAACCACTGTTGCACGCGGTCGGTCTTGCCGGCCGGGTCGAATGGCCCTGAATCGAACAGCAACGCCGGATCGATCTCGCCCTGCACGACCTCGAAGAGCGAAGCGCCGGGATTGAGGTCCTCGAGTCGGGCCCGCAGATGCGCGCTGGTGTCGATGTCGGCGAGGTCGGTCTTGCTGATCAGCAGGCGATCAGCGACAGCGGCCTGCTTCACCGCCTCCTGGTGCTCATCGAGCTGTCGCGCACCGTTCAGGGCGTCCACCGTCGCCACGACGCCATCCAACCGGTAGTCGTGACTGATCATTGGATGATTGAGCAGGAGCTGCAGGATGGGAGCAGGGTCGGCGAGTCCTGTCGTCTCGAGCAACACGCGGTCGAACGGCGGTGTCTCGTCCTTGGCGCGCCGGCGGGCGATGTCGCGCAGCGTCTTGTCCAGATCACCCTGAATGGTGCAGCAGACGCAGCCAGACTGGAGAAGCACCATGTCGCCGGCCACCGACTGCATGAACAGGTGGTCGAGGCCCACCTCGCCGAACTCGTTCACCAGTACCAGGCTTCTCGCCATGCGCGGATCGCCCAGCACGCGGTTGAGCAGTGTGGTCTTGCCACTGCCCAGAAAGCCCGTGATCAGGCTCACAGGTATGCGCGTAGAGGACTTGTCCTGATCGAAGAGACTCATTGCACCGCCGCTGCCAGTTCAGTGACGGCCACAATGCTATGCAGCCGTGCATCTTGACGGCAACAGGGGATGGCATGACGCTCCGCCCGTCAACCAATAACGGAGGGAACGGCTATGGACGCGAGATACCTTCAAGACAAGGAAGAGCTAAAGCAGTCGTCGCAGGCCGTGGACGAGGATCGTCGTGCATTCTTGACCGCTGGACTCGTGGGCGGTGCGGTGGCGGCCGGCACGCTGGTCGCGGGCGTCGCCAATGCCCAGCAAGTGGCGCAGGCGCCAGCCCTTACGGCGGGCCCCTTCTGGCCGCATCCGAAGTGGGGCAAGGACGATGTCGCAGGCGCGTCCAACTGGATCACCCCTGCGAAGGTCCTCGACGCCGCGAAGTGGATAAAGGACGGCAAGATCTACCGCATTGGCCGGGTTTATGAAGCCGGCATGCCGAAGTTTGGCGAGCGCGCCTTTACAATGCGCATCCCGGGCTCGCCGACCGGTGGTCCGTTTGGCGCGAACAAGCTCATCTATCATGACGAGTACCTCGCCACGGAGATCGGCCAGACTGGCACGCAGTTCGACGGACTTGGACATATCGGCATCCAGATGGGCAAGGACGGCGACAAGAACGAAATGCGCTACTACAACGGCCATACCGAGCAGGAGATTGGCGGCGCCTATGGCCTCGCCAAGATCGGCATCGAGAATTGCAAGCCATTCTTCACGCGCGGCCATCTGTTCGACGTCGAGGCGGTGAAGCCCAACATGGACGCAGGCGTGGAGATCACCGTCGCTGACCTGCGTTCGGCCCTGCAGAAGCAGAACATGCAGGAAGCCGACGTCAAGGAAGGCGACGCGGTGTTCTTCAACACCGGCTGGGGCAAGCTGTGGAACAAGAACAACGACAAGTTCAACAGTGGCGAGCCCGGCATCGGACTCGAAGTCGCCAAGTGGTGCATCGACAAAGGCGTCTGCGTCACCGGCGCCGACCAGTGGGCGACCGAGGTCGTGCCCAATCCGAACAAGGATCTCGCCTTCGTGGTCCATAGCGAGCTGATCTGCAAGAACGGCATCTACAACCACGAGAATCTCGACTTCACCGGGCTGATCGCTGATCGCAAATACCAGTTCGTCTACGTATTCTCGCCGGCGCCCATCAAGGGTGCGACAGGATCGAATGGCGGCCCAATTGCGGTGACCTGATGTTCGGCGCCACTGAGGGGTCGAAACGCTCCCCAGCCATTGGGGGAGCGTATTGATGCTTCGACCTCTTCAGCGGGCTCTTTTTCTGCCATCGACTAAGAAGGAAGCGTCGTTTCAGTGCAACGCCGCCGAGTGCTGCTTCTTCCGTGCCTACAGCAAGCAGTCGATGCAAACCGCATATCTGCGACACCCTCTGCACGAACGGAGGGTTTCCGATTGACTTCGGAAAAGCCGCGAGCGTTAATTGTGGCAACAACATGATGCGTGGGTGGTCCATCGGCCAACTACGCTAGTTCAGAACAATACGACCAACTTCGGAGGAACGCATGTTGGGCAAGGCGCTGGCAGGTATCGCCGCAATCGCCATCGGAAGCAGCTTCTCTGTTGCACAGGCGCAGGACAACAAACTTTACGCCTTCAGTTCGGGGGCTCTCACCATTGGCAAGGGTGCCTTGGTCAATGGCGCCTCGGATACGCCGCCGATCCAGGTCCCGGTCGGCTTCTATGTCATCAGGCATCCGAAGGGCAACGTGCTCTTCGATACGGGCAACAACGACAAGCTCATCAAGGACCCGAACTACTGGGGCGCCTTTTTCACCGCGCTGAAGCCGGTCAACACGCCGGACGTAGCGATCGACGTGCAGCTCCAGAAGATCGGGCTCAAGCCCGACGACATCAAGTATGTCGTCCCGAGTCACCTCCATCTCGACCATGGCGGCAACGTCGGCAAGTTCCCGAACTCGACGATCGTCGTGCAGCGTGACGAGATCCTGAACGCGTTCTGGCCGAAGGCGGGGACGGGTGGACCCTACATGATCGGCGACGTCATGCCGCTCAGGTCGCCGAACACCGACTATCCCAATGCCCAGAAGATGCTGCAGCTCGAGGGCGACCTCGATCTGTTCGGTGACGGAACGATCGTGGTCAAGCGCTGGGTCGCGCACACGCCCGGCAGCCAGATGATGACCGTGCGGCTCAAGAACACCGGCCTCATCATCCTGACCGGCGACAACGTCTACATGCGCGAGAACGTGGAAAAGAGCATTCCACCGAACATCGTGCTGGCCTACAACCCCTCGGGCTTCCTCACTGCCTTCGAATGGATCCGCATGACGATGGCGAACGAGAAGGCCGACTTCTTCACCGCCCACGATCCGGATGCCTTCAAGGCCATGAAGAAGGCGCCCGAGTTCTACGACTGATCGGTAGACTGACGCTCTCCAGTCTGTTGAACGGCGAGGCTGCTTTGGGCTTCGCCGTCGTGCCGTGTACCTGAGCAGCATATGGCCGTCCTTTCGCTCGACCGGCTGAGCAAGCGCTTCGGCGCCCGATTGGCGGTCGACGCCGTCTCCTTCGAGGTGCAGGAACGCGAGGTGTTCGGCCTGCTCGGACCGAATGGCTCCGGCAAGAGCACCATCCTGAGGCTCGTTACCGGCTATCTCTACCCCAGTTCGGGAACGATCCGGGTCGCCGGCATCGACGTCGTGCGCGCGGCCCGGGCGGCGCGCGAGCGCATCGGCTATGTGCCCGAGGATTCGCCGCTCTACGGTCATATGCGTGTCGTCGAGTACCTCTCGTTCATGGGGCGGCTGCGGGGGATCACGGGGAGCGCGTTGGAGCACGCCGTCGATGCGGCCGTAGAGCGACTGGCGCTGGGCAGCGTCCGCAAAACCATCATCGAGCGGCTGTCGCGTGGCTTCCGGCAGCGCGTGTCGCTCGCCCAGGCCGTACTGCACAAGCCGGAGCTGCTGGTGCTCGACGAGCCGAGCAACGGCCTCGATCCCCGGCAGATCATCGAGCTGCGTGGGCTCCTCCGCAACCTCGCGCAGGATTGCGCCGTGCTGGTGACTTCCCACATCCTGGCCGAGATCGAGCGCACGGCCGACCGCGTCGCCATCCTGCTCGATGGACGGTTGTTGACTGTCGAGCAGATCTCCCATGAGACGCTGGCGGCGCCGGTTCCGTCGCCTCTCGAGGCGCTGTTTCTGGAACTCACGCAGGCAAAGGCGATGCAATGAGCCCGGTGGTGCCACTGGCCGGCAAGGAGGTCCGCACACTCTTCACATCGCCCATCGCCTATGCGGTGATAGCCGTGTTCGTCGTGCTGAGTGGTTACACCTTCACGGTCTCGCTGATCGTCGCCAAGCAGGCGACCCTGGTGCATATTTTCTTCCAGGCGGCCGTCCAACTCATCCTGCTGGTACCGCTCATCACCATGCGCCAGTTCGCCGAGGAGCGCCGCAGCGGCACGCTCCAGATTCTTTTGACAGCGCCCTTGGCGGAAATCGACATTGTCGTCGCGAAGTTCATCGCTTGCATGGCGGTCCTGCTGGCGATGACCAGCCTGACACTGGTTTATGCCGGGGTGCTGGCGGCCTACGGCGACCCGGACTGGGGTCCGATCTACAGCGGCTACGTCGGCCTCGTGATGCTGGGTGCGGCCCTGGTCTCTATCGGCCTGGTGATCTCGGCGCTGACCGCCAACCAGATCGTTGCCGCCGCTGTGTCGCTCGGGCTGTTCGGCATCCTCTGGTCGATCGACACGCTGGCGTCGCTGCTGCCGCAGCCCTTCGAAAACTGGATGCTCGGCCTGTCCCTGCTGGCTCACTTCACGCCCTTTGCGGTCGGCGCGATGTATCTGTCCGATGTCGGCTTCTTCCTTTCAGTAATCCTGCTCGGCCTGTTCCTGACTGTCCGAGCCCTGGCGCGGCGCTGAGCGATGCATCACGGGCACGCCGTCGAGTTTCACGCGCTGATGTGGGCGGCAGGCTGGCTCGTCGCCGTGGCGATCCTTTTTGCGGCCGCTGTGCGGCTGCCGCTGGCAACAGGTCTGGGAGCAATTGGATCGAGGCTCTACGCGGCAGCCTGCATCGTCGCCGCACTCGGCGTGTGGGTGCTGGCGAATGTCGCGCTTCATCTCAACGACACCCACATCGACGTCACCCGGGAGAAGGCCTACACGCCGTCGGCTACCGCGATGGCGGTGGTCGACGAGGTCCGGACGCCGGTCAGCATCACCTATTTCTACCGGTCCGATGATCCCGTCGGGCAGCGTGCCCGCAACATCCTGGAGGTGATGGGCCGACGCAATCCGATGCTCACCGTCGTTACCGTCGACCCCGACAAGCAGCCAGAGCTGGCTCGCCGCGAGGGTGTGCGACTGTACAACGCCGCGATCGTCGAGGCGGCCGGACGGCGCGTGCTCATCCAGGGCACCGACGAAGCCGACATCGCCATCGGCATCCAGCGCGTGTTGCGCACGCGTGCGCTCACCGTGTGCTTCCTCGAGGGCCACGGCGAGTTCTCGATGGATGGCTTCGAATTCCACACGCACCTCGAGGGCGTGTCCGACCACAGCCACGGCGAAGCGTCTTCCCACATCATCGAGACAGGCGGCCATGGCGTCGGGCGCCTGCGCCGGATCCTGGAAGCGCAGGGCTACGCCACCCGGAAGCTCATGCTGGCGACCACCGGCGCGGTCCCCGACGATTGCGCGGTGGTCCTGGTGGCCAATCCGCGCACTACCTTCCTGCCGGCGGAGAGCGCGGCACTGCGGTCCTATCTCGGCGGCGGCGGCAGCGCGCTTTTCATGCTCGACCTCGGCTTCGCGCCGGAGGCGGGGCTTTCGAAGCTGCTGTCGGAGCTCGGCGCCCAGCTCGAGCAGCAGGTGGTCGTCGATCCGCTGAGTCACTATCACCGCGATGCCGAAATGGTGGCGGTGACCGGCTACGATCCGCATCCGGTCACCCGCACCTTGTCGCTGACCTTCTTTCCCGGCATCCGGCCGCTCACACTGACCAAGCCGGCGTCCGGCGTCGAGGTGACGCCGATCCTGCAGAGCAGCCGCGACAGCTACACTCGTCCTGTCGTGCCGGCTGAGGGGCGTACGACAGAAGGGGCTTCTGCCTCCGCATCCCAAGTTGCAGATGTACGGTCGCGCGTCCTCGGTATCGCCGCCGAAGGCACGCTCGCGCCGGGCACGCGGCCGTTCCGCGCCGTGGTGATCGGCGACGGCGACTTCGCCAGCAACTCCTTCCTGCCGTACATGTCGAACAGCGACCTGCTGGTCGCGGCGGTGCGATGGCTTGCCCACGAGGACAAGGGTACCGCCGTCCGTACCCGCATTCCCGTGCCGCCGATGATCCTGCTGACGGCGGCGCAAAGCCGTTGGATCTTCATCGTGATCGTGATCCTGCTGCCGCTGATGGTGATCGGCGTCGGCGGCGCGGTCTGGTGGTCGAGGCGATGAGCACGTTTTCGCCCCGTCGCCTTGCCATGCCGCTGCTTGCGATGCTGGCCCTGGCCTATCTGGTGACGATGGTCGTGAGTGGCGCGCAGCCGGTGCAGCGCCAGCTCGTGAAGTTCGAGGCGAAGGGCGTTTTGCCGATCGAGCCTGAGGGGGTGCAGAAGGTCACGCTCGGGAAGGGTGGACGGCAGGTCGCGCTTGTGCGCCGTGGCGAAGGGGGCTGGACGCTCGAAGGTGGTGGCCCGGTCGAAGGGGCTGCCGTGACTCATATCGATACAGCAGTAAAAATGCTGCATCGTTCTGGGCCGGTCCGCGAGATGGCCGCGGAGGAGCTGTCGGGCATCGACACACGTCCGTTCGGCCTCGAAGACCCGGTCGTGGTGGCAACCATCGCCGGAGCGGGCGGGCGGGCGCTGACGGTGCGCTTCGGCGCCCTCAATCCGGAGGGCTTCCTGCAGTACATGCGAATCGACGGCGATCCCAAGGTCTACCTTATGTCGCGCTTCATCGGCGCCGAATGGTTGGCGGCGCTCGAAGGTATGAAGCCGCAATGAGGCGGCTCCGCGCCCTGGTCGCTGCAGCGATGGCGATGCTCGCCATTGGCGTTGCCGTCGCGCACCAGGGAGGCACCACGGGTTATGCCACGATATCGATTTCCGGGCAGTCGGTTCGCTTCGCCCTCTCTGTTCCCGGTGAGGCGCTGGGCGATGCCACGCGGGAGCCCCGTGAGTTCGCGGCGGCGGTCGCGCGATACGTCGTGATCGAAGCCGATGGTGCTGCCTGCTCTGGTGTGCCGTCGGAAGCAAGGCCGCCATCGGCCGGCCGCGCCAACGTCGAGGTCGTGGTGCTCTATGCCTGTGCGGGGCCGATACGCACCCTGTCGATCCGCGACGGAATCGATGCCTTGCTCGGCGGCGACCACCACACGATCGCCGACATCCAATGGCCGGGTGGCGCCAGGCAGGTGATATTCGAGAAGGGGCAGCGCTCGGCTAGCATAGTCATAGCGAGCGGCGCTTCGCCGGAGCACAGGTCGACCGGCAAGTTCGTCTTCTATCTTGGGCTCGGTGTCGAGCACATCATCGGCGGCATCGATCATCTGCTGTTCCTGCTGGCCCTGCTGGCGTTGTCCACGAGCCTTTGGCAGACGGTGAAGATCGTCACCGCCTTCACGGTGGCCCACAGCAT
>CADECW010000088.1:0-15050 GCA_902825855.1 uncultured Rhodospirillales bacterium | reverse complement strand
CGAGCCTTTGGCAGACGGTGAAGATCGTCACCGCCTTCACGGTGGCCCACAGCATCACCCTGAGCATGGCCGCACTTGGCCTGGTCGAGGTGCCGTCGTCGATCGTCGAGCCTCTGATCGCAGCCTCGATCGTCTGGGTCGCCGTCGAGAACCTTTTGGCGCCCACAGGGGCAGGACGCCGTTGGCTGGCTGCCGCCGGCTTCGGGCTGATCCACGGCCTCGGCTTCGCCTCCGCGCTCGTCGAGGTCGGACTACCGCGCGACACCCTGGTGCAGGCGTTGATCGCCTTCAACATCGGCGTCGAACTAGGCCAGCTCGCCTTCGTCGCCATCGTCATGCCGCCGCTCGTCTGGGCGTCGCGTCGGAGCCGCCTGCGGGGCGTGCCGCAGGTGCTGTCGGTGATCGTGGCGCTGGTCGGCGCAGTATGGCTGGTTGAGCGCCTTCTCGCTGTGTGAGGTGGGCGGAAACCGCGGCCAATCGATCGGCTTCTCCTGGTAAGTCTCGTCGAGACGTTTCAGTCGCATGTTGTCGATTGATGTCGCGAATCGAACAGCGGTTTGCTTTGATGGATGCCAAATCCCGGAGGAAATGCCGATGTCGTTGGTTCGCGTGGTCAGCGTCGCAGCAGTCGCTGTTGCCGTCGTCTTGCCGGCCCTTGCCCAAGGCATACCCAAGGCGCAGTCGCCGGAGGAGGTGGGCTTCGTCGCCACGCGGCTGAAGCGCCTGTCGGATCGGATAGAGGAGGGCGTCAGGAACAACGAGCTGCCGGGCGCCGTGGTGCTCATCGCGCGTAACGGCAAGCTGGTGATGTTCGATTCCTTCGGCTTCCGCGACAAGGATGCCAAGGCGCCGATGACCAACGACACGATCTTCCGCATCGCCTCCTTGACCAAGCCGATCGTCAGCGTGGCAGCAATCATCCTGATGGAGGAGGGCAAGCTCACGCTGGCCGATCCGGTGTCGCGTTACATTCCAGCCTTCGCCGACACGAAGGTCGCCGTCGAGAAGAAAAAACAGGACGGCACGGTCGAGTATGAGCTGGTGCCCCAGACGCGCCCGATGACCGTCCAGGATCTGCTGCGCCACACTTCTGGCCTGACCAACGGCGCGCCCGGCGCCAACCAGCTGAAGCAGTCCTACCTCGACATGAAGGTTAACGACCGCGGCCAAACCAACGCCGAAATGGCCGACAAGCTCGCCAAGCTCGCACTGCTCTTCCAGCCGGGCACGACCTGGGAATATTCCATGTCGACCGACGTGCTGGGACGCGTCATCGAGGTCGCCTCGGGCATGCCGCTCGACAAGTTCATCGAGGATCGCATCACCAAGCCCCTCAAGATGGGCGATACCGGGTTCGAGGTCGGCGCTGACAAGAAGGCGCGCGGCGCCAAGGCTTTGAAACCTGGATCGATCCCCGACGTCACCGAGAAGTTCACCTGGCGCTCGGGCGGCGGCGGCATGGTTTCGACTGCTGCTGATTACGCCCGCTTCCTGCAGATGTTCGCCAATGGAGGGCAGCTCGACGGGGTCCGCCTGATCTCGCGCAAGAGCATCGACATGATGACGGCCAACGCCCTGCCACCCGACGTCAAGATGGGGGGCGGTGACCTTGGACCGCTGGAGCCCAGCGCCCGGATGGGGCAGGGGTTCGGCCTGGGCTTCGCGATCCGTCTGGACCAGGGCCGCAGTCCGTTGCCCGGCTCGCCCCACGACTACTTCTGGGCCGGCTCCTCCGGAACCTATTTCTGGCACGATCCACAGGAGCGCCTCTATGTCGTCTGGATGGTGCAGTTGACGGATCAGCCGCTGCGCGCGCGCTATCGTGCCCTGGTACGCGACCTGGTCTACCAGGCGCTGATCGGAAATTGACCTACCGGGGGTGCGAGCCTCCTGACCAATTCCTATATGGGACCAATGGCCAACGAAGATCCCCGCAACTGGATGTGGTCCGAGGCGCTGCAGATGCTGGCACGTGCCGAACGGCTGCATCGCGACGTATTCACCCCGCCGCACGCTTCGCGGCGCGGCGTCAACTGGGAGCCGCCGATCGACGTGCTCGAGACGCAGGACGCCGTCCTCGTTTTGGTGGCGCTGCCAGGCGTCGATCCCGACAAGGTCGAGACCGTCATCCACAATGGCGGGCTGTCGATCGCCGGCGCGCGCGTGCTGCCGCAGGAATTGCGCACGGCCGTCATCCATCGCCTCGAGCTGCCGCAGGGTCGCTTCGAGCGCCATATCCCGCTGCCAGCGGGCCGCTATGAGAAGCCGCAGAGCGCTGCGGTCAACGGCTGCCTCGTGATCAGGTTGCCCAAGGCGTCCCGGCCGAGGAGCGCGACATGAGCCCGCCCGATGTCAGCCCCGGCACGCCCGGCCAGCCGATCCAGTCGCTGCCGTCCGACGCCTTCATCGTCGTGCCCGTGCGCAACACCGTGCTTTTCCCCGAGATCGTCTTCCCGATCACGCTCGGCCGCCCGGCGACCATCGCCGCCGCGCAGCAGGCCGTCCGCGAGCAGCGCCAGATCCTGATCGTGCTGCAGCGCGAGGCGGCGACGGACGAGCCCAAGGCCGACGACCTCTACCGCGTGGGCACGGTCACCAACATCGTGCGCTACGTCACCACGCCGGACGGCAATCACATGGTGATCTGCCAGGGCGTGCAGCGTTTCCGCATCAGCGAGTTCGTCGAAGGCCAGCCCTTCCTGATGGCGCGCGGCCTGCATCTCGCCGAGCCGACACCGACCGGGTCGGAGGTCGAAGCGCGCTTCCTGGTGCTGCAACGCCAGGTCGGAGAGATTCTGGAGCTGCTGCCTCGTGTGCCGGCCGAACTGCGCCAGACCGTCGAGGCGACGAGTTCGCCCGGCATGCTGGCCGACCTCGCCATCACCTATCTCGACGCTACGCCGGCGGAAAAGCAGGACATCCTGGAGACGATCGACCTGGTGCCGCGACTCGACAAGGTATCCAAGCTCCTGGCCCGTCGTTTGGAGGTGCTGCGGCTGTCGGCCGAGATCGGCAACAAGACCCGCGAGTCGCTCGACTCGCGCCAGCGCGAGGTGCTGCTGCGCGAGCAGATGGCGGCAATCCAGAAGGAGCTTGGCGACGAGGGCTCGAACAAGCAGGAGCTGGCCGACCTCGAGAAGGCGGTCGCTGCCGCCAGGATGCCGCCGGAGGTCGAGCAGGTCGCGAAGAAGGAGCTGCGCCGGCTGCAGCGCACGCCGGAGGCGGCGGCCGAGTACAGTATGATCAGGACATACCTCGACACGCTGATCGAGCTGCCGTGGGCGCCGCCCGAGTCCAAGGACATAGACATTGCCGAGGCTCGCCGCGTGCTCGATGCCGATCACTTCGGCCTGGAGAAGATCAAGAAGCGCATCATCGAATATCTCGCGGTACGCAAGCTCGCCCCCGAAGGCAAGGCGCCGATCCTGTGCTTCGTCGGCCCGCCCGGCGTCGGCAAGACCTCGCTCGGCCAGTCGATCGCCCGCGCCATGGGCCGCAAGTTCACGCGCATCAGCTTGGGCGGCCTGCACGACGAGGCCGAGATTCGCGGCCATCGCCGCACCTATATCGGCGCCATGCCCGGCAACGTCATCCAGGCGATCCGCAAGGTCGGCGCGCGCGACTGCGTCATGATGCTGGACGAGATCGACAAGATGGGGAGCGGCATCCACGGCGATCCGTCGGCGGCGCTGCTCGAAGTTCTCGATCCCGAGCAGAATTCGACGTTCCGCGACAACTATCTCGACGTGCCGTTCGACTTGAGCCGCGTGGTCTTCATCACCACGGCCAACATGCTGGAGACCATCCAGGGGCCTCTGCGCGACCGCATGGAGATCATCGCGCTCACCGGCTACACCTCGGGCGAGAAGCTGGAGATCGCCAAGCGGTACCTGGTGCGCCGCCAGCTCGAGGCCAACGGGCTGAAGGCGGAGCAGGTCGAAGTCGATGACGCCGCGCTTCGCGCCATCATCGACGGCTACACGCGCGAAGCGGGAGTTCGCAGTCTCGAGCGCGAGATCGGTCGCGTGCTGCGCTCGGTGGCGGTCGAGTTCGCCGAAGGCTCGGCCGGCAAGAAGCATATCGGACCAGGCGACCTCGAGAAGATCCTGGGGCCGGTGCGCTTCGAAAACGAGGTCGCCATGCGCTCGAGCGTGCCTGGCGTGGCCACCGGCCTCGCCTGGACGCCGGTCGGTGGCGACATCCTGTTCATCGAGGCGACTCGCACGCCTGGAGGCGGCAAGCTGCTGCTGACCGGGCAGCTCGGCGAGGTCATGCGCGAGAGCGCCCAGGCAGCCTACAGCCTGGTGAAGAGCATGGCGGTGGCGCTCAAGATCGAGCCCGGCCTGCTGGAGAAGAGCGATATCCATGTCCACGTGCCGGCCGGGGCAACGCCAAAGGACGGGCCGAGCGCGGGCGTGGCCATGTTCATGGCGCTCACTTCGCTGTTCACCGGGCGTATCATCCGTAGCGACACCGCCATGACTGGCGAGATCAGCCTGCGCGGCCTGGTGCTGCCGGTCGGCGGTATCAAGGAGAAGGTCGTGGCCGCCGCTGCCGCCGGCATCACCCGGGTGATGCTGCCGGCCCGTAACAAGCGCGACTACGACGACATCCCCGAGGAAGTGCGCAACAAGCTGGAGTTTGTCTGGCTGGAGAAGGTGGAGGACGCCGTCGCCGCCGGACTGCAATAGCCCTTATGCTGCCTTTGCCTGGCTCTCCACTGCGCGCTTGATGGCGGCGCGCGCGAGCAGGCGCGTCGAGTCGAGCGTCGGCAAGGCTGAGTTGCCGTCGTTGATGATCAGCGGGATCTCGGTGCAGCCCAATACCACGGCATCGCAGCCCTGGTCCTTCATGCGCGCAATGACCTGTTGGAAGTAGGCGACGCCTTCCGGCGTGAAGCGGCTGCACACCAGCTCATCCATGATGATGCGGTTGCACTCGTCGCGCTCTGCAGCCGAAGGCCGCACGTATTCGATGCCTTTTGCCCCAAGCTTCTGCGGATAAACCTCGCTGTCGACCAGCCATCTGGTGCCGGTGATACCGATGCGGCGATAGCCACGTTCGACGGCGTGCTGGGCGGCGACCTCGGCTATGTGCAGCCAGGGCAGCGGCGACTTGGGTAGCACGTGGGGCAGGGCCTGGTGGATGGTGTTGTCCGGGCAGATGAGGAAATCGGCGCCCATCTTCGCGAGCTTGTCTGCCGAGGCGAGCATCAGTTCGCCGACGGCTGGCCAGTCGTCGCGCTCGAGGTGCACGACGTAGTCGGCGAGCGACGGCGTGTGCATGGAGACCTCGGGATGGGCATGCTGCCGGCTCATGAGCGCCGCGCCCTCGACACAGATCGTGCGGTAGCAGAGCGCGGCGCCCTCGGCCGAGCAGGCGACAATGCCGATGTGCTGCGTCATCAGGTCTTCATCCGCATGCGGCCCAGGAAATCGCGCTTGCCGAGCGGCACGCCCTTGCTGCGCAGGATGTCGTAGGCCGTGGTGGCATGGAAATAGAAATTGGGCAGCGAGAACGACAAGAGGAAGCCCTCCGCCGTGAACGGCAGCTTGTTGTCGCGGATCTGGAAGACCATGTCCTTGCCGGCAAGGCGGTTGACCTCATCGGGCTTGAGCTTCTGCAGTTCCTCGCGCGCCTCGGCCACCTGCTTCTGCAGGCCGGCGAAGTCGAGTGCCGGCACCGGTCCCGGGGGCGAGAACACGCCGGATTCCACGCCGCGGATCGCGCCCAGCGAATGGTGCACCACCGAATGAATCTGGAAGCGGAAGGGCAGCATGTCGGGTGCCAGCCGCACGTCGGCGATCTCGTTGACGTCGACCTTGTTGTCGTTGAAATGGCTCAGGCTCTTGCCGACGAAGCCTTCCACGGCGCCGAGCGTCTGCAGGTAGTTGGTGACGCTGAGTTCGTAAAGTGAAACGGCCATGGTTCGCCTCCCGGTTGGAGGATCCTGATTAGCCGATACGGCCCTTTCCTCATAGGGCCATTAAGCTACTCTCGCGCCCAACCCGATCCCATCTCAGGAGACGCGCATCATGATCGACCTGCACTACTGGCCGACGCCCAACGGCTTCAAGATCACCATCATGCTCGAGGAATGCGGACTGCCTTACAAGATCGTGCCCGTGAACATCGGGACCGGTGAGCAGTTCAAGCCGGAGTTCCTGAAGATAAGCCCCAACAACCGTATGCCCGCCATCGTCGATCACGACCCACCGGGCGGCGGCGCGCCGGTATCGGTGTTCGAATCGGGCGCCATCCTGCAATACCTGGCGGAGAAGGCGGGCAAGTTCCTGCCGAAGGACCTGCGCGGCAAGTACGAGGTGCTGCAATGGGTGAACTGGCAGATGGGCGGCCTGGGACCGATGGCGGGCCAGGCCAACCACTTCAACATGTATGCACCGCAGTTCAATCCGCCGGACGCGTTGAAGTACGGGCAGGAGCGTTACAGCAACGAAGTGAACCGCTTGTTCGGCGTGCTGAACAAGCGTCTTGCCGACCGAACCTGCGTCGCGGGCGACTACTCGATCGCCGACATGATGATCTGGCCATGGGTCGTCGGCTTCAAGAATTTCGGCCAGAAGCTCGAAGACTTCCCCAACCTCAATAAATGGTTCGAAGAGACGGTCGGCCAGCGGCCGGCGGTCCTGAAGGGCAAGGCGGTCGGTCTCGAGCTGCGCCCGAAGCCCGGCATCAACACCGACGAGCAGCGCAGGATCCTGTTCGGCCAGACCGCGGCGGTCGTGCGCTGACAGGGGTTACCGACAGGCACGGATTTCACGAGAGTGTAACACCATGGCCAAGAGCCTCTTTGTGACAGCCGGGTCGTCATCAGGCGCCTCCTGCGCCGTCTGCGCGAGCGTTTGGAATTGCGGCCGGGTTCGCTCGACACTTGACGCTCGGCCGGAGGACAACCACGTTCTCCTTGCCCTTTGAACCGAAAGGGCAGGAGGCACAATCATGCAATCTGAGGAACGCGAGCTCATCAACGGCCTGTTCGGCCGTCTGCAGCAGTTCGAAATCCAGCCGCGCGACGGCGAGGCTGAAGCGCTGATCAAGGAAGCCGTAGCCCGCCAGCCCGCTGCGCCGTACCTTCTCGTGCAGACCGTGCTGGTGCAGGAGCAGGCGCTGAAGGCGGCGCAGGCGCGGATTTCCGAACTCGAGGCCAAGGCCGGTGCTCAGCCCGCCGCGGCTGGTTTCCTGGGCAGTGCGCCCAAGCTCGGCCCGTGGGGCGCGTCGCAGCCTGCCGCATCCGCAGCGCCGCCTCCCTCGGTTCCGTCGACCCGCTCGCCGCTGCAGGCTGCGCTGACGCCACGGCAAGGCGGCGGCGGTGGTTTCCTGCGCACGGCGATGGCGACCGCCGCCGGTGTAGCCGGCGGGGCGCTCCTGTTCGAAGGTATTCGCAACCTGATGGGCAGCAACCCCGGGCCGTTCGGCCAGACGGCGGCGGCGCAGCCCGCGCCTCTGTTGCCGCAGGACAGCCAGCAGGCCCTCGCCGACAACAATCCGATGCCCGACGACCTGCGGAACGAAGACTACGATACGGCCGGCTACGACGACGGCACGATGGGCGGTTCCGACGACGACTGGGCATGAGCTTTCTCAACTGCAGGATGGGAACGAGGAGATGATCGAGCTTCATACATGGGGCACGCCCAACGGCCGCAAGATTTCGATAATGCTGGAGGAGTGCGGGCTGCCCTATAGCGTCCACAAGATCGACATCTCCAAGGGCGAGCAGTTCAAGCCCGAGTTCCTGAAGATAAGCCCCAACAACCGTATCCCGGCGATCGTCGATCCCGACGGTCCCGGCGGAAAGCCAATCAGCCTTTTCGAATCGGGTGCGATCCTGATCTATCTCGCCGAGAAGACCGGCAAATTCCTGTCGAAGGACCCGGTGCAGAAGTACAAGACGCTGGAATGGCTGATGTGGCAGATGGGCGGCGTCGGTCCGATGTTCGGCCAGGCCCACCATTTCCTGCGGGCTGCGCCGACCAAGATCGAATACGGCATGAAGCGTTACGTCGACGAAGCCAAGCGCCTCTACGGCGTGCTCGACAAGCAGCTCGCAGGCACCGCCTTCGCCTCCGGGGCGGACTACACCATCGCCGACATGGCGATCTTCCCGTGGGCGGCACGCCATGAGTGGCACACCGTCAACCTCGCCGACTTTCCCAACGTCAAGCGCTGGTACGACATCATCAATGCCCGGCCTGCCGTGACCAAGGGCATGGCGGTGCCGTATCTCAACTGACGGATGAAGCGCACGCTGCTGCTGACGGCACTGGCCCTCGGCGCCTGCGCCCAGCCAGGCGGGCAGTCCGTCTGCGCTGCACCGCTGAAACCGGCGGTCGCGATCGATCTCTACTTCGGTCGCGACAAGTCGGCGGGCGGTCAGGTGACGGATGCGGAGTGGGAGGCCTTCCTGGGCGAGGTGGTAACGCAGCACTTTCCCGATGGGCTGAGCGTTTTCGATGCGTCAGGCCAGTACCGCGACCCGTCTGGCCGCATCGTCCGCGAGCGGAACAAGCGGCTGGTCGTGATCGTCTTCGACGCGCCGGCCCATAAGGCCAGGGTCGTCGAGATCGTCGAGGCCTACAAGCAGCGCTTCGGCCAGCACAGCGTGTTCCGCGTCGAGCAGCCGGTCTGCGCCGGGCTCTGACCATACCTTTGGACAACTATTCACTGCCCGCGAAACCCGCCAGATTGGCGGTCGACAAGTCAGCCTTCAGGAGACCCGTAGCCATGGCCAAGAACGCGAAATCCCGCCGGACCGCCAATCTCGCCACACCCAACGACCTCGGCGCCAACGCCAGCCAGGAAGTGGCAGGCGGGCTCAATATCCTGCTGGCCGACGTCATCGCCCTCTACTTCAAGACCAAGAACTTCCACTGGCACGTCTCGGGCCCGCATTTCCGCGACTACCATCTGCTGCTTGACGACCAGGCGACCCAGATCGACGCCATGACCGACATCATCGCCGAGCGCGTGCGCAAGCTCGGCGCCACCACCATCCGCTCGGTCGGCCACGTCAAGCGCCTGCAGCGCGTGCTCGACAATGACGCCGAGTACGTGACGCCGGCCGACATGCTGGCCGAGCTGCGCGACGACAACAAGGAACTGGTCAAGCACATGCGCATCCTGCACGAGGTCGCCGACGAGCATGGCGATATCGCAACGGCCAGCCTGATCGAGAACTGGGTCGACGAGACCGAACAGCGCGTGTGGTTCCTGTTCGAGTCGGGGCGGCGCACCGAGGGTTGAGCGGATCGGATCTCCGCTAAGACGCACGCTTCACCAGCGCAGGACCGATCTGCTTGAGCGACCGCGCGCCGACCTGTTGCATGGCGGCGCGGGTCTCCTGTTGCAGCAGGTCGAGCACACGTTCGACTCCGGGCTGGCCGAAGGCGCCGAGGCCCCAGAGATAGGGTCTCCCGATACATACGGCGCGCGCTCCGAGCGCCAGCGCCTTGACGATGTCGGTGCCGCGGCGGAAACCCGAATCGACCAGTACCGGGATGCGTCCGTCGACCGCCTCGACGATCTCGGGCAGCGCGTCGATGGTCGAGCGGCCAAAGTCGTCGCTGCGGCCGCCGTGGTTAGAGACGATGATGGCGTCGAGCCCGTTCTCGACGGCGAGGATGGCGTCTGCCGGCGTCATCAGTCCCTTCAGCACCAGCCTGGTCTTCACCGTGTCGCGCAGGCGCTTGATGAAGGTCCAGGTGAGATTGGTGGCGCCTGTCGAATCGATTCCGGAAAGATCGAGGCCATCGAAGTTGGGCTTGCGCTTCACGAAGCTGGCCAATCCCAGGCCATGGCAGTCCGCGCAGTTGCGCTTGTCGGTGCCCCACAGGCGCACGTAGGTCTCCCAGTTCTGGCGCGCCAGAACGTCGACCGTGACGACGATGGTCTCCGCGCCGGCCTTCTCGGCGCGCCTGGCCAGCGCCTCGGCTACCGCCCACTTGTTGGTGGGGTAGAGCTGAAACCACACCGGTCGGCCGCGCGCCTCGATCGCCTGCTCGATCGAGGTGGTGGCCACGGTCGACACGATCTGCAGGTTGTTGCTTCGGCGCGCCGCGCGCGAAACCGCGAGATCGCCGTCCTCGTGGAAGGCCTTGTTGGATGCGGTCGGCGCCAGCACCACAGGGCTTCCATAGGTGCGGCCGAACAATTCCATCGTGAGGTCGAGTTGCGAGACGTCGACCAGTCGTCGCGGCAGCAGCTGAAACTTCTGAAAGCCGTCGCGGTTGGCGCGCAGCGTCACCTCGTCGTCGATGCCGCTCGCCATGTAGCCGAAGTGGGCCGGCGCTACGTTCTTCTGCATCACCGGCTCGAAGTCGAAGACGCTTAGGGCCTGGTGCGGCGATTCGATCAATGGCTGCAGCACGCGCGGCGCCCAAAGCATGGGATCGGGGAGACGCTGTCCCTCGGCGTGCAAGTCGCTGCTGGCCACGAAGGGGCTGGCCAAGACGTATTCCAGGAAGCGCCGGCGGGCTGGTCTCATATTCTCCACTGAAAGAATATGGTCCGGCCGCAGACGGGCGGTCCACAGACTATTGCTTTTCCGCCCAGCCGATCATCCGGCCCAGGAAGGCGTCGCAGGCATCCATTTGCGACCGCGCGACAAACTCGTTCGGCTGATGGGCCTGCGAGATGTCGCCCGGGCCGCAGATCACTGTCGGGATGCCGTGGCCGCGGAAGATACCGGCTTCGGTGCCGTAGGGCACCGCATAGGTACGGTTCCCGCCGGTCCATTGCAGGGCGAGCTTGGCCGCATCCTCGTTCTCTTGCGGCAGCAGGCCGGGTACGAAGGAGCGGCGCTGCAGGGTGATGTTGGCGTCGGGATGCCGGGCTTTCATCTTGGGCAGCAGCAGCTCGCCGATGTATTTCTCCGCGCGGCGTTGGACCTCCCAAGGATCGTCGCCGGGGAGGGTGCGATAGCCCCAGTTCAAGGTGCACTCGCGGGCCAGGATGTTGCCAGCGGTCCCGCCGTTGATGATGCCGACATTGATGGTGGTGTGGCCGGGGACCGTATCGATGTCGGTCCGCTTGCGTTCGGCGAGCTCGACCTGCAGCTCGTTTAGCCAGTGGATGAAGTCGCCGGCAAAGTGGATGGCGCTTACACCGAGATGGGTCATCGAGGAATGTGCTTCGAAGCCTGTGAAAGTGGCGATGATGCCGCCGCCCGCATTCTGGGCGTTGACGACGCCCATCATCGTGGGCTCGCCCACGATCACCGCCTGGGGCCGCGGAACGGCGCCGACCAGGCGCTTGGCCAAGGCATGGGCGCCCAGGCAACCGATTTCCTCGTCGTAGGAGAAGGCGAAATGCATCGGCACCTTCAGCCTGGCACGCTGGAAGGCGGGGACGTTGGCGAGGCAGGCGGCGACGAAGCCCTTCATGTCGCAGGTGCCGCGGCCATAGAGGTTGCCGTCGCCTTTCTCGGTGAGGTCCCACGGATCGGTCGTCCAGGCCTGGCCGTCGACCGGGACCACGTCGGTATGACCGGACAGCACGACGCCGCCTTCGCGGTCGGGACCGATCGAGGCGAACAGATTGGCCTTGGTGCCTTCCTCGTTGGGCACCAGGGTGCTCTCGACCCCGAAGTCCTCGAGGTAGTCCCGGATGTGGTGAATCAACTCCAGGTTGGAATTTCTCGACGTCGTATCGAACGCCACCAGGCGCTTGAGCATGTCGATGGACGAAGGTGCGGTACTCATGCCGTCACCGTCGCACGGTTCGTGCCGTCAGGCCATGGGCTTGAAAAACCTTGCGAAATTGAGGCCCCGTTTGACTTGAGGGAACACCGCCGCTAGAACCGCCGCGCATCCGTCGTGGATATCGACCGCCGGGGTCTGAACGGGCTGCGGAGAGGTGGCCGAGCGGTCGAAGGCGGCGGTTTGCTAAACCGTTATAGGGGGATAACTCCTATCGAGGGTTCGAATCCCTTCCTCTCCGCCATTATGCGCCGTGCGAAAAGTCTCTCAAGCGGTGACCGGCTTGAAAAAAAGCCAGTCCCGCAGCCTTTTCGCACATGGCTCCTGACTTCCCGTGATCGCCAAGGGGCCTCTTTGCTCTCTCCAAGGCCGATTCTCTCCAAAGCTCATGACTCTGCAGAATTGGTACGGAACCCGTAACCCCTTGATCGAGCGGGGTACAGCGAGACCTTCGCATTGGCATGTTGCACCGTCTGCACCGGTCTGCATTGGAAACTAAGAAAAAGCAGCCTGCTCCAGCGCATTGAACCCAAGAACGACGCCTCGGGCAGAGCAAGACTGGCTCGGGGAGGTGAAGAACTGGGTGACGCTGGGGCTGCGAAGTTCCTCGAAGGGGCGCTGCCTTAAAAGCGCTTCACACGGAGCGCGTACAAGTCCTGCTGAGCGATTTCCTCGGCGCGGCGCACCAAGTCGTCAATGTCGTCGGAGATTCGAAGGTAGCGTCCGGATAGGCTATCGGCCTTTCCCGACGCTAGCAGGACACTCAACTTTGCCGCCTGTTCCGGCTCTGACCATTTCACAACAGATGATCTTCGAGCATACCACCGCTGACCTGGATCCGATGCGAGCACTTGGTCTGTCAGGGCGGTCCGCACGAGCCCGGGACTGATGGCGAATACCGTGACTCCGTTGTCGGCGGTCTCCGCGGCTAAGCTATCGGTCAGGCGGAGCAGCGCAGCCTTGCTGCATGCATATGAAGATGTGTCTGGCGACGGCACTATGCCAACGTCGCTTGAAACGTTGATGACTCTCCCTGAACCTCTGGCAGCCATGTCGGGCACCACAGCGCGACAGCAGAGGAAACTTCCCTTCAGGCTCACCTCCATATCTCGCCACCACAAGGTTGGATCGACTGAATCAATGCGGCCCAGACCATCGACACTGCCAGCGTTGTTCACAAGCAGCGTCGGGGGACCAAGCTGTTTAGTCGTCGTCTCGACCATGCGCTTGACCGCACCCCAGTCCGTCACATCTGTGACGCATCCGATGGCCACACCACCGGCCTCCTTAATCTTCGCGACGACCTCGCCGATTTGTCGGTCTGATCTCGCGGCGACGCAGACTTTGCTGCCGGCTGCGGCTAGTGCTTGACCGATAGCTCGTCCGATGCCTCGTCCACCGCCAGTTACAATTGCGACTTGGCCCCGAAGATTGTGGCTTCCGCCTTCCATGTCACCCTCCAGCGGGCTGCCAGTCTCCTGGCAGCAATCTGCCCGACTATCGTCTGAGCTGTCCCTGTCGGCAATGGTCCGAGTTGCCCCCGACGTTGATTGGCCGTCCTCCTGCGACCCTCCGCATGTATAATCAGCACCTTTAAGGCTCAGAACCGCAGCCCAAGCAAATGCACATGCGCGGCGATAGTCTGTGGCTAGGAGTTATCATGGCTATCGTCCAAGGCCGCTTTTGCATCTTTTGCGGCAAGAAGCCTAACGAAAAGACACGTGAACACGTTTTGCCCTACTGGCTTCTTGAGCTAACGGGCGACCCCACACGCGTCGTCACGTTCGGTCAGGATTTCTCGAGAGAGAAGAAGCCGATCCGATATTCATGGTCAAACTACGTTGCGCCCGCGTGTGATGCTTGCAACAATAAGTATTCCAAGCTTGAAAGCAATATTAAGCCAAAGGTTGAGGCGCTACTACGCCGCAAGGCGCTGTCCGTAGGGGATTACGTCGAGCTTCTCGACTGGCTAGACAAAGTCCGCATTGGAATTTGGTTTGTCCGACACTTAATCGAAAAGCACCCATCAAAGGTCTCCCCCAATTTTCACATCGAGTCCCGTATTGCTCAGAAGGACCGTATGGTCGCAGTGTACGTGTTCGACGCGCAGCCTAAGGGCATTAACCTGATCGGCGCCGACAGCATGATTTTTAGTGATATGCCAAGCTGCTTCGGGCTTCGCGTTAACGACATGCTACTCCTTAACATATCCTCTGATTTCTTTTGTTCAGCTGGTTGCGGGTTTCCATTTCCAGCTACCATGAAGCTGCAGATAGGTGGAAGTGATAGTGGTAAAATGGTGCTGCAGAATTTTCAGTATCCCACGGACTTCAAGAATCTGATCACGAAGCTTAAACTCTTCAAACCGGTCGTGTGGCTTTATCAGCCGATCCCGTGGCCATCGACCGAGCCAAGCTTCCAAGGTGGGTTTTTAGGCCACTTCAACAAATTCGATTCACGCTTAGCTTCGTTAATGTTAGAGGGAAGCCACTGCCAGGGAGCGCTGTTCCGACAATTCGAAGGCAGTGTGGCGGTGCACCGCGGGCTTTCAGAGTCTATTGAGTTGGATGAAGTTGTGGGTTCTGCAACGACGATGCTGAAGAATATTGCTGCGAGCATCTATGACGCCCAGCGCTTCGTGTTTGGCGCAATCAAGCATGAGAGGCACGTGCCAGATCAGGAGAAGAAGTTTCAGAAGGCCTACCACAACATGGTGATCAATCACGCCAAAGAACTGGCGCAGCTATACCGTTCTGGGCGTGGATGGCCGCAGAGTCCGAAGACATAGCGAAAGAGGACCGAATCTCCCACAAAATGCCCCGGCTCAGTCTCCATCAGCGCTTTTTGCAAGGCTTCCGTCGGCGCAACTGGGCTGCCTCGAGGCGCCGAAGTCGATCAGGGTGGGCTTGCCCTGCACGTCGATCATGATGTTGGCGGGTTTGATGTCGCGGTGCAGGAAGCCGGCAGCATGCACCTTCTCCAGGCCATCCAGCAGGGGAACAACAGCGGCTCCACCAGGCCAGCTGCCAGTCGTTCCTCGCGTATGAGCCGCTTGGTCAATGTCTCGCCCTTGATTAGGTCCATCACCATATAGGCGGTGCCTTTGGCCTCGAAGAAGTCGTGGACGCCGACGATCGATGGTGTCCCGTTGAGCTTCTTCAGGGTGTTGGCTTCCTCAAGGAAGCGGCTTCTGCCCCAAGCAAACTGCTCAGCATGATCGGTTGAGATCGGGAGCACTGTGGTGCGACCTTCACGGAGGGCGACCGCCGTGCAGGTATTCCGCCACGGATGTCGGTCCTCGCCTGCGCGTCGCCTGTATCGAGATCGGGCATG
>CADECW010000087.1 GCA_902825855.1 uncultured Rhodospirillales bacterium | reverse complement strand
GGCTCCGGTCGGGATGACGGGGAGGGCGGAAATGACCCCACTGGGCGGGGTGGCAAAGCTGCCGCTTTGCGTTACATAATTCGGTATGGCTGATTTTCCGAAGAAGACCCCGGCCGACTGGGAAAAGCTCGCTGCCAAGGAACTGCGCGACAAGGCCCTGTCGTCGCTCGACTGGATGACCCCCGAGGGCATCTCCGTGAAGCCGCTCTATACCGCGGCCGACCTCGAGAACCTCGAATCCGTCGGCTCGATCCCGGGCTTCCCGCCCTTCACCCGCGGGCCCAAGGCCACCATGTATGCCGGCCGGCCCTGGACGGTGCGCCAGTACGCGGGCTTCTCGACCGCCGAGGAGAGCAACAAGTTCTATCGCGCCAATCTCGCGGCCGGCCAGATGGGCCTGTCGGTGGCCTTCGACCTCGCCACCCACCGCGGGTACGATTCCGACCATCCGCGCGTTGTCGGCGACGTCGGCAAGGCCGGTGTGGCGATCGATTCCGTCGAGGACATGAAGATCCTGTTCGACGGCATCCCGCTCGACAAGATGAGCGTCAGCATGACCATGAACGGCGCGGTGCTGCCGGTGCTGGCGGGCTACATCGTCGCCGCCGAGGAGCAGGGCGTGCCGCAGGACAAGCTCGCGGGCACGATCCAGAACGACATCCTGAAGGAGTTCATGGTCCGGAACACCTACATCTATCCGCCCGGACCCTCCATGCGCATCGTGGCCGACATCATCGAGCACACGGCGCAGCACATGCCCAAGTTCAACTCGATCTCGATCTCCGGCTACCACATGCAGGAGGCGGGAGCGACGCTCGTGCAGGAGCTGGCATTCACTCTCGCGGACGGGCTCGAGTACGTGCGCGCCGCCAAGGCCAAGGGCCTCGACATCGACGCCTTCGCGCCGCGCCTGTCGTTCTTCTTCTGCATCGGCATGAACTTCTTCATGGAGGCGGCCAAGCTGCGCGCCGCGCGCTATCTGTGGGCCGAACTCATCAAGCCGTTCGAGCCCAAGAAGGCCGATTCGCTGTCGCTGCGCACGCACTGCCAGACCTCGGGCGTGTCGCTGACGGAGAAGGACCCCTACAACAACATCATCCGCACCGCATACGAGGCGATGGCGGCGGTGCTCGGCGGCACGCAGTCACTGCACACCAACTCGTTCGACGAGGCGATCGCCTTGCCGACCGTGGCGTCAGCCCGCATTGCGCGCAACACGCAGCTCATCCTGCAGCACGAGACCGGTGTCACCAAAGTCGTCGACCCGCTGGCCGGCAGCTACTACGTCGAGGCGCTGACGTCGAGCCTGATCACCGAAGCCCGCAAGCTCATCGCCGAGGTCGAAGCATTGGGAGGCATGACCAAGGCGGTCGAGGCCGGCATGCCCAAGCTGCGCATCGAGGAAGCGGCTGCGCGCAAGCAGGCGCGCATCGATCGCGGCGACGAGGTCGTGGTCGGCGTCAACAAGTTCCAGCTCAAGGAAGAGCCTGCCATCGAGATCCTCGATGTCGACAACGACATGGTGCGCGAGTCACAGGTCGCAAGGCTGCAGAAGATCCGTGCCAGCCGCGACGAGGCGAAGTGCGTCGCCGCGCTGAAGGCGCTGGGCGATGCTGCCCGCAACGGCACCGGCAATCTCCTGACGCTGTCGATCGAGGCCACGCGCGCCCGCGCGACGGTGGGCGAGATCTCCTCGGCGCTGGAAGGCGTCTACGGCCGCTACCAGGCGACCATCCGCTCGATCTCCGGCGTCTATGCCGGCGAGTGGGAAGGCGACCAGGGACTCGAACGCATCCGCACCGAGATCGCCTCGTTCGCCGAGGAAGAAGGCCGCCGGCCGCGCCTCATGGTCGTGAAGATGGGCCAGGACGGCCACGATCGCGGCGCCAAGGTGATTGCGACGGCCTTCGCCGATCTCGGCTTCGACGTCGATATCGGCCCCCTGTTCCAGACGCCGGCCGAGGCTGCGCGTGCCGCGATCGAGAACGACGTCCATGTGATCGGTGTGTCGAGCCAGGCGGCGGGCCACAAGACGCTGGTGCCTCACCTCATCGAGGAACTGGAAAAGCAAGGCGGATCGGAAGTGCTGGTCGTGGTGGGCGGCGTCATTCCCGCCCAGGACTACGACTTCCTCAAGAAGGCGGGCGTCGCGGCGATCTACGGCCCTGGCACCAACATCCCGGCAGCGGCTGCCGAGATCCTGTCGATCCTGCGGCAGCGCGGCCAGAAGCGCGCGGCTTAGGCGTTTCGCCAGGCGCGACCTTCGAGATCGCGATCGACCTCGGGTCGAGGAGCGATTGCGCTCGACCTTCCCGCGCTTGCGTGAAGGCGATCGTCCGCGGCTAAATGCGGCCAGCAAGGAGGACAGCATGCTGGCCAACACCACACGGGCTTTGACGGATGTGCAGCGCGAGCAGTGGGCGGTCGACGGCTACCTGCAGCTCGAGGGCGCGCTCAGCCCGGCGGATGTGGAGTTCTTCTCCGAACTGCTCGACCGTGTGCGGACGCAGCCGGGCTACGAGCCGGCGCCGGGCAGGCTGCCGCGTGGTCACTATGCCTGGGTCGACCAGGCCGATCCGAATCCGGATGGCTTCATGGATCGCCGCGACCTGCTCACCTACCATCAGGCTTTCATCGACCTGATCGACCGGCCGGGCGTGTTCGACCTGATCCTCGACGTGATGGGTCCTTACATCCAGTTCTCGATGAGCCAGGCGATCGTGCGCGCCTCGACCGACACGTTCCCTGGTTACACCCACACCGACGGCGGCGAGGCGCAGCGAGCCATCCGCGTCACCGAGACCAGCCGGCCTCTGGCAGTCAAGGTGATGTACCTGCTGACCGACGTCACCGAGCCCGACAGCGGCAACTTCACGATCTTTCCCGGCAGCCACCTGCGGCCGTTTCCCGAGCGTGCCGAGCGCATCCCCAATCCGAAGATGCCAGGCGCGGTGCCGTTGCTGGGCAAGGCCGGCGACGCCTATGTCTTCCCGCATGCGATCTGGCACGGGCCGTCGCCCAATCGCTCGGGCAAGGCGCGAAAGACCATCCTCTACAACTACTGCCAGATGTTCATGCGCCCCTACGATTTCGGCACGCCCTACGCCGGACTGTTCGAGCGCTGCACGTCGCGCCAGCGCCGCCTGCTGGGCGACCTCGGCCACGACTTCCGTCCTGGCGACTTCTTCTATGCCCCGGAGGACCAGGTGGCGCTGATGACCGGCGGCACGCAGGTGCCGGAACGCGTCACATAGACCGCGTCACATGGACTTGGATCGGATCGCGTCGCCCCTTCAGCGCCGGACTGCCGCCGCTTCTTCCGGGGTCAGCGGCCGCTCCCGGAACGACAGGATCTTGCCGCGAATCGTGGCGAACAGGGTCTGCGCTTCGAGCTTGCCGGGATAGCGGATCTTGCTGTCGTCGAAGCGCGCCAGCCAGATCCTGATCGGCCGCTCGCGCTCGGTCTCGGCCTCCTTGGGCGCCTCGTCGAACTCGCCGGCGATGCGCCTGGTGTAGATCTCGCAGACCAGCACGTCGCCACGCGCGCCGGGGATGCCGGTGGCTGCAGCGGGCTCCATGCCGACCTTGCGGAACAGCACATCGATGCGGCGCTTGCCGTCGTTGCTGCGCACGGTCCTGTCGCAGGCGGCGTCGCCGGCGATGCCGACGCTGAGTGCGGCCGTCAGCGGATCGAGCGAGTCCTTGCGGTCGGCGTCGCTGATCGTCTGCTGCGGCGTCGGTTTCCATACGGGGTTGTGGCTCTCCTGCAGGAAGCCGCCGGCGCCGTACTGCGCCAGCCAGGTGCGCGGCTTGCCGTCGACGCTGATCGACAGCGATCCGGCGGTCGGCTGCGTACCCTGTGCCGTGAAGCCACCCCAGGCGCGGTTGCGGCCGACATAGTTCATGGTGACGGCCTTCAGCATCCCTTCCTTGTAGGTCGTCGTCTCGACGTCGTACTTCGAGCCGTTGAAGCGGGCGGTGACGTCGATGCGGAATCCTGAAATGCCGCCGAATGTGATCTCGTAGGCGATGTCGACCTGGCGCGCATCCTGGGCCGCGGCCGCGGCAGGCGGCGCCAGGCACGCGGCCAACAGTGTCAAGGCCTTACGAAATCTCATGAAATCCCATCTCACCAGGGGCTTACTTCGGCCCTATGTCCACGATAGAAGGCCGTCGCCCCCTACGCTACTGAACTCACGCGCCCAGGAAGGCATTTTGCATTGATGTCGCTAGCTGCCAAAAATGGCGTTCCCAAGCTCGGTTTGAGGCGCAGTTGGGCCGTTTTGCGTGTCGTCGGCCGCTATCTGTGGCCGGAGGGCGAGACCGGCCTGCGTTGCCGCGTCGTCGTTGCAATGGCGCTGCTGGTCGTCGCCAAGGTCACGAACGTCTACGTCCCGGTGCTGTACAAGCACGCCGTCGATGCCCTGGGCGAGCCCGCCACCCAGATCGTTGCCGTGCCGGTTGCGCTGATCCTGGCCTACGGCGTCGCCCGCATCCTGGCCCAGGCGTTCGGCGAAGTGCGCGACGCCATCTTCGCACCGGTCTCGCAGCGCGCCATCCGCAGCATCGCCCTGCAGGTGTTCCGCCATCTCCATGCCCTGTCGCTGCGCTTCCATCTCGAGCGCCAGACCGGCGGTCTCAGCCGCGTCATCGAGCGCGGCACCAGCGGCATGGAGTTCCTGATCCGCTTCACCACCTTCAACATCCTGCCGACCCTGTTCGAGATCTGTCTGGTCGGCGTGGTGCTGTGGAGCCTCTACGACTGGCGCTTCTCGGCGGTGACCCTGGCGGCGGTCGGAGGATACATCGCCTTTTCGGTCATCCTGTCGGAATGGCGCATCAAATTCGTGCGCCGCATGAACGACGCCGACACCGAGGCCAACGCCAAGGCGATCGACAGCCTGTTGAACTACGAGACGGTGAAGTACTTCGGCAACGAGGAGCACGAGGCGCGCCGCTTCGATGTCGGACGTCGCCGCTACGAGAAGGCCGCCATCCGCTCATCGCGGACGCTGTCGCTGCTGAACGTGGGGCAGGGCGCCATCATCTCCTGTGGCCTGGTCGCGGTCATGGTCATGGCGGGCTATGGCGTCACGGCCGGTACGATGACCATCGGCGACTTCGTGGCGGTCAACGCCTTCCTGATCCAGCTCTACATGCCGCTCAACATGCTGGGCTTCGCCTATCGCGAGATCAGGAATGCCCTCGTAAACATGGAAAGCATGTTCGGCCTCCTGGAGGTCGAGGCCGAGATCGCCGACAAGCCCGGCGCTCCGGCCTTGAAGGTGACGGGCGGCGAGATCGTTTTCGATCATGTCGACTTCCACTACGAGAAGGCGCGGCCGATCCTGCACGACGTCAGCTTTCGCGTGGCGCCGGGCGACACGGTGGCGATCGTCGGTTCCAGCGGCGCCGGCAAGTCGACGGTCTCGCGCATCCTGTTCCGCTTCTACGACGTCGCCTCGGGCAGCGTCAGGATCGACGGCCAGGACATCCGCGACGTCAGCCAGGCGAGCCTGCGGGCGGCGATTGGTGTGGTGCCGCAGGACACCGTGCTGTTCAACGACACGATCTACTACAACATTTGCTATGGCCGGCCGGATTGCACCCGCGAGGAGGTCGAGCAGGCGGCCAGGCTGGCGCGCATCCACGACTTCATCATGGCCCTGCCGCAAGGCTACGACTCCACCGTGGGCGAGCGCGGCCTTAAACTGTCGGGCGGCGAGAAGCAGCGCGTGGCGATCGCCCGCACCATCCTGAAAAATCCCAGCATCCTCCTGTTCGACGAGGCGACCAGCGCCCTCGATACGCGCACCGAGCAGGAGATCCAGCGCTCGCTGGAAGAGGTGAGCCGCGGCCGCACGACCGTGGTGATCGCTCACCGGCTGTCGACGATCATCAACGCCGACGAAATTGTCGTGCTCGACCGTGGCCGCGTCGCCGAGCGCGGCCGCCATGGCGAATTGCTGGCGCGCAACGGGCTCTATGCCGACATGTGGCGTCGCCAGCAGGAGGCCGCCCGCGAGGCCGAGCGCCACGTTGCGGAGGTGGAGGATGCGCCCTCGTTCCGCGCCGAGGGGCATCTGCGTGTCGCCGACTAATCCAGCCGTCGCCGCCGGTCCCTGGCGTTCGCTTCTGCCCGTCTTCGCCGCCTGTGCGGCGATCGGGCTGCAGGCTGGCGTGGCGCTTCCCCTGGTGCCGCTGGCTCTCGAGCGGATGGGCCATGACAAGCTCACCATCGGCATCGTCGCCGCCGCCTGGGGCGTCGGCATGCTGGCGACCGCGTCGCACATTCCGCGCCTCGCCGCGCGCTGGGGCGCGGTGCCGTTCATCGTCGCCTCCGTGGTCGTGGGTTCGGTGCTGACCGTCTCCTACACCCTGACTGACAGCGTCACGGTCTGGTTCGTCCTGACGTTTCTGCACGGCGCCATGGGCGGCGTGCCCTGGGTGGTGAGCGAGATCTGGATGAACGTGGTCGTCGAGGAGAAGCGCCGCGGCCGCGTCATGGCGGTCTATTCCATGCTGGTGGCGCTCGGCCTCGCGCTGGGGCCGTTCGTGCTGCAGATCGTAGGCGTCTATGGACCCCGGCCCTTCATCACCTGCGCCGTGCTGGCGCTGGTGGTGGCGGTGCCGCTGCTGCCCTACTGGAAGACGGCACCCCGGATCGAGCATTCAGAGGACAGCGGCTACCTGCAGGTCGTGTTCATGGCGCCGCTCGCCATGCTGGCGGGCTTCGCGTGCGGGCTGGGCGAACAGGTCGCCTTCAGCTTCCTGCCGGTCTACGCCGTCGGCGCCGGCGTGCCGGCAGAAACCGGCGCGCTGTGGCTCTCGACCTTCGTCATCGGCAACGTCGTGCTGCAATGGCCGATCGGCTGGATGGCCGATCATTTCGACCGGCGCGTCGTGCTGGCGGGCTGCGCGCTTGCCAGCGCCCTGCTGGTCATCCTGCTGTCGATGGTCTCGGCGCAATCGCTTGCGATCATTGCCGTGATCGCGCTGTGGGGCGGGCTGTCCTTTGCGATCTATCCGGTGGGGCTTGCCCTGCTCGGCCAGCGCATCGGCGGCGGCGACATCGCGCGCGCCAACACCGCCTTCAGCATGCTCTACATCCTGGGTGGCCTGCTCGGCCGTCCGCTCGCCGGCGCGGCGATGGACGCGGTCGGCGATCCCGGGCTCGGCTGGACGCTCGCGGTCTTCTATTCGATCGCGGGCTTCGCGGCCCTGCTGGCAATCCACCGACGCCGCTGATAGGGCTGCCGCAGCATGACAGTCGACCCGCTGCTCGAGCCGCTGCTGGCCGGCGATCGCCGCGCACTTGCCCAGGCCATCACCCTGATCGAATCGACGCGCACCGATCATCGCGAGCGCGCCGATGCACTGCTCGGCGCGCTGCTGCCGCACACCGGTAAGTCGGTGCGGCTCGGTGTCACCGGCGTGCCCGGCGTCGGCAAGTCGACCTTCATCGAGCGCTTCGGGCTGTCCTTGCTGGAGCAAGGGCGTTCGCTTGCAGTGCTCGCCATCGATCCCTCGTCCAAGCGCGGCGGCGGCTCGATCCTGGGTGACAAGACGCGCATGGAGGAACTGTCGCGCCGGCATGCCGCCTTCATCCGGCCGTCGCCCGCCGGCGCGACCCTGGGCGGCGTGGCGCGGCGCACGCGAGAGACGATGCTGCTGGTCGAGGCGGCGGGCTTCGACACGGTTATCGTCGAGACCGTCGGCGTCGGCCAGTCGGAGACGGCGGTCGCCGACATGGTCGACATGTTCATCGTCCTGCTGCTGCCGGCGGGCGGCGACGACCTGCAGGGCATCAAGCGCGGCGTCATCGAGCTTGCCGACCTGATCGTGGTCAACAAGGCTGACGGCGACCTTCTGGCAACCGCGAAGCGCTCGGCCTCCGACTACCAGCATGCGCTGCGCATGCTGCGCTCGCCGACCGCCGGCTGGACTCCCGAGGTCGCGACCGCGTCGGCCCTCACGGGGGCGGGTGTGGCCGAGGTCTGGCAGGTCGTCGAGAAGTACATGAAGGCGGTCGGCGAGAAGGGCGTCGCCCGCCGCCGCGCCGACCAGGCGCGCGCCTGGATGTGGAACGAGGTGGGGGAAACCCTTCTGACGGAGTTGCGCAAGCACCCCGGGGTCAGGAAACTGGTGACGGGCCTGGAGCGCGAGGTCGAATCCGGCCGCGCAACCCCCGCCGCTGCGGCCCGTCGTATGCTAGAGGCTTTCCATGGCCGCTAAATCCTTCGTCCGCCGCGCCCGTCGCGCCGCCGCCCAGCAGCTGGAGCTGCCGTTCTGGAAGCGCAAGACGCTCTCCCAGATGTCCAAGCACGAGTGGGAGTCGCTCTGCGACGGATGCGGCATGTGCTGCGTCAACAAGCTGGAATATGAGGGCACCGGCGAACTCGCCCAGACCGATACCTGCTGCAAGCTTCTCGACCCCAGGACGGCGCGCTGCCGGGACTACAAGAACCGCAAGAAGATCGTGCCGGACTGCATCCAACTCACCCCAAGTGTGGTGGCCAGGATGGACTGGCTCCCCAAGACCTGTGGCTACCGGCTGGTCCATTTGAAGCAGGACCTCTACTGGTGGCACCCCCTGGTCTCGGGCGACCCGGAAACGGTGCACGCAGCAGGAATCTCGGCCCGTGGACGGGTTATTCCTGAGGACCAGGTCGAGGATATCACCGAGCGGGTGGTGGACTGGTTCGCCTGACAGGCGGGTTGACGGGGGTCCCGAGGGCCCTTAAAAAGCCGGCCTTCCCGCCTTCCGGCGGGATCGTTTTTTAGCGGAAGCCGCCATGCCTCGTCGTTGCGCCCTGTCGGGCAAGTCCGTGCAATACGGCAACAATGTGAGCCACGCCAACAACAAGACCCGGCGTCGGTTCATGTCCAACCTGCAGGTCGGTTCGGTCCTGTCGGATGCGCTTGGCCACACGGTCCGACTGCGGCTGACCCCGCGCGGCATGAAGACCATCGAGCACAATGGCGGCATCGACGCCTATCTGTTGGGCACCAACGACAGCAAGCTCAGCCCGGAGATGAAGGTGCTGAAGCGCCGTGTCGTCTCGGCCAAGGCCAAGAAGGATGCCAAGAAGGCCGCGTAAGCGGCCTTTTTATTTGGCGAGCTCGAACAGCAGCAGGATATTGCGCTGAAACGGATTGAAGTTGTCGTCCGAGATCAGCCACAGCAGCGTCTCGCCGCGTGGTCCGCGAGTCGCCGCGATGCCCTCGAGATTGTCCACTGCATAAGGCGGGGTGAGCCGCGCCAGCTCCTCGGCTCGTACCGTACCGCCGGGGACGAGTTGGGCTGCATCGAAGCGCATGACGCGGCAGCGCACGCCACGTGCCATGTCGAAGGCGCGCTCGATCGTGGCGAGCGACCCGTCGGGCAGTTGCGCCATCGCGGTCGGCTGGAAGTCGGGAATGGTGGCGTAGCTGAACGAGCGCCACTGATAGCGGCCGCCGGCTGACGGCGTGCCGATCCAGCCCATCACCGTGCCGGGCCGTACGCTGTATTCCTCGCTGATGGCGATGACGCGGCCGTCGGCCAGCGTCGTCATCGCCTCGATGCCGCCGTTGGGTGGTTGCCGGCCGATCTCGGGCGGGCCTTCGACCGGGACCGGCGTGGCGCCCAGCGTCGCATAGCGCCACAGCCGATGGTCGCGCTCGAAGGCGACCAGCCACGAGCCGTCGGGCAGGCGTGCCATCGCCTCGGCGTCGCCCTCGACCTTGCTGGCGATCAACCGGCCGTCGAGGCCGTGCAGCTGGCCGATCCGGCCGTTGCTGAGGCCGGCAAGATTGGCCTCGCCGTCGTACTCGACGGTGGCCGTGAACCAGGCGCCCTCATCGGAGATCGAGGTCAGGCTTCTGCCGTCGGGCGAGACATGCAGGTCCGACCAGCCGCCGAACTGTCTTGAGTTGGCGGTCATCATGAGGCCGCCGCGCCAGATCAGCCGGCCGAGGGTCTTGGCCGACGGCTCGTCGATCTTGAAAGGCTGCGACGAGGCCCTGATCTCGAGCGCCTGCTCCTGCGCGACGGCCGGCGGCGGCGAAGCGCCAGCGCAGGCCGACGCCAGCAGGCAGACGAGCAGCAGGGATCGCAGGAGGGCGCGCAAGGTCAGGCGGCGCGGCGGCCCGACTTGCCGGCAGGGGCCTTGGCCGCTTTGCCGCCGCGCGGCGCGCGCGCCGCCCGGATGTCCTTGAGTTCTTCCTCGTCGAACAACGAGGCGAGCTGCTCCATCATCGTGCCGCCGAGCTGGTCGGCGTCGACGATGGTGACGGCACGGCGGTAGTAGCGCGTGACGTCGTGGCCGATGCCGATGGCGATCAACTCGACAGGCGAGCGCGTCTCGATCCAGTCGATGACGTCGCGCAGATGGCGCTCCAGGTAGTTGCCCGGATTGACCGACAGCGTCGAATCGTCGACCGGCGCGCCGTCCGAGATCACCATCAGGATGCGGCGCTGCTCGGTGCGGGTGATCAGGCGGTTGTGCGCCCACAGCAGCGCCTCGCCGTCGATGTTCTCCTTGAGGATGCCCTCGCGCAGCATCAGGCCGAGGTTCTTCCTCGCCCGACGCCACGGCGCATCAGCCGGTTTGTAGATGATGTGCCGGAGATCGTTGAGGCGGCCCGGGTTCGCAGGCTTGCCGGCTGCGAGCCACTGCTCGCGGCTCTGTCCGCCCTTCCAGGCGCGCGTCGTGAAGCCCAGGATCTCGACCTTGACGCCGCAGCGCTCGAGCGTGCGGGCGAGGATGTCGGCGCTCATCGCCGCCACCGTGATGGGCCGCCCGCGCATCGAGCCCGAATTGTCGATCAGGAGCGATACGACCGTGTCGCGGAAGTTGGTCTCCTTCTCCTTCTTGAAGGAGAGGGCATGCATGGGATTGGCGACGATGCGGGCGAGGCGCGCCGCATCGAGCGTGCCCTCGTCGAGGTCGAAGTCCCACGAGCGGTTCTGCTGTGCCATCAGGCGGCGCTGCAGGCGGTTGGCGAGCTTGCCGATCACGCCCTGCAGGTGTGAGAGCTGCTGATCGAGATGGTTGCGCAGGCGGCCGAGCTCTTCGGCGTCGCACAGCTGATCGGCATCGACGATCTCGTCGAACTTCACCGAGTAGGCGTGATACTGCTGGCCCAGCGGCTCGTTGGAGAGCGCGCCCGGCGGCAGCCACGGACGCTCGGCACGACCGGGCTCCTCCTCGTCGCCCGAGCCCATCTGCATCTCGGTCTGGGCCTGGTCGGCGACGGTCTCGGAAGCATCCTCCTGCTCGGAGGCGTCCTCGGTCTCCTCGCCCTGGGCGCCGTAGCCGTGGGTCTCGCTCGAATCGCTCTGGTCGTCGCCGGTCTCGTTGGACTGACCGTCGGCGTTCTCCTGGTCCTGCGATTCCTGGTCGTCCTCGTCCTGCAGGTCGGCCGACTCGTCGCCGAGCTTGAGGTCGCGAATGAGCTGGCGGGCAGCGCGCGCGAAGGACTCCTGGTTGCCAAGCGTCTCGCGCAGCTTCTGGAAATCGCGGCCGGCCGCCGATTCGACGTCGGCGCGCCACATGTCGACCATTGCCCTGGCTGCTTCCGGCGGCGCTGCCCCCAAAAGCTGCTCACGGGCGATCAGGCCGATCACGTCGGCGATCGGCGCGTCGTCCTTGGACTTGATGCGGGCATGGCCGCGCTGGTCGGAGCGCTGGCGCCACAGGGCGGCGAGGTTGTCGGCGACGCCGGCCATGCGGCGGGCGCCGAGCGCTTCGACGCGGACCTGCTCGACCGCCTCGAAGATCGCGCGGGCGGTCTCGCCGCGCGGCACGCGGCGCAGATGGGTCTTGCGGTCGTGATGGCGCAGTTTGAGCGCCATCGAGTCCGCCTCGCCGCGCACGCGGCTCACGTCCTCGACCGGCAGATCGCGCGCCGGCACGGTGATGCGCGCCTCGCTGCCCAGCAGCGAACCGCCATCGGGCACGAACGAGACGTTGACTTCCTTGCGCGACACCGCCCGCATGGTGGTGGCGGTGACGCGCCGGAATTCCTCTATCGGCGTAGTGTCCTTGGCCATCTAGGCCACCTCGTCAGTGCAGCTTGCCGCCCTTGCCGCTCGAAGCCGGCAATTCCTTGCCGAAGCAGCGCTGGTAGTATTCGGCGAGCGTGCTGCGCTCGACCTCGTCGCACTTGTTCAGGAAGGTGAGACGGAAAGCAAAGCCGATGTCGCCGCCGAAGATGCGGGCGTTCTCGGCCCAGGTCATCACCGTGCGCGGCGACATCACGGTAGAGATGTCGCCGGCGATGAACCCCGCGCGCGTCAGATCGGCCAGGGCCACCATGGCCGACAGGATCTTGCGCCCGTCGTCGGTGTCGTAGATCGGCGTCTTGGCGGCGACGATGTTCACTTCCTGGTCGTGCGGCAGGTAATTCAGCGTCGTCACGATCGACCAACGGTCCATCTGACCCTGGTTGATCTGCTGCGTGCCGTGATAGAGGCCGGTCGTATCTCCCAGACCCACTGTGTTCGCTGTCGAGAACAGGCGGAACGCCGGGTGAGGGCGGATCACCTTGTTCTGGTCGAGCAGAGTCAGCTTGCCATCGACCTCGAGCACGCGCTGGATGACGAACATGACGTCGGCGCGTCCGGCGTCGTACTCGTCGAACACCAGAGCCGTCGGGTTCTGCAGCGCCCACGGCAGGATGCCCTCGCGGAACTCGGTCACCTGCTTGCCGTCGCGCAGCACGATCGCATCCTTGCCGATCAGGTCGATACGGCTGATGTGGCTGTCGAGGTTGACGCGCAGGCAGGGCCAGTTGAGGCGCGCTGCGACCTGTTCGATGTGGGTCGACTTGCCGGTCCCGTGGTAGCCCTGGACCATGACTCGTCGGTTGTGGGCGAAGCCCGCGAGGATCGCCATCGTCGTGTCCGGGTCGAAGAGATAGGCGTCGTCCACTTCCGGCACATGCTCGGTCGCCTGGCTGAAGGCCGGGACTTCCATGTCCGTGTCGATGCCGAAGAGCTGACGGGCAGAAACCTTGATATCCGGCATTCCAGAGACGTTCTGCCGGGCCGCGGTCGTCGTAGAGGCCATCACAAGTCCTACAAAACAAAGCCCGCCAAATTGCGGGCTAAAATCAAGTGTCGCAGGCCGTTTTGTGCACCGCAAGCGACCAATTGCCGTGTCTGCCTTGAACAGGGCTAATCACTCGACGGGAAGATGCTCCGATGCTCGCAGAGTGGAATAGGCGGCATTGATTTGTTTGAGTTTTTCCTCGGCATCCCGCGCCCCGCCGTTGGCGTCGGGATGGTGGATTTTGACCAGTTCCTTGTAACGAGATTTCACATCTGCCTGGGTCGAGGGCCAGGAAAGTTCAAGAACATCAAGAGCCGAGCGCTCGGCCGGGGTCAGTTGTTCGCTGCCATCGAACTTCGGCTGGGGCCGCTCTCCCAACCCGGCATCGTCAGCAAGGTCGAACGGGTCATGGATGTGGACATAGGGGCCGTTGCTGCGGCGGGCGCCGAGCGGCCACACCGGGCGGCGCCAGGTCGTATCGGCGCGTATATGTGCCTCGATCTGCTCGGCACCGAGGCCGGCGAAGTAGTCCCACTTCTTGTTGTACTCGCGCACATGATCGAGACAGAACCAGCGATACTCGTTCAGCCGATCGCGGGCGCGCGGCGCGCGATACTCACCGGCGAGCCTGCAGCCCGGCGCTTCGCAGACCCGCTGATGCGGTGCTGCGTCGTCGGTGGCCATCAAGGGTTTGGCTCGCCGTCGAGACATTCGGTTAATATGTGTTCAACGGATTGATGCGGCAAGAGAGGCGAGTGATGGGCAAGGTCGCGATGGCGATTGACAACAAGCTGCGGAGCGAGTTCGCGCCGGTGCGTCTCGCCATCGAGGACGAGTCGTCACGCCATCACGGTCATGCCGGCTGGCGCGAAGGGGGCGAGACCCATTTCCGAGTCGAGATCGTGTCGGCCGCGTTCGAAGGCAAGAGCCGCGTGACACGCCAGCGTCTGGTGTTCGATGCACTGAAGGCCGAACTCGAGGCTGGCCTGCATGCGCTGGCGCTGAGGACGTTGACGCCGGAAGAAGACAAGAAATCCTGAGTTAGAACGGCGCTCGCGAGGCCCGTGCTTCCATCAACCGTCCATCTCGATTTCTTTTCCCTCCGCCGCAGCGCGCACGGCTTCGGCGCCGGGGCCGGTATAGAAATGCGGCGCCCAGCGCTTCACCACCGGGCCGTCGGACGCCCAGGCGTAGCAGTTGTCGATGACGTATGGCTTCTGCTTCGGCGCATCGGGATCGAACGGCTTCGGCGGCTTGCCGATCTTCCTGCGATGCTCGAGGTTGAGATCGCGCGCCCTGCCGGACATCACCGTCTGGAACGCCGTCGTCGCCACCGGCCCCAGAAGCTCGACGATGTGGGTACAGCCGTGCACGCCGCCCAGCCGCTCCTTCACCTTGCGATGGAAACCGCCGCCGATACGCAGCCCGATCAGCTTCTTGAAGTCGGGCGCGACCTTGCCGCAGATCGGATAGGGCGAACTGTCGGTCACCGCCTCGACATCGACGATGGTGAAGCGATGGTCCACCGTGAGCCGGATCGACATGTCGTGCACGAAGTCGCCGGGACCCAGCGGTCCGCGCCATTCGTTGGGATGGGTGTAGGACTTCTCGTCGGTGATGCGCCCCTCGATATCCCACAGCCCGTCCTCGCGGAAAAAGCCCTGGCAGGTGACGCGGCGCGTATGCAGGTGCTGTCGCCCGACTGGTGGCGAAAGCGGCATGGCAGATCCTCTCCGGGTGAAAATCAGTTCTCGGCAGCTTCTATGGCGAGGGGCGGCGTGATGCGCAACTCGGCGATCCGGGTGCCTTCGCGCTTCAGAATTTCGAAACGGAATCCGTAGAATGCGTAGGTCTGGCCGACCTCGGGGATGCGCCGCGCCTCGTGCAGCACAAGGCCGGCGATGGTGATGGCCACGTTTTCCGGCAGGCCCCAGCCGAACTCGCGGTTGAGGTCTCGAATCGGCACGTCGCCCTGGCTGACCAGGCTGCCGTCGTCGCGCCTCACCACGCCGCGCTTGATGGCATCGTGCTCGTCCTCGATGTCACCGGTGATCTCCTCGATGATGTCCTCGAGCGTGATGATGCCGCGCAACGCGCCGTATTCGTCGACGACGATGGCGAAGTGCTCGTGGCGGGCGCGGAAGGCCTGGAGCTGGTCGAAGCACGTCGTCGATTCGGGAATGAACCAGGGCTGCGTCAGCACGGCATCGATCCTGACCGTCTCGGGGCCGCCTGCTGCCCTGACGGCGCGGAACAGGTCCTTGGCATGGACGACGCCGATGATGTTGTCTGCTTCGGTGCGATAGACCGGGATGCGGGTGTAGGGTGCCTCCAGCATCTGACCGACGATGACATCCATCGGTTGGTCGGCGTCGATCACCACGACACTGCCGCGATGGGTCATCACGTCGCCCACGGTGCGATCGCCGAGGTCGAGCACCGAGCGGAGCATCGCCTTCTCGGCGGGCGCGGCCTCGTCTTCCTGGCCATGACCATGCAGCTCGATGGCACCGCGCAGCAGGTCTGCATGCTCCTCGGCATCCGGTGTGCGATCGACCCGCACACCGAGCAATTTGAGAAAGAAGCGCGAGATCCAGGCGACGGCGCGCGCCATTGGGCCGAGCACCGCCAAAGTCACGACGATCGAGGGCGCCAGCGTCAGCGCCACGCGGTCGGCGCGCAGCAGGGCCCAGGTCTTGGGCATCACCTCGGCGAAAATCACCACCATGACGCCGATCGCCGCCGTGGCGTAGACGATGCCGGCGGCGCCGAACAGCGCAGTCAGCACCGCTGTGGTCAGCGACGCGGAGAAAATGTTGACCACGTTGTTGCCCAGCAGCACCGCGCTCACCGCCTCATCCTTGCGATCGAGCAGGTCATTCACCGTGGCGGCTCGCTTGTTGCCCTGCTGCGCCAGCCGGTGCATGCGTGGCCGCGAGGCGCCGGTGATTGCGGTCTCCGCCGCCGACAGGTAGGCCGCTAGCAACAGGCAGAGAAACACCGCCGGCCCTGCGACCCAGAGCGGCATGTCGAAATCAAGATCGCTTTCCATGGCTCAGGCAGAGATGGCGTCGTCGAGCAGGTCGCGCAATGCGGCTTCGTCGACGTCGCGAGAGACGAAGGCCTGGCCGATGCCGCGCGCCAGGACGAAGGTGAGCTTGCCGCCATCGGCCTTCTTGTCGCTGCGCATATGCTCGATCAGCCGCGCGGCATCCCATTTGCGCCGGTTGTCGCCGCCGATCGCCCTGAGGCGCATCGGCAGGCCGACGGCCCCTAGATGGCGGCGAATGCGGTCGGCATCGGCCTGCGGGCAAAGGCCCAGCCGGACGGAAAGGTCGAAGGCCATGGCCATGCCGGTGCCGACGGCCTCGCCGTGCAGCAGTTCGCCGCCGAATCCCGTCTCGGCCTCTAGGGCGTGGCCGAAAGTGTGGCCGAGGTTCAGCAGGGCGCGCAGGTCGGTGGTCTCGCGCTCGTCGGCCGCCACGATGCGTGCCTTGGCAAGGCAGCTCTGCTCGATGGCGTAGGTACGCTTTGTGGCGTCACCCGACAGCACTGCGCCACCGTTCGTCTCGCACCAGGCGAAGAATTCGGGATCGTCGATCAGGCCGTACTTGGCGACCTCGGCGTAGCCTGCCAGCAGCTCGCGTCGCGGCAGCGTGTCGAGCACCTCGGTGTCGGCCAGCACCAGCCGCGGCTGGTAGAAGGCGCCGACCAGGTTCTTGCCATGCCGCGTGTTGATGCCGGTCTTGCCGCCGACGGACGAATCGACCTGCGCGAGCAGCGTGGTCGGAACCTGGATGAAGTCGACGCCGCGCAGCAGCACCGCGGCGGCAAAGCCTGTAAGATCGCCAACCACGCCGCCGCCTAGCGCGACAAGCGTGGTCCTGCGGTCGGGCCGCTGGTCGAGCAGCTCGTTCATCAGCTTGGCGAAGGCGCCGAACTCCTTGCTGCTCTCCCCTGCAGGCACGGAGACGTTGCTTGCCTTGACACCGGCCTTGTCGAAAGAGGCGGCAAGACGGGCACCATAGAGGGGTGCCACGGTGTCGTCGCTTACGATCGTGACCTTGGGCGCTGGCAGCAGGGGCCGGCAGAGCTCTCCGGCCTGGTCGATCAGGCCGGGCCCGATCGCGATGTCATAGCTGCGGCCCGCCAGCTTGACGCGAATGGTACGTGCACTCATGCCGGCGTCTTCTCAGGCTGCAAATGGGCGCGCAATGCGTCGACGACCTGCTGGGTGGTCCGGTCGGCGGGCTGCGCGGTGGAATCGACGACGACGTCCGCCTCTGCGTAGATTGGATAACGATGGCTCATCAGGCGTGCGAGAACCTCCTTGGGATCGCCATTGCGCAGCAACGGCCGATGGCCGCGCTTGCGCACGCGGTCATACAGCACATCGAGCTCGGCGCGCAGCCAGACCGTCACCGCCTTGGTTCGCATCAGGCTGCGCGTATCGGGATCGATATAGGCGCCGCCGCCGGTTGACAGCACGTGCGGCGGCTCGTCGAGCAGGCGCGAAATGACGCGACGCTCGCCGGCGCGGAAGTCGGCCTCACCGTACTTTTCGAAGATCTCGGCGATCGAGCAGCCGGCGGCGCGCTCGATCTCGTCGTCGGCATCGACGAACGGCAGCCCGAGCCGCATCGCCAGGCGCTTGCCGATGGCGCTCTTGCCTGCGCCCATCAGGCCCACGAGGGCGACGGTGCGCGGCAGTGATAAGGGTGGCCGGTCATCCATGACGTGAACACATGGATGTCGCCCATTCCGTGCATCGTTTCAAGCCAGAGGCTCTACCTGCACAATAAGGATTGTGCGCGATTGCCGCTTGGGCGCTAGCCGAGGTAGGTTGCCTGTCGCCGTGCCCCTGTTCCGCTCCAGAAATCGATTCAGCGTGCCCACCTTGAAGCTTGGGCCGGTGGTCGCCGTCATTGTCGCCGGCTTGCTGATTGCCGGCCTGGTGGCGCTCGCGGTGATCGAACCCCGTCCGGCGGTGCGGCATTTCGAGGTTCCCGTCCCCAATGAACGATTCGCGCGCTAGCGGGGCGGTTACGGCGGCGGTGGTCATGGCGTTGACGGCGGCGCGCCCACCGGCCCCCCTGTTCGCCGTGGAAACGGCGATCGCGAATTGCCTCCAGGCCTCATGAAAAGGAAGCCCCCCGCGCCGTTGTCGCGCGAGGCCGATGCCTTTATCGAGATGCTGTCGGCCGAGCGCGGTGCGTCGCTCAACACCACGGCGGCCTACGGCGCCGATCTAAAGCATCTCGAGAGCTTCCTGGCGCGACGCAAGAAGAAGCCGATCAACGCCGATACCGAGGCGCTGCGCGCCTACCTCAAGTCGTTGGATTACGTCGGGATGACGCCGCGCACCGTTGCGCGCCGGCTATCGGTAATCCGCCAGTTCTTCCGCTTCCTGCTGGCCGAGCGGCTGCGCGAGGACGATCCGGCGAGCACGCTCGATTCGCCCAAGCTCGGGCGACCGTTGCCCAAGGTGCTGTCGCGCGAGGAGGTCGACCGGTTGATCGAAGCAAGCCGGCGCGACGACGACCGTGGGCGCATGGCGACGCTGCTGGAGATCCTCTACGCCGCGGGGCTGCGCGTGTCGGAGTTGGTGACCCTGCCCCTCGCCGCCGTCGAGCGCGATCCCACCGCGCTGGTGGTGCGCGGTAAGGGGAACAAGGAGCGCCTGGTGCCGCTCAGCGACCCTGCGCGCCAGGCGATCGCCGCGTGGCTGCACGTTCGGGCCGCCATGCTTGACGAGGGCGAGAAGTCGCGCTTCCTGTTTCCGTCGCGCGGCCGCACTGGGCATCTGACTCGACAGCGCTTTGCGCAGCTCCTGAAAGAGGCGGCATTGGCGGCCGGCATCGATCCGGCGCGTGTCTCGCCGCACGTGCTGCGCCATGCATTCGCCAGCCATCTGCTCGAAGGCGGCGCCGACCTGCGCAGTGTGCAATTGATGTTGGGGCATGCAGATATCGCGACGACCCAGATCTATACCCATGTGCTGGACGAGAAGCTCAGGGCGTTGGTGCAGGACAGGCACCCGCTGGCTCGCCGCAAGCGGCGCCCGGCGGGTTGAGGCATTCGCCGCCGGGGCCGGTTGACAGGATTCCGGGGCCGGGCGACACCTGAAAATCAATGACCACCTACCTCGACTTCGAGAAGCCGATCGCCGAGCTCGAAAGCAAGATCGCGGAGCTGCGCCATCTGCCGAACTCGGGTGATGTCGACATCGCCGAAGAGGTCATGCGCCTGCAGGACAAGGTGCAGAAGCAGCTGCGCGCGACCTACGCCAAGCTGACGCCGTGGCAGCGCGTGCAAGTGGCGCGGCATGCCGAGCGGCCGCATGCCCAGAGCTACATCGACCGGCTGATCACCGACTACCAGCCCCTGGCGGGCGATCGTGTGTTCGGCGAGGACGCGGCGATCGTGGGCGGTGTCGGCCGGCTCGGCGGCCGCAGCATCGTGGTGATCGGCCAGCAGAAGGGCGACGACACCGATTCGCGCATCAAGCACAATTTCGGAATGCCGAGGCCCGAGGGTTATCGCAAGGCGCAGCGGCTTATGAAGCTCGCCGATCGCTTCCACCTGCCAGTGGTCACCTTCGTCGATACGCCGGGTGCCTATCCCGGCCTCGATGCGGAGGCGCGCGGCCAGGCCGAAGCGGTGGCGAGCTCGATCGATACTTGCCTGTCGCTCGGCGTGCCGCTGGTCAGCGTCGTGATCGGTGAGGGCGGGTCGGGTGGCGCATTGGCCATCGCCTCGGCCGACCGTGTCTATATGCTGGAGAACTCGATCTACTCTGTGATCACGCCGGAAGGCTGCGCTTCGATCCTGTGGCGCTCGAACACCAACGCGCAGGAAGCCGCCGAGGCGATGAAGGTGACGGCGGCCGACCTCAAGAAGCTCGACGTCATCGACGACGTCATCCCCGAGCCGATGGGCGGCGCCCATCGCAATCCCGACGAGACGATCGACCTCGTCGGCAAGGTCATGACCGAGGCCCTGGGCGAGCTTTCAGGGCTCGACGCCGACACGTTACGGCAGCGTCGACAGGACAAGTTCCTGGAGATGGGGAAGAAGGGACTTTAGCGGGATAGCAAAGCGTCATCCCGAGCGAAGCCGCCCGCAGGGCGGCGCAGCCGAGGGACCTCTTCTTGTCGGCGCATCAACAGATTGGGTCCCTCCACTCCGCGCTTCGCGCTCCGGTCGGGATGACGAGCTTAGAGGCCGGGCTACTTCTCCTTGCCCGCCGTCGCGTCCCATAGCGGCGCAGCCATGGTCTCGCTGAAGTTATTGAACATGAGGTTGAACGAGATGCTGATGCGCTCGCTCTCGCCGTCGTTGGCCGGCACGGTGTGCTTCAGCCAGGCCGGGAAGATCAGCAGGCGGCCCTCCTTGCTCTGCGCATTGGCGCCGTTGGCGGTGAGCCGCGTGTATTGCCGTGGTTTGGGCATGATCATCGAGGCCTGGCCGCGCGGGTCCTGGAAGATGATCTGTGAGCCGGGGGTGGGCACGGCGACGTAATAGACGCCGCTCAGGTAGTTGTTGGGGTGATGGTGCATCGGGTGATAGGCGCCCGGCGGATTTATGTTGGCCCAGCAGCCGGTGATCGACATCGGATACTGGTCGACCTGCAGGAAGCGGGCGACGCCACGCGCCGCAGTCTCGATCAGCTTCACGAATTCGGCGAAGGCGGGCTTGGTGTGCAGGTCCTGCGGCGTCTGCCAGTTGCTGCCCGCCGGGATCCTGGGGCGGGGTGAAACCATGCGGTCGATCTCTGCCTTGAGCTTGCTGTTGAGGCTGGCCGCCGCCGCCGGCTGAAGATCGACAATCCAGAGCGGCGTTGGGAAGATTTCCTGGACTTCCTGTTTTTCTATCATGGCTGCCATCATATCCGGTGATTGCCGGAAAGTCCGTTCGGTGGTCCAATCGGCCCAAGCAAGAAGGGCTCAACCCTCAGGAGGAACCGTGGCCATCACCGTCCAGCCGATCACTCCGGACTTCGCCGCCGAAGTGGGCGATGTCGAACTCGGCAAGCCGCTTGCCGCTCATGACGTTGCGGCGATCCGCACCGCTTTCACCAGGTACGCCGTCCTGGTCTTCCCCGATCAGGTGTTTTCCGACGACAGCCATCTCGACTTCGCGCGCCATTTCGGCCCGCTCGAGACGACGGTCTTCAAGGCACGCAAGGACCACAAGCTTCGCTTGCACGAGAACCTGGCCGATGTCGGCAACCTCGACGCGGAGAACCGCATTCTCGAGACCAGCGACCGCCAGCGCCTTTACAATCTCGGCAACCGGCTGTGGCACACCGACTCCTCGTTCAAGCGCCTGCCGGCCTATTGCTCGATGCTGTATGCCCGCTCGATCCCGCCGATCGGCGGTCAGACCGAGTTCGCTGACATGCGCGCGGCCTATGATGCGCTGCCCGAGAGGACCAGGCAGCGCCTCGCAGGGTTGGTCGCGTATCACTCGATCATGACCTCGCGCGCCAAGCTGGGATTCGCCGATTTCGACGAGGCGGAACGCGAAGCCTTCAAGGCCGTGCCGCAGGTCCTGGTGCGTCGCCTCCAGGATTCGGGCCGCATGAGCCTCTATCTCGCCAGCCACGCCGGCTCGATCGGCGGCATGGCCGACGACGATGCACGCCAGCTGATCGACGAGCTGACGGCGCATGCGACCCAGCGCCAGTTCGTCTATTCCCATCGCTGGCGCGTGAAGGACCTGGTGATCTGGGACGATCGCTGCACCATGCATCGCGGCATGGAGTTCGACGATCAGCGCTATGCCCGCGACATGCGCCGGGCTACCGTCTCCGACGTGGCGCCGACCTGCGAGCAGATGGGCCTGGCCGTCGCCGCCGAATGACGCCTGCCGCCTTCCGCAGGATCGCGCTCGCGCTTGACGGTGCGGTCGAAGGTGAGCATGGCGGGCATGCCGACTTCCGCGCCGGCGGCAAGGTCTTCGCCACCCTGGGATATCCGGGCAAGGAATGGGGCATGACGAAGCTCACGCCCGAACAGCAGCAGGTACTGGTTGCGGCAGAGCCCGCGATATTCGTTCCGATCAAGGGGACGTGGGGCCAGCGCGGCGCCACGTCGGTGCGGCTGGCCGAAGTCGACGCGCGCACGTTGCGCAGTGCCCTCACGATGGCCTGGCAGAATGCGACGGTGCCCAGGTCGAAGAAAGCTAGAGGCGCCGCTGCATGATGGTGCGCCGCCAGGGTTGGTGGCCTTTTCGGTTCTCGATCATGAATTGCAGCCGAAACACCCAGGGCCACTCGCCGCGAGGCACTGATGCAAAACCGCGCCGCTCGTAGAAGGGGGCGTTCCAGGGCACGCCGAGGTAGGTCGAGAGGTAGAGTTTGTCATGGCCGAGTTCGCGCGCGTGCGTCGCCGTGCGATCGATCAGCGCTGCGCCGAGGCCACGCCTCTGCCAGCGACCGAGAACCGACAGCTGGTCCAGCCAGGCGCTGCGGCCGGGAAATTTCATCAGGGCGAAGCCGACGACGCGATTGAGCGGCGATACCGCGACCCACAGCCTGCCGTCACGCCGACCCTGTTCGAGCGAGGCGACGCTGGCCGGTGGCATGGCGATGACCTGTTGCAGGCCTACGCGGGCGTAGCGGACGTCGGCGGCGTTTTCGATCTGCGGCAAGAGCACGATTTCTTGGCGATGGGCGGGGCGAATCATCGCGCGATTGGTTACGCTGGCGCCAACCTGAGGGGAAGCGCCATGACCATCGATATCGAACCGTTGAAGAAGCAGCTCGGCCGCAAGATCGAGGACGAGGACGTCGTCACCCAGGCGCCGATCAAGGCGATGATCGCGACCTTCGACCGATCGGACAAGGTGCCGGCGGAGGGCGAGCCGATCGCCCCGGGCTGGCATCTCCTCTACCTCCATTCCTATGCGCGGCCGGCACAGCTCGGGAAGGACGGCGCGGCCTTCACCGGTGGCGTGCTGCCGGAGATCCCGATGCCGCGGCGCATGTATGCCGGCTCGACCTTCACCTTCGACGGCGACATCCGGGTCGGCGACAAGCTGCGCCGTGAGATCGAGTTCAGCGACATCCAGTTGCGCCAGGGCAGCACCGGCAACCTGATCGTCACCACCCAGACACGCCGTATCTTCACCCCGCGCGGCTTGGCCCTGACCGAAGCCGCCAACACGGTGTTCCGCGAGGAGGTAAAGTCGGGCGACAAGGCTGGCGTCCCGGTCCGCGATGCGGCGCCGAGCGACGTGCCGTGGCGGCGCACCATCACGCCGAGCGCGGTGACGCTGTTCCGCTATTCGGCGATCACCTTCAACCCGCACCGCATCCACTACGACAAGCCCTATTGCATGGAGGTCGAAGGCTATCCGGGCCTGGTCGTGCACGGGCCGTTCGCCCAGCAGTGCCTGTTCGACCTGTTGCGCGATTCGACGCCCGGGCGCCGCATCAAGACCTTCACCGTGCGGGCCCGCGCGCCGCTGTTCGACAACGCGCCGTTCGACGTGGTCGGACGGCCGACCGTCGACGGCAAAGGCGCCGAGCTGTGGACCGTGACGCCCAAGGGCACTATCGCGGCGCAGGCGACGGCGACGCTACAGTAGCAGTTCGCCGCCCCAAGGCGAAGGCACCGACGAAGGCAGTGAAGGCCAGCAGCGCGAGCAGCAGGCCGATCGCGGGCGGCAGGGGCAGCGCGAGATCGCGCGTGGCGAAGCCGACAGTAGCCATCATGTTGTCGAGGAGGACCGCCGCCACCAGGCTGCGGGTGACGACAAACAGTGTCGCGACGCCTATCCATACCACGGTGACCGTTGCTGCATTGGCAAGCGTGTTCCAAGGCACCGGATAGGTGAAGTGGAAGAGCCCGAAGAACAAACTCGAGACGACAACCAGCAGCAATCCGGAGCGCCAGCCGTGACGTCCGCCGAATAGCGTGCCGAGCGCCATGCCGGTCGCGGCGATAAACAGCATGACCTCGGCCGTACTGGCGATCAGGAGCTGGGCGAAGAGTGTGGCGATGCGCTCCACGCCGTCCGACTGGCTGACGATGGGGCCGAGCGGCCGTGCAGCCAGCGCACAGCCGATCGCCAGGGCGGCGAGCACCGCGAGCGCATCGCGCCAGCTCGGCGCGACGCCAAGCGGCCGAGCCGCCGTCGGGTCGCGGCGCACGGTGCGGCCAAGCGCGAACGCCGGCAGGATGACTCCGATGCCGATGAAGAAGACGACCGGATAGATACCCGGAATGTGGCCGGCCGCGGCGCCGAGAGCGCTGTGGTTGTGGAGGGCGTTGGCGGCAAAGGCCAGGGCGAGGATCGCCGGGCCGGCGAGACGCAGCGAGGTGTTCACGGCTGCAATCCTTCGGTATGTTATCTTAACAACGTATAAATTATACGACGTATAAGTTAAGAGTCAACATGCCCCGTCACGCCGATCCCACGCTGCCTGGCCGCATCGTCGAAGCCGCATATGCGCTGTGGCGAAAGGACGGCGACGAGGCCGTCACTCTTCGCGATGTGGCGCGGCGTGCCGGGACGACGACGCCAAGCGTCTACGCCCATTTCGCCGACCGCGCGGCGATCCTTCGCGCCGTGCGCATGCTGGCGCACGACCGCTTCGTGGCGGCGCTGGCGAAGTCGACCGGGGTGATCGACGCTTGCGGGCGTATGCTGGCCTTCGCCGACGAGCATCCGCGGGACTACGAGCTGCTGTTCGGCTACGGATTCCGCGATCGCGTCGAGCCCGCGGTGCAGGCGGCGCAATTCGCAATCTTCGAAGCCAATATCCGGCAGGCCGGCGTGCCCGAGCGCGATGTGCGTCCGACAGCGCTTGCGATCCGCAATCTCGTCCACGGCGCGGCAATGTTCCGGCTGGCGCAGGACAAGCCCGGCCCGTGGTGGTCCGAATCGCGTGCGGCCTGTCTCGATGCTTGTGCCGCCTTGCTCGAGCTCAGGTCACGTCGCCAGGCAGCGCGGCGGTGAAGCGGCCGAGCAAACTCGCCAACGTGCCGATCTCCTTGTCGGTCCAGCGATCGCGGAAGATGGTCTCGGTCTGGCGGTCCAGCGTGACGCGCGCATCGGCGACGCGCTGGCGGCCGGCCTTGGTCAGCACGACATAGCCGACGCGGGCGTCGCGCGGATCGGCCTCGCGCTTAACGAAGCCGAGCTTCTCCAGCGGCAGGGCGAGCCGCGTGACGGTCGACTGGCTGACGTTCAGCCGACCGGCGAGATCGACCCGCCGCAGGCGGTTTGCCGGGGCCTGGTCGAGCTGCATCAGGAACATGAGCTCGCGCAGCGCGAGGCCATGGACGGCGCCCAGGCCAGGATCGATCCGCGCTTCGACGAAGGACTGGGCGCGCAGCAGCCGCAGGATGGCGGCAAGGGAGGTATCGGACATGCCGCCGGATATAGTGCGATATCCTTCCTCATGCAAGTATTTCAAAAGTACTAGTCGTTGGCCGCGCCGAACCGCAGCGGCCGGAAGAAGGCGCGGACATCGTCGACCAGCAGCTCGGGCTCCTCGAGCGCGGCAAAGTGCCCGCCCTTGGGCATCGCCGTGTGGCGGCGCAGGTTGAAACAGCGCTCGATCCATTCCCTGGGTGGCGGCAGGGCGAGGTCAGCCGGGAAGGCGGCAAAGCCGGTCGGCGTTTCGACCCGCTGGCCTTCCAGCAAGCCGCGATTGTGCTGCTGGGTCACGCCGCGATAGAGCCAGGTCGCGGTGCCGGCAGTGCCGGTCAGCCAATAGACCATGACGTTGTCGAGCAGCAGGTCCATGGTGAAGCGGTTCAGAAGGTCGCCATCGCAATCGCTCCAGGCCTGGAACTTCTCGACGATCCAGGCGGCGAGGCCGACGGGCGAATCGGTGAGCGCCACGCCCAGTGTCTGCGGCCGCGTCGCCTGGATGCGCTGGTAGGCGGTCTTCTCGTCGCGCTCGGCCTGGACCTTGGCCAACCAGGCCTTTTCATCGGCGCTGAGCTCGGCTTTGCGCAGGTCGATGCCCGGCCTCAATCCCATCATGTTGAGATGCAGGCCGACCACGCCTGACTTCCACTCGTCCTTCTCGTCCTTGAGGGGATAATCGAAGGCGGCCCACGACGACACGACGGCGCCCCAGTCGCCGCCCTGTACGCCGTAGGGCCGGCGATAGTTCAACTTCTCGTGCACCAGCCGGTGCCAGAGGCCGGCGATGGCGCGCGGGCCGATCGGGCCCGTGCTGCCGTCTTCACGGATTGGCGGGCCGGAGAAGCCGTAGCCGGGCAGGGAGGGCACGATGACGTCGAAGGCATCGAGCGGATCGCCTCCGTGGTTCTCGGGATGAGCGAGTGCGTCGATGATGTGCAGGAACTCTACGATCGAACCCGGCCAGCCATGGGTGACGACCAACGGCATCGGTCGCGGCGCACCCTCGACCTCGGTGCCGGGCTCACGGATGAAATGGAGTCGCTGCGGGCCGATATCGACCAGGTAGTTGGGCCAGCGGTTGATCGCCTCCTGGCAGCGGTTCCAGTCGTAGCCGTGGCGCCAGTAGTCGACCAGCTCGGCGAGGAAATCGGGATCTGTGCCGGACGCCCACGAGCCGTTGTCGGCGATAGCGACCGGAGCGCGCCAGCGGCGCAGGCGCTCGTCGAGATCGATCAGGGCCCTCTCGGGAATGTCCACCTTGAACGGCTCGGGTGTCTCGAAACGCGTATCGCTCATGCGACAGGCGTAGCGCGGAACTCACCCTTCCAGCAAATCCGCCTTCAGTTGCTCGCGTGCCTTGGCGTCGAGGCCGAGCGCCTTCTCGGCGAAGGTGTCGGGTCCGCCGAAATCCCTGCGCACGATGTCGAAGGCTGCCTCGAGGTAGGGGGTGCGCGCCTCGACGATGGCGGCGCGGGTATCGATGTCGAGATCGGGATAGCGGCCGATATGGCCGGTCCACAGCTCGTTGGTGCGCAGGTAGTCGTCCATTACCGTTTCCCAGGGCACGTCCAGCAGTGTGAGCAGCAGAGCCGAGGCGAAACCAGTGCGGTCCTTGCCGGCCGTGCAATGGAAAACCAGCGGCCGGTGCGTGCCGTCGCTCAAGGTGGCGAACAGGGTGCGGAAGCCCGGCGCACAGCGCCTTGGATAGTCGCGATAGTGGTCGGTCAGGAACTGCATCATGAGATGGGGTGTGGCCGTGCCGCCGGCGATGGCGTCGCGGATCTTCTCGCCGAGCTGAGGCTCGATATGGGCGCCGACGACGCGGCAATCGACGCCGTCGATCAGGTGCGGCGTCTCGGCTGCTTCGTTGACGCCGCGCAGGTCGACGATCGTGCGCACGCCGAGGCCAGCGAGCGCGACGCGGTCCTCGCCGGTCAGGCCACCGAGATGAGCGGAGCGGAAGACCACGCGGCGGCGCACGGTGCGGCCGTCCTTCGTGCGATAGCCGCCGAGATCGCGGAAATTGGAACCGCCTTTCAGCGGCACGACATGGGGGAGGGTGTCATCGAGCATGCCGAGCATTTATCACGTTAGGCAGGCTCAGATCATGTCGTTTAGAAGTCAGAATTTTTGCGACAAGGTCACGAAAAACGCCCGCCGCATGCCGAACTGCGACGCCCCGACGCCGACGCCGGTACCGGTCCGCAGCTGATACTGGCCGTCCGTGACGTTGATGGCGTCGAACCGTACGTTGGTGCCCTTGCTGCCGCTGATCGGGAGCCGCTGCGTCACCGACAGGTTGAGCGTGGCGTAGGCTGGCAGCGCCGCGTCGTTCGGCGTCACGATCGTCTGGCGCAGGCCGTTGCCGTAGAGGAAGTCGGCCGAGACGCGGGTGGCCCAGTCGCTGTCCATGTTGAAAACGTAGGCGGCCCCCGCCGAGCCCGTCCAGCTCTGATTATGGTCCGCGAAGATCCAGTTGTTGGCGATGAAGTCGAGTTCCGCCTGCTCGAAGTTGAATTGCGAGGAGGTGATGTTGATCGCGTTGACCTGCGACCAGGCGAGGTTGGCGTAGAGCGACCACGGGCCCTTGTCGTAGTTGGCGAACAGCTCGAAGCCGCGCACTTGGGCCTTCGAGTAGTTGAAGGCGGTCTGGAATATCGGCGCACCGAACTGGCCCTTGTCGATGTAATTCTCCGCCCATTTGTAGAAGCCGCTGAAGCCGATGGTGAGACCCTCGACAGGCTTCACCGTCAGGCCGACATCGATGTAGTCGGAGCGTTCGGCGCGAGCCAGATCGTTGGTCATGACCTCGGGAGCGACAACCGTGCCGGCGCGCGCCGCGAGCGCGGCGATGGAGACCTGGTTCAACGGGACGGGCACGAAGTAGCGAGCGTATCCGGCGCGCAGGCTGATCTCCGGCGTCGGCTCCCAGACGATGTTGACGCGCGGGCTGAACTGGTACTCGTTGACGGGGCTGGTGATGGCATCGAAGCGCAAACCGGCATTCACGGTCAGCGTCGGCAGAGCCTTCCATTCGTCCTGCAGATAGACGCTGTAGGTCCACCCGGTGAGGTCGGCACTGTCGGTGAGGCCGACCGGCGTGTCGCCCGGAATGAAGGGCGCGTCCGGATCGGACGGATCGGGCACCAGCGGCAGGGTGTTGGCCTGTGCAAAGCTGGTGACGCGCTCGCGCTGGACGAGGAAGCCGCCGCGCAGCGTGTGCTTGGCCGCGACCTTCCAACTCGCGTCGCCTTGCGCGCCGATCGCAAAACTGGTGCGCTGTGCCCACGGCGCGATGCCGTTGTACAGCAGGTCACCGATCGCGTCGGGCTGGTAGTTGAGCTGGGAATACCGGGCAAAGCCCGAGAGCTGCAAGTTGAAGTCCTGGTGGGTCTTCTGCAGCGAGGCGATGCCGAAGTAGGTGCTTTCCCACTGGCGCTGGTCGAGGATCGAGCTGTCCCAGGTCGAATTGCCCAACACCGTGAAGTTGGGCACCTGGTTGATGTTGTTGGGGATCTGGTAGCGCGCATTGGCGCCGCCGCCGATGAAGCTCAGCCGGGTATTTTCGTCGACGATGCCCGTGACTTTGGCCAGCCCGTACCACTGGGCCGTGTCGTCGTGGATCGGCGCCCAGGTCGGCGTCGGATTCTCGATGCCGATGCCGTTGCTGACGTACTGGCCAACCGCGAAGTAGTCGATATTGCCGCTGCGTCCGCCATACTGTGCCGACGGCTGCACCCAGTTGTAGGAGCCGCCCATGAACGAGGCCTCGGCTCCGGGATTGGTCGTGCCCGACTTGACGCCGATGTCGACGACGCCCGCGGTGCGAAGGCCGTACTGTGCCGGCAGCGCGCCCGTCAGCAGCGAGAGTGAATTGGCGAAGCGCGTCGACAGGACCTGGCTGAAGAGCGCCAGGCCTTCCGGCAACTGCACGCCGTCGAGCCGGTATTGCAGGCTACCATGATCGCCGCGCACATGGACCTGGCCGAAGCCGTCCTGCACCACGCCCGGCGCGCGCAGCAGCACCTGGTTCAGCGGCGCGTTCTCGCCCTGCGGTGTGTTCTGGATGGCGGTGCGGCTGAAGTCGTACTTGGTGGCGCCGAGGCTCGGCAGGATGGCGCTGCGCTCTTCGTCCATCTTGGTCGCCGTGACGGTGATGCCGGGCAGCGACTGCGCTGGCGTTTGTTCCGGTGCCGGCTCCGTCTGTGCCGTGGCCGAGGCCACGCCGACGAACAGGCCGCAAACCGACGACCACCCAAACACCCGCAGCATCGCTCGTCTCCCCGTTCGAGTGGCTTCGAAGGAGAGGTTATATTATAACATTATCAGAGGTCAACCTGCCCATGCGAGGATCGGGATGGCGGCTTGAGGGGCTGTGCGCCACTTTGTGTGTTTCAGCCGACCGGCGGTTCCCGATCGTAGAAATCGACCTGCATTCGCATCCTGCCCTCGGGCTCGACACGATGCGCCTGCTCGGGGAGCACGAGGCCCCGCCGGCCCGGCGTGAGGATCGTTGATTCACCGCTGTCGACGAGTTCCAGCTTGAGCTGGCCTTCGAGCACGCGAATGACGCCCCAAACGCCGGCCTTCGTCCGATGCTCCCGGCGCAGAGCCCGCGGCAGTGTCGTCTCGTCGAACACCGCCGTCGAGCGATAGGGCGCGATCATCGCTAGGCCGCCTGCCGGATGTCATCGGCATGCTCGGGGTACGGTGCCACCTGTTCGACGGGCCGGCCCGCCAGCTCGTTGGCGAAGGCGTGGTTGACGTCGCGATGGTGAGCCTCGTCGGCACGCACGACCAGGATGACGTCGCGCAGCGTCGCATCCTCCGGCAGCTTCCAGTAGCGGCGCGCGATGGCCGGCGCCGGCACGTTCGGCAACCGTCCTTCGTCCAGCTCCTTCAGATAATGCGTGTAGCTGATCACGGCCTCTTCCTCGAAATAGCCGACGACACGGTGCGCTGTGCGCGGGCTCGCGAGATAGAGGACGAAGAAGGCGAGGTAGAAGGCCCACTGGACACCCAGGATCACGCAGCGCTCCAACAGCGTGGGCTTGGCGACGTGAATGAACGTCATGAGATGCATGCGCTCGTTCTCGGCTTCCTCCATCAGCGTGCGGATCCAGCCGCGGTCGTCGCACATGTTTCGCAGGCAGCGCAGGTGGGTAAGCGTCGCGCCGACCATGCCCGGCACCGCCGCTACGGTCTCGAGCACGATGGCGCGATGGCCGTAACGCCTGGCGAAGAAGGTGTCGGCGCAGAACCGCAGGGTCTTGGTGAAGCCGAGTGCGATCCGGTCACGGAATCCCCTCGCCTCGTGATGGACGCCGAGATCGACGACAGGGATCGTTGCGCGTTTTTTCATGACATGTCTCCTTCCGACTAGG
>CADECW010000086.1:16835-31141 GCA_902825855.1 uncultured Rhodospirillales bacterium | reverse complement strand
CCGCCGCGCCGCGCTCACCTTCTCTGTCGCGTCGATGGCAATCCCGACCTTCCTGGTGGGCGTGTTGCCGGGCTACCAGACGCTGGGCCTCGCCGCGCCAATCCTGCTGACGCTGCTGCGCATGATCCAGGGGCTGTCAGTGGGCGGCGAGTATACGACCTCGATCGTCTTCATGATCGAGCATGCCAAGCCAGGCAGCCGCGGCGTGATTGGCGCCATGGGCTGCTGCGGCGCGGTCGGCGGCATCCTGGCGGGCTCGGCGACCGGCGCCGTGCTCGCTTCGGTGATGTCGGAGGCCGACCTCGAAAGCTGGGGCTGGCGTATTCCTTTCGTGCTGGGCCTTGTCGTCGGCTTCGCGGGTTTTTTCCTGCGCCGCGGCATCCACGAGGGAGCGAAGGTGAAGAGGCCGATGGGCGCATCGTTTCTCGCCACGCTTCGCGAGCACCGACCGTTGCTTCTGCGGCTCGCGGCGCTTTCGGTCTTCAACTCGGTCGGCTTCTACCTGATGTTCGTCTACATCGTGAGCTGGCTGCAGTTGGTCGACGGCATCGCGCCGGCACGGGCGCTCGCCATCAATACGATCAGTATGGGGCTGCTGCTACCTCTGATGGTGGCGACGGCATGGCTGTCCGATCGCATCGGACGCCGGCCGGTGCTGATGTGCGCCACGGCCTTCGCCTTCGTCGCAGCATGGCCGTTGTTCTGGCTGATGCACAGCACCGACCCGGTGATGGTGCTGCTGGGGCAGCTGGGATTCGTGCTGTCGGTCGGCGGGTTCGTCGGCTGCCAGCCCGCACTGATGGTGGAAGCCGTACCGACGGAGGTGCGCTGTACGGTGATCGCGCTCGGCTACAACGTGACGCTCGGTGTCATAGGCGGGCTGAGCCCGCTGATTGCGACCTGGCTGGTCGCCCGCACCGGAAACGACTACAGCCCGGCCTTCATGATCATGGCGGCGGCGGCGCTCTCCTTTCTCGCGCTGCTGTCGTTCCGGGAATCATACAGGGTATCGCTCAGCCCAGCTTGATGTTACCCGCGGTTATGAGCTTGCCGAGCAGGGTGCGCTGCTCTTCCAGCCAGGCCTTGAACTCGGCGGGCGTATTGGGCGTGAGCACCGCGCCGGCCGCATCCAGCCGCTCCTTGACCTTGGCGTCCTTGATCGCCTCGGCCGAGACCGCCTGCATGCGGGCGATCAGCTCCGGCGGTGTGCCCGTCGCGGCGAAGAGGCCGTTCCAGTCGATCATGTCGTAGTCCGGGTAGCCCGCCTCGGCGACTGTCGGCACATCGGGGAAAATGGCGACGCGCTTCAGGCTCGTGACCGCAAGGATGCGCACGCGGCCGGCGGCCAGCGGCGGACGAATCGAATTGGTGGTGATGATCACCGAATCGATCGCGGCGGCACCGATGTCGCGCGCCGCGTCAGCGCCGCCGCGATAAGGGGCATGGATCAGCTTGATGTCGGCGCGTCGCTGCAGTTCCTCGCCTGCCATATGGCCCATGCCGGCCGCGGGCGGCGTGCCGTAGCTGATCGTGCCAGGCTTCGCTTTGGCCGCCGCGACGTATTCCTGCAGCGTCTTCGCGGCAAGCTCCTGCTTCACCGCCACGACCTGCGGGAAGTCCGACAGCTTGGTCACCGGCAGCCAGGTCTTTTCGTAGTCGAACGGCAGATCCTTGATCAGGAACGGATTGGTGAGCTGATTGGCGGCGTCGATCAGGAAGGTCTGGCCGTCGCGCGGCGCCTGCAGGACAGCGTTGGCCGCGACCAGCGAGTTGCCGCCGGTTCGGTTGTCGACGATGACCTGCTGACCGATGATTTCCGATATCCGGGCGCCGACATTGCGTGCCACCGTGTCGGCCGCGCCGCCTGCGGCGAATGCCACGATCCAGCGAACCGGACCCTTGGGCCAGTCGCCCTGCGCAAATCCGTGTCGCGCGAGAAAAGGCGCAGCAAGGCCTGCCGCGAGTACGCCGCGGCGCAACAATTTGGTCATGTGAACTACTCCAGAAGTTCGGGAACCACCCAGAGAGCGGGTTCACCACGCGCAACCCTCTGAACGTTGTCGAAGCCGTTGCGCAGGCGGGTGATGTTGCTCTCGTAGGTCGGCCCGGCGAGGTGCGCCGTGAGCACGACGTTGTCGAGCTTGAGCAGAGGATTGTCGGGCGGCGTCGGCTCCTCGTCGAAAACGTCGAGGCCGGCGCCGAACAGCTTGTTGGCCGACAGCGCCGCCGTCATGGCCTTCTCGTCTATCACCGGGCCGCGCGAGGTGTTCACGATGATGGCCGACGGCTTCATCACCGCAAGCTCCTGGGCGCCGATCATGCCCTGGGTCGAGGCATTGAGCGGCACGTGCAGCGAGATGATGTCGGAGCGACGCAGGATCTCGGGCAGGAGGCGGAAGCGGACGTGGAGAGCGTCCTCTTCCTCCTCCTTGAGCCGTTTGATGTCGTAGTAGTGCACCACCATGCCGAATGCCTGGGCAAGCCGGGCCACCTTCTTGCCGATGGTGCCGAGACCGATGATGCCCAGGACCTTCTCGCGCACCTGGTGGACGGTCGGCGGCTGGTTGCCGTGCCAGCGGCCGGCCGTGACGTTGCTGTGCTGTGTGATCAGCCGGCGCGATACCGCCAGCATCAGCAGCAGGGCATGCTCGGAGACGGCGACCGAGTTGGCGCCGCCGTTGTTGCACAGTGGCACGCCGCTCTTGCGCGCGGCTGCGAGGTCGGCGCGATCATAGCCCGCGCTCAGCATCTGGATCAGCTTGAGCTTGGGCGCGTCCTTGAAGAGTTGCGGCGTGACGTATTGCTGGACGAAGCCCACGAAGTACGTCGTGCCGGGCAGGGCCGCCTTCATCTCCGGCGAATTGTGCAGCGCCTTGACGATCTCGAAGCCTTTCGGCGCGAGGTCGTCGACCATGGAGATCGTATCCTTGGGACCGACCACGAGTACGCGTTCAACCATCAGAGTGCCTCCGCAGCGATACGATGACCTTTTAGCAGGCCGGGCAGCCGCCCGGGCTCGGTGCGGCCCCAGCCGCACTCGGCCGAAAGGCCGAATTCCGTGACATGGCGCTTTGCCACTTCGACGCGCCGCCGATCACCGGCCTCGTCGTCGTGGTGCAGCAAACCGAGATAGAGCGTGGTTCGGGCCGGCTGCCGGAAATCCTCGAGCGGCGCGTAGAACGCGTCGTCGGTGCGGTCCCTCGGAACAGGAATGTGGATGAAGTCGACGTGCCGCTTGGTGGCGGCGACGATGCCGTTCATCATCTCGACCAGGATGGCTGCGTCCTTCGGCTGAACGAGGTGCTCGTCGCGAGGCGACCCGTAGCACAGGTGATAGCCCATCTCGACGTCGGCCGGCACGGCATCGCCCAGGCGGCCCAGCATGTCGAAAATCTGCGTCTTGTAGTGCACCGGCCGGTCCTTGAAGTAGTTTTCGAAGGCCAGCACTTCCTGGCAGACGTCCCACTGGATCGACAGGTCGGCCGCCGGGATCGCCGTCACGATATTGGCCAACGCCGACTTCAGCGCGCGCTCGTACACCATGAAATAGGTCTCGCGCGCCGGTCCGCTGACATAGAGGTAGCCGCTGGCCTGCGGCGTCGGCAGGCTGACCTGGAAGCGCAGATGCCTGGGAATGGCGCCCGCGGAACGCAGCGTCTTGAATATCTCCCAGGAGGCGAGGCCGGCCTTGTCGTAGCCGGTATCGAAATTGACTGTCGCCGGCTCGACGCCAGGCTTGAAGCGTACCTGCTCGATCTCGCGTACGACCTTGCCATCCCACTGGATGAACTTGTACGGCGGCACCGTGGGGTCGATCTCCATCGCCGGATGGTCGAGCAGCATCTGGCGTTGAAAGTACACCCAACGGGAGCGCTCGCCGGTCTCGCCGTCGGGCATGCAGCGCAGGAACGGTCCGAGCTCCTCGCTGAGCCGCCGGAACACCTGCTCGCTGCTGGCGAGCGGGATGCTGCCGATCAGATGCAGGCGATCCTTCGCCTCCACTAGTTGACCTTCTCGAGCTTCTGGAACGAGCGCAGGTATTTCGGCACCGGCACGCCGGGATGGGTGCCGCCCCAGTTGGTGTAGCTCACCTCGCCGACATAGATATCGCCCTTGCTGTCGACCGCCAAGCCGTGCGGAGACAGGAAGCGGCCGGGCTCCTGGCCGGGCCCGTGCTCACCGCCCAGCCGCGCGATCAGCCCACCCGTCTTGTCGACGATGGCGAGGCGGGGGCCGATGTTGGTGTGCTTGCTGTTGACCGGCATTCCCGGCCCCAGTTCGCCGATGATGAACTTCGGGTTCTTGCCGCCGCCGGCACAGCAATAGAGGGCGCAAGGCCGATGCATGTTGTTCCACTGCATCTCGTATTTGCCGTTGCCGTCGAACACCTGCACACGGTGGTTCTCGCGGTCGGCGACATAGACCCAGCCATCGTCGTCGGTGGCTATGTTGTGGGCGATGTTGAACTGTCCGGGATCGGTCCCGGTGGTGCCCCAGCACATCAGGTGCTTGCCGTCGGGCGAGTACTTGTGGACGCAGGAGTTGCCGTAGCCGTCCGACACGTAGATCTCGCCCTTGGGTGAAAGCGCGGTGTGGGTGCAGCGGTTGAACGGCTTGCCGCTCAGGAACGGCGCGGGCTGGTTGGGCACGCCGATGGTCATGAGTACCTTGCCCTCGGTGGTGACCTTGCGCACGGTATGGTCGCCGTCGTCGGTGCAATAAAGGGTGTCGTCGCTGTCGATGTGGATGCCGTGGGCACGGTTGAACAGGCCTTCGCCCCACGAGCGCAGAAAGTTGCCGTCACGATCGAAAACGATCATCGGGTGTTGGCCGCGATTAAAGACGTAGACACGATCCTTGCTGTCGACCGCGACCGCAGCAACGTCACGGAATTCCCAGCCGTCGGGCAGCTTGGCCCAGTTCTCGATCACGCGATAACGATGCTCGCCGCTTCCCAGGACTACAGACATGTTCGAGCTCCTTGTCAGGCCGCCATCGCCACCGAGATGCTGTCAAGCTGCAGGTGTTCGCTACGAGCTTGACGGCCGTGAGCGTTCCATGGGCCGCGGCGCGGTGCAAGACGTGAGCTTGCGCTCCGCCCGTGCGCGGGCCGCAGAGCAACGCCAGCTTGCGGCCAGGGGCGACACTCCCGTTCGCCGGTCACCGAGCGGTGTCGCGCCGACGAGTCGAGACCGGCGAGGAGGAGCTGCGAAAACCTATTTCGACAGCCTGCCTATTCCGTCTTATCGGTCAGCCACCGGCGCAGCTGCGCCGCGCAGTAATGCGATCGCGGCGCCCTCGACATCGAGCTTCAGGAAGTCAGCCCGTCCCGGCCATGCGAAGTCCGTCTTCCGAGCGAGACGATGCACCTACTTAGCCAGCACGGCGATTTCACGCACGACAATATCGCTCGCTACGCCATCAGGCAGCGTCTTTTTGAAGATGACTGATACTCGCCGAGGATGGCCACGGAGCGACAGGTAGGCCGTTACATCTCCATCACCCGCTTTGAACGGCCGATCAGAAGTGATTTCCTTCCAGGTCGCTTGATCGACTACCGAGACGGCCATGTCTCCCTTGGTTACGGTAAAACGAACGCGCACGATGAGATTCTGCGCAGACCAAGCGGGATCGAGGTCGATAGGGACATTCGCAATATACGCCCACTGACTTGGGCCTGCATGCACGGACAGGAGGCCATCGGAGTAGGACACGCGGCCGCTGCCCTCGGCCCAGGCTCGATCCAACGGAACGGTTGCGAGAAGCCGCGGCTGCGGTAGCGCCGCGCAGCGATCAACCGTGCGGCCTCTCGGTAAGGGCACGGCAAGCGACGGAGCGATTCGGGCTGACAGCGCTTTGGCTATCAGCGGTTGACCACTGTCCGTAACATGCACCGTGTCGGTGAAGTAGCGCTCGCGTTCTCCCTCATCGAAGATGCCAGTGAGATCGATGAAACGTTCCCGGTACCGGTGACCTGCCAACCGCTTCATCAGCATGTCGTAGATTTGCCGCATGCGCTTTGCGGAGAGCACGTCAGGAGTGTTGCCGCCGGTGCGGGCGCTGGTGAAAGCTCGATTGGGCTGAATCGCTACCCAGCAGGGCCGGCCTTGAGCCTCGCAGACTGCCAGGACCTCGCTCATGGACTCGAGATAGAGGGTGAGTGCCGCGGCAGTATGGCGTTCGAAAAACGCATCGTCCCGCTCGAGGCGCGCCAAAAAATCGTTGAATTCGTCTGCGAACCTCGTCTGCAAGATGCTGTTGACGACGGCACTATGCTCGGCGAGCCAAAACAGCAGTCGATTACCATAGACCGTGCCGTACCACGTCCCCAGGAATGCGGGATCGCCCGCTCGGTTACCTGAAATCACCTGCAGGTCGTTGCCCGAATTGTAGAACAGGATAGCGCCGGGCACGCGCGGAGCCACGGCGAGATGATAGGTGAGTTTATCCTGGAAGGCGCCATAGCCTCCCAAAGCGGCGTCGAAAACGTAGAGGTTCGGCTTCCCGAGTTTATTCCGCAGGTCCTCCTCCAGCAGCGCATGCCAAGCCAGCAACTTACTCGTCGCGGCAAAACCTTGAGCGCCGGAGGATCCGATCACGTAGAGCGCAGAGGCGTTCGGATCATTGCAAAGCAGGCGATCGACGTCATCGGCCGTGTATCGGGAGAGTTTGTGCTCGAACAGAAAGTCCGACAGGGTGGTCATGCTGCCGGGCGACGGCGCATCAGCGTCCACACTGAAGGCCAAGCCGTTGGGCAAATAACCCAGGGAGACGGGACCTCCCGGCGCCGTGGAAAGCTCCGAAAGCTTGGTCGGCGGGAACTGATCGCCCGTAAAGAGCAACGGATGGGGCGGCCGCGTGTAAACCAAGGGTGAGAGGCCGAAGATGTTGCGGGCGATCAGTTCCGTCGCGATTGCCGTCAGGGCAACAACAATGATTGTTCCCACCACAAACTGACACGACCGCTGCCAAAGAGCAGCGCGGCTGGTCGGTTTCAATTCCATCGCACCTTCTTGTTCGCGCAGGAAGGTGCGATGTCGATCGGGTAGTCCGTCTCCAACACTGGATTCCTCGTGGATCTCAAAATGAATGGGGACCGGAGGATCATGGGGCGATGCCACTCGTCACGATCAGGCCACTATCGATGCTGCGATCTTCTCCGCGCTCATCAGCGTCGGGAAGTTGGTGTTGGCGCAGGGCACCACGGGGAAGATGGAGGCGTCGACGATGCGCAGTCCCTGCACGCCTTTCACCCGGCCCTGGGTGTCGACCACCGACATCGGATCGTCGGGCCGGCCCATGCGGCAGGTGCACGAGGCATGCCATACGCCGATCGCCGCCTTGCGCACGAAAGCTTCCAGCGCCTCGTCGTCGTTCATGACCTGTTCGAAGGTGAAACCCTCGATCACGAACTTCTCGACCAGGTAGCGGCGCAACGAGGCCGGCCCGTCGAGCAGCTGGGCGAAGATATTGGTCAGGATCCTGTTCTTGGTGTTGACCACGCCGATCGCGCGCACCTTGTCGCTGTAGGCGGCGGGGAAGGGCGTGTCGGTCACCTCGCGCACCGCGTCGGTCATCTGCAGCGCGGCCATCAGCTTGAAGCCGCTCATCAGCCGGTCGAGGTCGCGCTTGTCGCTGAGGAGATTGAATTCGACGATCGGTTCGCGGCGGTAGTCGCGCGAGGCGAGCTTGACCTGGCCGGTTTCCGAGTAGGTCTTGTTGATGAAAGTGAGCAGCGACCCGATCTGCTCGCCCACCGCATGCCAGGCCGACTTGGCGATGACCACGGTGAACATGTCGCCCATCGGGATGCCGGGCAGGCCCGAGGAATAGCGCAGCCCGACATGGATGTGCCGGCGGGTGTGTTGGTTCATGCGCGCGCCGCGGCGCAGGAACGACGACAGTGCGATCGACGGGTGGTCCATCAGCCGTTGTCCGACGCCGGGAAGGGCAGCGACGACAGGGATACCCATCTCGCTCAGATGCCCCACGGGGCCGATGCCCGCGCGCATCAGATGCGCCGGCGTGTGGATGGCGCCGGATGACAGGATCACTTCCTTGGCCCGGAATTCCTGCTCCTTGCCGGCGATGATGGCGGTGACGCCCACACACGCCGTGCCCTCGAACAGCAGCGACTTCACCTGCGTCTCGGTCGAGATGGTGAGGTTGGGGCGCCTTCTCGTCTCGGCGTCGAGATAGCCCATTGCGGCCGACACCCGCCGCTCCTCCGCGTTGGAGTGCGTCACGGGGAAGTAGCCCTCGACGAACTCGCCGTTCTGGTCGGGGAGGAATTTGTAGCCCTTGGATTCGAAGGCCTTGGCGACCGCCTTGTCGTGCGCCGTCCAGTGCTCGCGCGGGATGCGGCGAACAGGGATTCGCCCTTCGTTGCCATGCCATGGCCCGTCGAAGTCGAGATCGCGCTCGACCTTCTTGAAGAACGGCAGGACCTGGTCCCAGCCCCAGCCCTCGGCGCCGCGGCTTGCCCACTCGTTGTAGTCGGTAGGCGCGCCCCGATTGGCCATCTGGCCATTGATCGACGAGCCGCCGCCCAACACGCGCGCCTGCTCGTACTTGCGCAGCGGCGGCCGGTTTTCCTGCGGATTGTTGTGCGACACGACCTGGGTGTGGACCTTGAGGTCGGTCCAGTGGAAGCGCGGATCGAAGTAGGCCGTGCCCGAATAGCTGTCGGCGATCTCCTTGGGCTCCTTGCCCGGCGGCGTGTCCTGGCCGGCTTCGCACAGCAGCACCTTGTTGGCGTTCTTGGCCGACAGTCGGTGCGCCATAACCGAGCCGGCCGAGCCGCCGCCCACGATGATGTAGTCGTACACGGGTGCGTTTCCTCGAGGTTGTTCGGCAGACGCTAACCCGTTGAGCAGTGTGACGAAACCCGGATATTTCGCCGCGGAACGCTTGAAATGCCCCCACGTTCACGTCCGACGTCCAACGAGAGAGGAGGCATTTTCAATGAGGCGTACCCTTCTTGCCATGGTCCTCGTCACCGCTTCCGGCGCCGCCGGCGCCCAGACTACCGCCACGCCGTCGGCTGGCGGCGCGACGGCGACTCCCCCGTCGGTCGGCAGCGGTACCGCGACGACGCCACCCGTGACCTCGCCGGGCGTCAACACGCCATCCATGCCATCGCGTTCGGTGGGCACCGGTGGTGCCACGGCGACCACACCGCCTATGGGCGGCAGCACCATGCAGGCACCGTCCGCCGGGTCGGCCGGCATGACTACGCCTTCGGCCAACCCGTCGGGTACGAGCATGCAGGGCGCTCCCTCGCGAGCCGTTCCGCCTGCCAGCCAGGCTAATGCGCCGGCGCTGCCCAACGCTCAGGGGTCGGGCAACGCGCAGAAGAAGATCGAGGCCGACGGGTACAAGAACGTCCAGGGCCTGCAGCGCAACTCCGACGGCAGCTGGAGCGGCAAGGCACTGCGCGGCGGCCAGATGGTCGACGTGCACGTGGACGCCCGCGGCAACGTCGTCACCAGGTAGCGAAGCCCAGGCACCGATCAGCCCATGCGGCGGGCCCGCCTCGTCAGTCGACGGGGCGGGCTTGCTTCGTTGTGCTTGCGGCGGCGGCGCCGGCCTGCAATCGTTCGGCTCACGCACTGTGGGAGGTTTCGTATGCCGGACGTCACAGCCGCAAATCCCGACATCGCCACGCCCGAGCTCATGAAGGCGATCTCGGCCGCCTTCAACAGCCGCGACGTCGATCGCATCGCCTCGCACTTCACCGACGACGCCACCTTCTGGCTGGCGCGCGGTCCCGAGCCGGTCGGCCGCACGCTCAAGGGCAAGGAGGAGATCCGCAAGACGCTGGCGGCGCGCTTCAAGGTGATCCCCGACATGCGCTGGGACCACAAGGAATACATCTACGCCGGCAACCGCGCGATCTCGGTATGGACGGTCAAGGGCAAGGGCGCCGATGGGGAGGACCTGAACTACCAGGGCTGCGACATCTACACCTTCCGCGGCGGCAAGATCGCCGCCAAGGACACCTACTGGAAGATCGTCGAGCAGAAGGATCGCCTGTGATGACCCTGGATCTTCTCATCCGCGGCGGCACTGTCGTCGATGGTTCGGGCAAGCCGCGTTTTTCCGCCGATGTCGGTGTCAAGGCCGGCCGCATCGTCGAGATCGGCCGCATCAAGTCGGCCGCCTCGCGCACGATCGATGCTGACGGCCTGATCGTGTCGCCGGGCTTCATCGACGGCCACACCCACATGGACGCGCAGGTGGCATGGGATCCGCTCGGCAGCTGCTCGTGCTGGCATGGCGTCACATCGGTGGTGATGAGCAATTGCGGCTTCGCGCTGGCGCCCTGCAGGCCCGAGGACCGCGACTGGTATGCGCGCTGCCTGTCGGCGGTGGAGGACATCCCGACCGAAGCGATGGCCGCGGGCATCGACTGGACGTGGGAAACCTTCCCGGAATATCTCGCGACCGTCGAGCGCCTTCCCAAGGCGATCAACTACGGCATGTATATCGGCCACTCGGCGCTGCGCATGTACGTCATGGGCAAGCGCGCGCTCACCGAGGCGGCGACCGAAGACGACATGGCGCGGATGGCAGCCGCCGTGAAGGAGGCGCTGAAGGCCGGCGCCATGGGCTTCTCCAGCTCGCGCGCCTCCACCCACGTCACGCCCGACGACACGCCGGTGGCGAGCCGCATCGCCGAATGGCCCGAGATCGACCGCATCATCGCGGCAATGGCCGAGCTCGATGCCGGCATCTTCCAGATCGGGCCCGATATCGCCAGCGGTGAGCACCATCGCGCCTTCCTCGATCGGCTTCGCAAGGTGGCCCTGGACTACAAGCGGCCGATCATGTTCGGCGTGCTGGCGACCAAGCAGGGCGACGATCCCACGGGCTGGCAGTATCAGACCAAGTACATCGACGATACGGTCGCCGCTGGTGGCCGCATGTTCGGTCAGGGAACGACGCGCTCGATCAATGCCATCTTCTCGCTGAAGTCCTACCTGCCGTTCGACGTCCTGCCGGCGTGGCGCCCGATCCGTGACCTGCCGATCAGCGAGCAGAAGAAGAAGCTGCAGGATCCGGCGGTGCGCCGCCAGCTCGTCGAGGCCGAAGCGCGCATGAAGCCGCGCGACGGCGTGTTCCAGGGTGGCGGGGCGGCGACGACCGATCCGCGCAAGCCCGATTATTCCAACCTGTTCGCACTGAAAGGCGTCGACTGGGACGATCCGACGGTCGACCAGCTTGCCAAGGCGCGCGGGCAGCACCCGGTCGAGGTCATGATCGACCTGTCGCTGAAGGACGAGAACCAGATCTACGTCCAGCCACTGGTCAACGAGACGCCCGATGATGTTCTGGGCATCCTGAAACACCCACGCACGCTCGCGACGTTCTCCGACTCGGGCGCCCATGTCTGCCAGGAGATGGGCTCTTCGTTGCAGACCCACCTGCTGAGCTACTGGGTGCGCAAGCGCGGTGCCTTCACGCTCGAGCAGGCGGTCAAGAAGCTGACCCACGACAACGCCGTCGCCTGGGAGCTCAACGACCGCGGTGTGGTCCGCGAAGGTTACAAGGCCGACCTGGTTCTGTTCGAGGAGAATGGCATCCGTCCATTGCTGCCAACGGTCGAGAAGGACCTGCCTGGCGGCGCCCGCCGCCTCGTGCAGAAGGCCGAGGGTATCAAGGCCACGGTGGTGAACGGTGCCGTGGCGTTCGAAGACGGCGAGGCGACCGGCGCCTATGCCGGCCAGGTGCTGAAAGGCAGGCTCGCCTCATGAGGACCCTGCTGCTTGGCGTCATCGTTGCTGGCATCGCTGGCGCCGCCTCGGCACAGACGAAGCCTGCAACGACTCCGACGCCGGGCAGCGCCAGCGTAAAGACGCAGCTTCAGTCGCTGCACTACGGCAACGTCCGCGACCTTCGCCGCGGCCCCGACGGCCAATGGACCGGCAAGGCCACCCAGAACGGAGTCGAAAAGACGGTAACGATCGGCGCCAAGGGCACCGTAACAGCGCGCTGATGCGAGCTCTTTACTTCGAGCCCTGACCCAATTCCTTCCGGACGATCGCCGCCCCCTCGGCTAGCGCCTTCAGTTTGCCGAAGGCTGTCGTGCGCAGGAGGTACTTCATGCCGCAGTCGGGAGCGGGGAGGAGCTTGTCGGCCGGCAGATGCTTCAGGCCCGCACGGATGCGGTCGGCAACCTTCTGCGGCGTCTCGATCTCTGGATCGTTGAGGTCGATAACACCCAGCATCACCTTCTTGGGCGCCAAATCTTTCAGCACGCCGAGGTCCAGTTTGGGCTGCGCCGATTCGATGGAGATCTGCTGGGCGATGCTGTCCGCGAGCTGCGGCAGGAACGAATAGCCCGTCGGCTTGCCGCCCGTGACGACGGCGGCGTAGCCGAAGCAGAGATGCACGACCGTTGGCACCTTGATGTCCTTGAGCGCTCGGTCGATCACCTTCACGGCGTAGCGCTTGGCCTCCTCGGGATTGTTGCGCAGCCACGGCTCGTCGAGCTGGATGACGTCGGCGCCGGCGTCGACCAACGCCTGCGCCTCCTCGTTCACCGCCGCGGCATAGTCCATGCACATCGCCTCGGCGTCCTTGTAGAACTCGTCCTTGACCTGCTGGCCCATTGTGAAGGGGCCGGGCAGGGTGATCTTGGCGAGCTTGTCGGTATTGGCGCGCAGGAACTGCATGTCGCGCAGCTCGACGGGTCGCGTGCGTCGGATCTTGCCGACCACCCGTGGCACCGACGTCTTCTGGCCGCGATTGTTCACGATCTCGGCAGGATGGTCGTCATCGATGCCGTCGAGGGCCGTTGCAAAGCGGTTGGAGTAGCTCTCGCGGCGCATCTCGCCGTCGGTAACGATGTCGATCCCGGCGCGCTCCATGTCTCGGATGGCAATCAGGGTCGCGTCGTCCTGGGCCTGCTCGAGGAAGGTCTCAGGCACCCGCCAGATCTCCCGCATGCGCGTGCGCGGCACGACCTTGCTCAGCATCTTGCGATCGACCAGCCAGTCGGGTTGCGGATATGAGCCGACGACGGTGGTCTGGAGAAGCACGTCTGACATGTCCACCTACTGCAGCTTGATGTCGGCCTTCTTGGCCAAACCGATGTTTTCCTTGATCTCGGCCGCGACGATCTTGTCGAATTCGTCGGGTGTCGTCGGCGCCGGATCGGTGCCGAGCGCCTGCAGGCGCTCCTTGACCTCCGGCGCCTCGAGCGCCTTGCGGACTTCGGCGTTCAGCCTGTTGATCACCGCGGGCGGCGTGCCGGCGGGCGCGAACAATCCAACCCAGAAATTGTAGCCACTGTCCTTGAAGCCCTGCTCCTCGGTGGTCTGCAGGTCGGGCAGCACCGACGAACGCCTGGGGCTGCCGTTGGCCAGAGCGGCCACGCGACCGTCCTTGATCATCGGCAGGGCGGCGATGACCGGACAGAAATAGATGTCGGTGCGGCCGTTCATCGTGTCGCCGAGCGCCTCGGGGGTGCCCTTGTAGGGCACGTGCACCGTGTCGATGCCGGCCGAGAGCTTGAACTTTTCGGCGTTCATGTGCGTGCCGCTGCCCGTTCCCGCCGTGGCATAGGTAAGCTTGCCCGGCTGCGCCTTGGCTGCCTTCGCGTAGTCGTTGGACGTCTTCCAGCCCTTCGACGGCGAGGCCACCATGATGTTCGGCTGCACGGCGAGCAGCGTGACGGCCGGCAGGTCCTTGGCCGTATCGAAGGTCATGTTGGGATAGATCGCCGGGTTGACGGTGTGCGCCGAGGAATTGGCGAGCAGCGTGTAGCCGTCCGGTGCCGCCTTGGCGACCTGGCCCGCGCCGATCGTGCCGCCGGCGCCCGGCTTGTTCTCGACGACGACGGTCTGGCCCAGGTTCTTGGTCATGGCCGCCGCCACGGCGCGCGCCACGACGTCGGTGGCGCTGCCCGGCGTGAAGGGAACGATGATGTGGATCGGCTTGTCAGGGAAATTCTGTGCCGATGCGGGCAGGGCGAGCAGTGCCGATGCCAGTACGGCTGTACTCGCCAGTGCAACCAGACTCTTCATGAACTCCTCCCATTCGTCTTATGTCGCCGCTATTTCGCGGCTGACGCTTTTTACGTTCAGCCTCGACAGAATTCGCTCGCCCGAAGCTGCCAGCCTGGCGCGCACGGTCGAAAGATCGGGCCACGCTAGCCTACCATCGCGCTTGGCGAAGCGGCCGGCAACCAGCACGTCGCGCATGCGTGCGCCGGAGCCCTGCATGACTACCGATGCGACCGCATCGTGCACCGGCCACATGGCGAGCGGGCCGAGCGACATCACCGCAATGTCGGCCTGCTT
>CADECW010000086.1:0-16735 GCA_902825855.1 uncultured Rhodospirillales bacterium | reverse complement strand
GGCGCGGGTGAGGGACTTCGGAGAAGTGCGGCTCGCCGGGTTTGGGATCGGGCTTGGGCGAGCCGTGGAAGAATGCAGCACGGATGCCCGCTTCCTTCAGGCCGGCGATGCCGGCGTCGGTGTGCTCGGGCGTGGGATTGTTGTGGCACCAGTCGACCAGCGTGGTGACGCCGTGGTCGAGCTGGTTGAGGGCGCCGGCCAGCGTGGCGATGTGGATGTCCTCGGGCGTGAACACCGTGGCCAGGCCGGCATGGACGTGCCGAAAGTACTCGAGCAGCGTCCAGTTGGCAGCGACCGAGCGCAGCGCTGTCTGCCAGGTGTGCATGTGGGCGTTGATCAGCCCCGGCAGCACGAAGTGCCCGCTGCAGTCGATCGCCTCGGCGTCGGCAGCCTGCAGCGAGGGAGAAATGGCCACGATACGGTCGCCATCGACCAGCACGTCGCCCTTGGGCAGCACGCCAAGCTTCGCGTCCTGCGTGACGACGATGCCTGACTTCAGCAGGAACCTGCTCATGGCCCGCTACTGCAGCCCATCGCCGACCTTCACGTTCTCCGCTTCGATCTTCATGCCGGCGGAGCGGGCGAGCTCCAGCAGCAGCACGGAAAAGTCGATGTCGCCGGGATACTGGTGCGCCAGCGACGCGATGCTGTCGCGTGTCACCGACGCGGTCGGCATGACGACACCGAACTGCCTGGCCGCACCGACGCCGAGCTCCATGTCTTTCAAGAGCAGCTTCGGTGTAAAGGTCGTGGTGAAGTCGAGATTGACCAGCGCGGGCGTCTTGTAGCGCGTGTACATCGATCCCAGCACACTCTGGTTGATCGATTCCAGGAAGACGTGGCGCGGGATGCCGGCTTTCTCGGCCATCAGCGTTATCTCGCACAACGACTGGATGATCACTCCGAACATGGTGTTGTGGGCGATCTTCCAGACTCGAGCGAGCTCGCCCTCGCCGACATACATTGCCGCCCGGCCAAGCGCCGCCAGAAGCGGCTGCACCGCGTCGTACTCGGCCTTGGGACCGGACGCTACCACCAGCAGCTTGCCGGCCTTGGCGACCCTGGCGTTGCCCGACACCGGCGCGCTCAAATAGGCGACGCCGACATCGGTCAGGCCGCCACGGATTTCGGCCGAGCCCGTGTCGGAGATCGAAGACATGTCGACCACACGCTTCGGCCGTGCATTGCCGCTCAGCACGCCGCCCGCGCCGAACAGGATTTCCTTCAAGTCATCGGTGGTCGAGACCATGGTGAAGACGGTGGTGCAGTGGGCCATGGCCGCCTTGTCGATCACGACTTCGGCGCCGATATGGGCCAGCGGGTCGGCCTTCGATGCCGTCCGGTTCCACACTGAAACTCCGTTTCCCGCCTTCACCAGCCGGGCCGCCATGGCCTCGCCCATGCGGCCAAGCCCGATCCAACCGATGTCGTGGGATGCCTTGCTGCTCATGAGTCGAAAACTCCGCGCCTGTCCTGAATTGCGAGCGGCGCGCAGTTTGCGAGGCGATCAGGCGACTGTCCATTGCTCGGCGAAAGGATCATCCTTGTTCGGGATCGATCGGCTTCACCACGCCTTCGGCGGCTTCGATGACCTCGCCGGCGTCGAGGCAAAGGTCCTCGCGATTCCGCATGCTCATGATCTGCACGCCCGTGCGCAGCTTGTCGTGGCTCCCGACCGGCACCGCGAGGCCGGGCAGGCCGAGCAGGGGCGCCAGAAGGGCTGCGCGCATCGACTGCAACACTTCCCTCTGGCCCTCGACGGTGACATCCGCGCGCTGCTTGGGTGGCAACTCGCACAGCGTCGGCAGGATCACCAGCGGCCATTGCAGGAAAAAGGTCATCCAGCGCAGCATCAACCCGTCGCGTTCGGTCAGGGCTGCGACGTAGGTTTGCAGATCAACGGCCTTCCGGACCTGCAGCCAGCCGTGCATGGCGGCGATGGCGTCGGGATCGCCCATCTTCTGCATCTGCGGCCACAGCCCGCCGAAGACATCGGTGACGCAGATCATGTGCCAGAGCTCTACGCCTCGCTCCATGTCGGGCGGCAGGATCTCCTCGACGACATATCCGGCGGCCTGCAGATGCTTGCCGGCGAGCCGCACGGCGGCAGCCTGTGCGGGATGGGTCGAGCCGCCCGGCACTTCGGGGACGATGGCGACCTTGATGGGCCGCGCCGGCGGCGGGCCTTGCATCGGCACGTCGTTCCAGCGCCAGTCGCGGCGATCGCCACGTGCCATGACTTCCAGCGCAAGACGGGCATCGCGCACCGTGCGGGTGTGCGGACCCTGAACGGACATCAGCACGGAACCGATCGGGCGGCCCTGCGGGGCACTGGGATTGAGCGCGGGGATGCGGGCGAAGCCGGTGCGCAGGCCGACCACGCCGTTGCAATAGGCGGGGATGCGGATCGAGCCGCCAATATCGTTGCCGTGGGCGATGGCGCCGATGCCGACCGCCGTTGCCGCACCGGCGCCGCCGCTCGAGCCGCCCGGCGTGACCGTCCGGTCGCGGGGATTGTAGGTGCAGCCATGCAGGGCGTTGTCGGTGAAGATGCGCATGGAAAAGGCGGGTGCATTGGTGCGCCCGACGATGATTGCGCCCGCGTGCTTGAGGTTGGCGACGACCGGGCTGTCCTGCTCGGCAATGAAGTCCTTGAGCGGAACGACGCCGTTGTCGGTCGGCAAGCCTGCCTGGTCGACGTTGACCTTGGTCGTTACCGGCACGCCGTGCAACGGCGGCAGCGCATGGCCGCGCGCCCGGGCGGCATCCGCCGTCTCGGCGGCGGCGCGCGCCTCCGGCTCGAGCACCCGCACGACGGCGTTGATCGTTGGATTGACCGCATGCAGCCGCTTCAGGACCGAATCGACAACCTCGCGGGCCGACGCCCGACCGGTGCGGATGAGGCGAGCCAGGTCGGTCGCGTCGTATTGCCAGAGTTCCATTAACTTTTCCTTGATGTCGGAGGCGGATCGTTGGCGGCCTGGAAGATCATGTGGCCTTTTGCGATTCCATGCCGAAGAAGATCATGTTGCCGTCGAGATCTGCAACGTCGAAGTCGCGCAGGCCGTAGTCGTAGTCCTTGGGCGCCTTGAGCACTCGCGCTCCGCGCTTCACGAGGTCGGCGTGGAGCGCATCGACATCGTCGACGAAGATCGAAACGGCACCATGACCTGGCATCCGGGGCGTCTGCGAGGCGGCAATGAGGTGCAGGCTCACCTCGCCTGAGCACAGGCCCACATAAAAGGTAGGATTGCCGTATTCGAACGCGACGTCGAAGCCGAGCCTGTCGCGGAAGTAGGCAAGGCTCGCCATGACGTCCTTTACGGTGAAGATCGTGGTGCTGGCACGCATCATGCTGTTCTCCCCAAAGAATCAGGTCCGAGGCTGGAGCGCAGGGATCACTGCATCGAGAAGCTGGTCGACGAAGCTGCGCGTGATCGGCGCGTGTCCCATCAGCAAGCGGTAGAAGAGTGGGCCGAAGATGAGATCGAGCGCCAGATCGATGTCGGCCGGCGCGACGACCAGCTCCTCCACGATACACCGCTCGAGCAACAGGCGTGCTGCATCGCGATTGCGTGCGATGAATTCGTTGCGAAACGCCTTGGCGAGCTCGGTCTCGGATTGCGCTGCGGCGACCATCGCGGCAACGCTGCGGCCGCTGGGGGCCGAGAAGGCGTCTGCCAAGGCGTGGAGCTGGGCACGCAACGCCGCGCGCGTCGAGCGGGATGTCTTGCCGGCGGCGGGGGCGCCCGATGCTTCGAGGAACGCGGCCATGGCTACGGCCGGCGCATTCGGCCAGTAGCGATAGATCGTCGGACGGCTGACGCCAGCCCTTGCAGCGATTGCCTCGATGGTAACGGCGGTGAGGCCGCCTATCTCGAGCAGGGCGCGTGCGGCGGACAGGATGGCCGTACGGGTTCGCGGATCACGCGGTCGGCCACGGCCGGCGGGAGAGGGGGCTTGACTCATCTACCATTAACGTTACAATACGTAACGTAATATAACATAGGTAAGGTCATGAGCGCAAAGGATCAGACGCTTCGAGCCCATATGACGGTGCACGATGCGAAGGAGGCCATCGCCTTCTATGCCAAGGCGTTCGGCGCCACCGAGCTTTTCCGCCTGACAGAGCCGTCCGGGCGGGTCGGTCACGCCGAGATCAGGATCGGCGACAGCGTTCTCATGTTGAACGACGAATACCCCGACTTCGGGGCCAAGAGCCCGGCGGCGATAGGAGGATCGCCGGTCGCCTTCCATATCCACGTGTCGGATGCCGACAAGGCGGTCGATCGCGCTGTCAAGGCGGGCGCCACCCTGATGCGCGAGGTGCAGGATCAGTTCTACGGCGACCGTTCAGGGATGGTCGCCTGTCCGTTCGGCTACCGCTGGTTCCTGGCGGCAACCAAGGAAGTGGTGACGCCGGAGGAGATGCAGAAGCGCTGGACCAGAATGCTGGAGGCCGGGAAGGTCGAGTAGCGATTGCAAGCCATCAAGTTCCCCGTCATCCCGACCGGAGCGCGAAGCGCGGAGTGGAGGGACCTGCTCTTTGCCATCGACCAATGAAGAGGTCCCTCCACTTCGCTTCGCTCCGGTCGGGATGACGGTGGGGAGGCGGCGCCTCAACAATACAGTTGCTCCACTCCGTATCGCTCCGGTCGGGATGACGGGAGGGGGAGTCCTACCCTCCGGCGCTTTCCGCGATCCATTCGGCATATGCCGGGTAGACGCGCTCGAAGGCAAACGCGTGGATCGCCGGCAGCTCGTAGGGGTGCAGCTCGCGGATGGTGCTCTCGACCAGCGCGTAACGTTCTTCGGTAGTCTTGAACAGGACACGCAGTTCAGGCTCCTGTTGGATCTCGCCCTTCCAACTGTAGACACTCTCGATCGCGGAGATCTGCGCACATGCCGCAAGCTTGCGCTCGACCAGCGTGTGCGCCAACCGAAGCGCGTCCTCGCGCTTGGAGACGGTTGTGACGACGGCGATCGGCTTCATTTGCCCTGTTCCTCGCTCCGTTCCTCCAGGCGCTCGGCTGGCAGCAGGACGATCTGCTTGAGCTCGCTGCCCACGATCACGGTGAAGGACGTGGCGACGCCGATGCGCGCTCCGCCCAGCAGCCGCACGAGGTCGTCGGCACCGGTCACCGGCTCGCCATCGAGCGCCAGCACGATGTTGCCGGTCTGAAGCCCGGCCTTGGCTGCCGGACTGTCGGGCTCCAGGCTGGCAATCGCCACGCCGCTCGCCTGCTTAAGGCCGAGCGCCAGGGTGAGCCGGCGTGACAAGGGCACGGTCTGCCCGGCGACGCCGATGAAGGCGCGCCGCACCCGGCCATGGCGCACGATCTCGCTCACGACATGGCTCGCCGTATTGCTGGCAACGGCGAAGCAGATGCCTTGAGCGCCGGCGATCACGGCGGTGTTGATCCCTATCACCTCGCCGCGCGAGGAGACCAGCGGGCCGCCCGAGTTGCCAGGATTGAGGGCGGCATCGGTCTGGATGACATCGTCGATCAGCCGGCCGGTGTAAGAGCGCAGCGAGCGGCCGAGTGCCGACACGACGCCTGCCGTCACCGTCGATTCGAAGCCGAGCGGATTGCCGATCGCGACGACCAGTTGACCGCGGCGCAGGCCCTTCGAGTTGCCGAGCTTTGCCGCCGGCAGGGATACGTCGTCGACCACGCGCAGGAGGGCAAGATCGGTATGAGGATCGTCGCCCAGCACGCGCGCCTTCACACTGCGCGTGTCGGCGAGCGCCAACCGGACAGCGGCGGCGCCCTGCACGACGTGGCTGTTTGTCAGCACGAGGCCGTCCGGCGAGATGATCACGCCCGAGCCGGTACCGCCACGCTGGCGCCTTTCGCGATCAGGCGGCGTTTCGACCCGCACGACGGCAGGCCCAACGCGATCGACGACGTCGACCACGGCCTGGGAATAGGCATCGAACAGGCGGTCGTCCGAGTTGGTTTCTGTTGGGAAACTTGCTTCCGACGGATTCAACTCGTCGGAGCCGAGGAGCTGTAAGTCGAACATCGCCGCTATATGGCTATTGCCGTGCGTGAAAGCTAGGTTGCGGCCCCAAACCGAGAGGCAGCCCAATGGCGAGCGAAGATGAGTTGGCAGTTTTCGAGGTCGCGCTGGAGGAGGCGCGTCGCGGATATGCAGGCAGGGGCATTCCCATCGGCTCGGTGCTCGCCGAAGGCGGCAAGATCGTCGGCCGCGGCCACAACAAGCGCGTCCAGGAAGGCGACGCCATCGCTCATGGCGAAATGGATTGCCTGCGCCAGGCGGGGCGACGCCGCAGCTACCGCGGCACCACGCTCTATACGACGCTTACCCCCTGCATGATGTGCGCGGGCACGATCGTGCAGTTCAAGATCCCGAGGGTCGTGATCGGCGAGAACCAGACATTCGAGGGCAACGAGGAGTTCCTTCGCTCGCACGGCGTCGATGTCGTTGTGCTGAATGACCTGCGTTGCGTCGAGCTGATGAAGAAATTCCAGACCGAACACCCCGACATCTGGGCCGAGGACATTGGCGAGGACTGATCAGAACAGCGAGAAATACTCGCGCTGCTCCCAGTCGCTGACCTCGGATTCGAAGCGCTCGATCTCGGCCTGCTTCAGCTTGAGGTAATAATCGATGAAGAAATCGCCGAACCCGGCCCGCAGCGCCTTGTCTCCACCGAGGGCGGCCAGCGCCTCGGCCAGCGAGCGCGGCAGGGGTGTTGCCTTGGTCTCGTAAGGGCTGTCGGCCGACGGTCCTGGATCGAGCCTGCGGTCGATGCCGTCCAGGCCGCTCACGATCTGACTCGCCATGTAGAGGTAGGGATTGGCCGCAGGCTCGCCGACTCGGTTCTCCAGGTGGGTCGCCGGATCCCCCGGCCCCCCGAGCACCCGCACCATGACGCCGCGATTGTCCTGCCCCCACACGGCGTGATCGGGCGCCAGCGAGAAGGGGCGGTAGCGTTTGTAGCCGTTCAGCGTCGGCGTCGAGAAGGCGGCGGCGCCGCGCGCGTGATGCAGCAGGCCCGCCATGTAGTGCATGCCGAGCGACGACAATGGCTCTCGCTGGTCCATGAAGACGTTGGCGTGGGTCTTGTGGTCCTTCAGCGACTGATGCAGGTGCCAGCCGCTCGACATGACATTGGCGAGCCGCGGCCGGCACATGAAGGTGAGGTGGTAGCCGTGGCGCTGGGCGATCTGCTTGGCGGCGCTGCGGAACAGCACCATGGCGTCGGCGGGTTCCAGGCCCGTGCCGGCGCGGAAGGTGAACTCGACCTGGCTCGGCCCAAACTCGACCTCTATGGAACGCAAGGGCAGCCCGAGATCGACGATGTTGGTGCGCAGGATCTCCAGGATGGGGTCCATCTCGTCGTAACGCTGCTCGGTCAGGTACTGGTAGCCCTGGTTCAGCAGCGACACGTCGGGCGGCTCGCCCGGCTGGCCGGGTCGACCGGCATCACCGATGCCGAGCTTAGCTTGCTCGAGCTTGAACAGATGGAATTCGACCTCCAGGCCCGCATGAAAATCATAGCCACGATCGGCCAGCGTCTTCAGCGCGCGCTTGTAGACGTGGCGCGTGTCGAGCGGCATCGGTCGGCCGTCGGAAAAGAAGATGTCGCACAGCATCCAGCCCGAATGCGGCGCCCAGGGCAGGGCGCGGAAGGTGGCGGGATCGGGCAGCATGAGCACGTCGGCCGCACCCTCGAGCTCCTTCATGCCGAAGCCTGCGCCCGGCTGCCAGACCGGGAACACGGTGCGGTGCGAGGTGTCTTTCAGCAGCATGGTCGCGGAGAAGCCGACGCCGTTCTTCAGCGCGGCGTCGATCTCGCCCGCGGCATAGGTCTTGCCACGCAGCACGCCGTGCTGGTCGGCAAAGGCCAGCCGCACGACCGACATCTCGCCGGCCCGGATGCGGCGCTCGGCTTCGCGGGTCGCTGTCCTCCGCTCATCCGTCCAGAGGCCGGCGCGTTCGACGAGGGTCATGCTGGGGTCACGCCACCAAAGGAGACCGAGTGTTCGCAGCCCAACTCGAACCCTTGCGGCGGCGCGCGTCGAATTCCCTCCAATACGACTCCCAGCCCACGGTGGGAGCCATGCCGTCGACGGTCGCCGGCCCGCAAACGGTAGCTGCCCGCGCCGGGTCGAGGCACATCGGCGGCTTCTCGCCGTTGCTCACCTGGCCGATCGCCGACAGCAGCAGGCGGCGATAGGCAATGATCGCCTTGTCGCTGTACCCCAGATGCTCGCGCGAGCGGTCCTGGATCCGGCCCTGGCTTTCGATCGCCCACTGATCGTGGACATTGATGTCGAAGCCCATGCCGGTGAAGGTCCGGGTTTTCTGTTCGGCGATATCGTAGCCATAGTTGTTCTGCCGGCCGATGCGCGGCCGGTAGTCGGGCAGTTCGTAGAGTTCAAGCCTCTGCTCGCGCATCTGCTGGTGATCGACCGGCTTACCGAAGCTGGTGAAGATCGCGTACCAGTAGCAGGAGGTGTCGTCGATCGGCACGTGCCACTGCGTGATCGTCATCTCCGTGCTCATCGGGATCACGAAGGCGTAGGGGAAGACGAGATTGGTAACGCGCACGTGCGTATGCTTCTCGCTGATCTTGCGCAACGTGAACAGGCGCAGGCCGTAGTCTGTGCCCTCGATGTCGATGGTCGGACGTGCGTATTCGCGCATCATGCGGCTCATCGGGATGTTCGAATCGGCGGAGTTGGCGCGGAACTGCTTGCCGTAGGCTTCACCCGACGGATCCTCGTCCTCGTAGAAGCGGTGCAGGTACGAGGCATGGGCAGGATCGATGCCGACTTCCAGCGCCTGCAGCCAGTTGCAGTCGATCATTCCCTTGAAGGCAAAGGCGTGGGTGCCGGGCGCCAGGAAGCAATCGAAATCGGGGAAAGCAGGTGCTTCACCTTCGCCGAGATAGGCGAAGATGATTCCGTTCTTGACCACGACCGGATAGCTCTTCTGGCGCACGCGTTGGCAAAGAACGCTGCCTTCCGGCTCGGCCGGCGTCTCCAGGCACTTGCCGTCGACGTCGAACAGCCAGCCATGGAACAGGCAGCGCAGGCCGCCATCCTCGAGGCGGCCATAGGCGAGATCGGCGCCACGATGCGGGCAGGCGCGGTCGAGAAGTCCGTGCCGGCCGCGCTCGTCGCGGAACAGCACGAAATCTTCGCCCAGCACACGCACCGCCTTCGTGGGGCGCTCGTCCGGTAGTTCCTCGGTCAACGCCACGGGATGCCAATAGTGGCGCATCAGCGCCCCGCACTTGGTGCCGGGGCCGACGCGGGTAATCAGCTCGTTCTGCTGCTGGCTCATCATGCTGGCTGCCCTCCGACCGACTATAGGCCAAGACAGAGTGTTACATTACCGAACATTCGTTCTATAATGGATTATTCGGCGATCCTTCTTCGCTGGCAAGGGCCGTGAGCAGCGCATGAGCAGACTGCGACCGCAAGATGCCGAGAAACGCGCCCAGCGCGCGATCGGTGCCGATTTCTCCGAAGCCCTGGCGCGCGGCCTCGGCGTCATCGGTGCATTCGACGAGCAGCGCCGCCAGATGACGCTGAGCGACGTGGCGCGCGCCGTCGACCTGCCGCGCGCCACGGTGAGGCGGTCGCTGGCGACGCTGGTGGCGCTCGGCTACCTGGAAGCCGACGGCCGGATGTTCCGCCTCACGCCGCGCATCCTGAAGCTCGCCATCGCCTTCCTGTCGTCCGATCCTGTGACGGCCATCCTGCAGCCGGTTTGCGAACGGCTGTGCCGCCAGGTCGACGCGTCCTGCTCGGTGGCTGTGCGCGACGGCGAGGAGGCGGTGATGATCGCGCGCGCCGTGCCGGCGCGGCCGGCGTCGGTCGGCCTCGGCGTCGGCTATCGCCTGCCGGTGTTCTGCACCGCCCTCGGCCGCGTGCTGGCGAGCGCCATGCCCGACGCCGAACTCGATGCGTTCCTGGTGCAGTTGAAACCGGTTCGCCTGACGCGCCAGACCGTGGTGGCCAAGCCCGAGATCCGCCGCCTGATCATCGATGTTCGCAGGAAAGGCTACGCCCTGGCCGATCAGGAAGCCGAGGTCGGCATACGTTCGATCGCCGTGCCTCTGGTCCGCTTCGACGGCAAGGCCGTGGCGGCACTCAACATCGGCGTGCGGCCCGAGCAGGTGTCGGCCAAGACCCTTGTTGCAGACTACCTGCCGCTGCTGCTCACGGAGGCGAAGGCGCTAAAGGAGCGGTTGGTCTGAAGGACGGCAACGTCCCATGCGGCCAGCCGGGGGATTAACCCACCGGGTACGCCGGTCTATAGAAGGCCCATGAACTCTTCTCTCAACGGGATGCCGGGCCCGACGTCCCGCCACTACTTTTCCCAACGCCTGCGTCTTCACTATGTCGACTGGGGCAACCCGGACGCGCCGCCGCTGCTGCTGGTGCATGGCGGCCGGGACCATTGCCGGAACTGGGACTGGGTGGCCCAGGCGCTGCGCAACGACTGGCACATCATCTGTCCCGACCTGCGCGGTCATGGCGACAGCCAGTGGTCGCCCGACGGCAACTACGCCATGTCGTCTTACATCTACGACCTCGACCAGCTCATCCATCAGCAAGGGCTGGCGCCGGTGACCATCGTCGCCCATTCGCTGGGCGGCAACATCTGCCTGCGCTATTCGGGAATCTTTCCCGACAAGGTGCGCAAGCTGGTCGCCATCGAAGGGCTCGGGCCGTCGCCCAAGGTGATTGCGGAGCGCCGCGACAGGACCATGGGCGAGCGAATGCGCGAATGGGTCGCCGAGCAGCGCAAGCTCTCCGGTCGCCTGCCGCGCCGCTATCCCTCCATCGAAGACGCCTTCAAGCGCATGCAGGACGAGAATGCCCATCTGTCGGCCGAGCAGGCGCGGCACCTGACGGAGCAGGGCGTAAACCAGAACGAGGATGGCACCTACAGCTGGAAGTTCGACAACTATGTCCGCGCCTGGCCGCCCTACGACATGAGCTACCGCGCCATCGAGGAGCTGTGGTCGGAAATCGCCTGCCCGACGCTTCTGATCTACGGCAAGGAGAGCTGGGCCTCCAATCCCGAGAAGGACGGCCGCCTGAAGCATTTCAAGAATGCCGAAGTCGTGGAGTTCGACCAGGCGGGTCACTGGGTGCATCATGACCGTCTGCGCGACTTCCTCGCCACGACGACGGAGTTCATCAGATGAAGGCGGCGATCTTCCGCGGCGGCGACATCGTCGTCGGCGAAGTGCCCGAGCCGAAGCCCGCGATCGGACAGGTCCTGGTCAAGACCCTGGCCTGTGGCATTTGCGGTTCGGACCTGCATGCGGCGCAGCACGCGCACCGCATGGTCGACATGTCCAAGCGCGTCTCTGGCCGGATCCCGATGGATCTCTCGCGCGACGTCGTTTTCGGTCATGAGTTCTGCTGCGAGGTGTTGGATTACGGTCCCGACACCGAGCGTCGCCTGCCGGCCGGCGCGCGCGCCGTCGCCATGCCGGTCATGCCGCTGAACGCTGAGATGCGCACGACCATCGGCTATTCCAACGATTATCCGGGCGGTTACGGCGAGCGCATGGTGCTGGCCGCGCCCTTCCTCCTGGCAGTGCCCAACGGCCTCTCCGCCGCGCACGCGGCGCTGACCGAGCCTTTGGCTGTCGGCATCCATGCCGTGGAGAAAGCCGCTCTGGCCGCCGAAGACGTGGCCCTGGTCGTCGGCTGCGGCCCGGTCGGCCTCGCTGCAATCGTAGGGCTGAGGCTGAAGGGCGCCCGGCCGATCATCGCCGCCGACTTCTCGCCCAAACGTCGCGAGCTCGCCGCCAGGATGGGCGCCGACATCGTGATCGACCCGGCCAAGGAGACGCCCTACGCCAAGCTGCCTGTCGGCCGCCGGGCGGTGATATTCGAGTGCGTCGGCGTACCCGGCCTTCTGCAGCAGATCCTCGAAGCCGCACCGCGCGATGCCCGCATCGTCGTCGCCGGCGTCTGCATGGAGCCCGACCGCATCGAGCCGTTTTTCGGCATCGTCAAGGAACTCGCCCTGCAGTTCGTGCTGGGATACACGCCGGATGAATTCGCCCGGTGCCTTCGCCTGTTGGCCGAAGGTCAGGTCGATGCCGAGGCGCTGATCACCGGCAAGATCGGGCTCGAGGGGGTGAAGGGTGCCTTCGCCGAGTTGGCCAACCCCGAGCGGCACACCAAGATTTTGGTCGAACCATGGCGGTGACGACCGTCCCGGCCTGTTGACCGCTGGCCGGCCGATTTGATAGCGCTTGCGCCGCTCAGGGAGGAAACGAATGAAACTCTACAACTCCGTCGGACCGAACCCGCGCATGGTCCGCATGTTCATGGCCGAGAAGGGCTTCGATGTGCCCAAAGTCGACATCGACCTGCGCGGCGGCGAGAACCGCCGCGAGCCGTACTCGACCAAGGTCAATCCGGCGGGTCAATGCCCGGCGCTCGAGCTGGATGACGGCACAGTTCTGGCCGAGATCACCGCGATCTGCGAGTACGTCGACGAGAAGAAAAAGGACACGCCGTCGCTGATCGGCGATACGCCGGAAGAGCGCGCCAAGACCCGCATGTGGGCACGCCGCATCGACCTCAACATCGTTGAGCCGGCGGCCAACGGCTTCCGCTTCTCGCAGGGACTGAAGATGTTCGAGAATCGCATCCGCTGCATTCCCGAAGCCGCAGAGGGGTTGAAGGCCACGGCCCAGGACAAGCTCAAGTGGCTCGACGGGCTGATGGGTGCCAAGCCCTTCATCTCCGGCGACAAGCTCACGATGGCCGACATTCTCCTGTTCGCCTTCGTCGACTTCATGGCCCAGGTCGGCCAGCCGCTCAGCGCCGACTGCAAGAACCTCACCGCCTGGTACGGCCGCATGAAGGCCCGCCCCAGCGCGGCCGCCTGATCGGGAGGTTTCCAAGATGCGTTGCCTGACTGCGTTGCTAGCCTTTCTCCTAGTGAACTTGGCCGTCGGGAGCGGCTTTGCCCAGGGCGACACGCCCAAGGGCCTGTTCCTGACCACCGACTATCCCTCGCAGACCGTGCGGGCAGGTGAGGTGACGACTATCCGGCTGAAGCTCACCAACGCCGGATTGCCCCCTGAGCCGGTGGCGCTGGCACTGAAGGACGTGCCGGCCGGCTGGAAAATCGACATCCTGGGCGGCGGTCAGCCCGTCGCTGCGGCGATGCCGGGCGTCAATCAGGACGTTGCCCTCCAGCTCCGCGTCGACGTTCCGAAGGACGCCAAGCCCAGCTCGAACAGGATCCTGATCAGCGCCAAGGGCCCGATCGCCCAGTCGGTCGAGTTGCCGCTCACCCTGACGGTCGGGACCGAGGCACCGGCCAAGCTCAGCATCAAGTCGCGCCTGCCGTCATTGCGCGGCACGCCGCGCTCGGCCTTCGAGTACACGGTCACTGTCGGCAACGACAGCGGCAAGGACCTGACGGTAGCGCTGTCGGCCCAGGGCCCTGCCAACTTCCAGACCACCTTCACCGAAGGCTACGGCTCGAACGAGATCAGCTCGATCCCGATCGAGGCCGGCCAGACCAAGGACATCAAGGTCAAGGTGACGCCGCCGCGCGACGTGAAGGCGGGCGATTATCCCGTGCTGGTACGCGTGGCCTCGGAAGGCGTCACCGCCGAGATGCGCGTGACCTTGCAGGTGAGCGGCCAGGGCCGCCTGGCGCTCTCGACCAAAGATGGCCGCCTGTCGGGCGAGGCCGAGGTCGGCAAGCCTTCGACCTATACGCTCGTGCTCTCCAACGACGGCACCGCGCCGATCGAGGAAGTCGAGATGTCGGGCACGGTGCCTGCCAACTGGAAGGTCGATTTCAATCCGAAGACCGTGCCCAGCATTGCGCCTAACGAAAAGAAAGAGGTCCAGGTCGTGGTGACGCCGGGCGACAAGGCGATCTCCGGCGACTACGTCGCCTCGTTCCGCGCCAACGGCCGCGGTGAGTCGGCCTCCGCCGACTTTCGCATCACCGTCACCACCTCGACCCTTTGGGGCATCGTCGGCGTTGGCATCATCGCCGTCGCCCTGCTGGTGCTGCTGGGCGCTGTCGCGCGCTTCGGCCGGCGCTAGACGCGACAATGGCTGACATCGTCATCGAGGCGCGCGGGCTGTTGAAGACCTACGGCAGCCAGCGCGCCGTCGACGCTATCGACTTCGACATCCACCGCGGCGAGATTTTCGGCCTGCTGGGTCCCAACGGCGCAGGCAAGACCACGACCATCCTCATGATGCTGGGCCTGACCGAGATCAGCGGCGGCGCCGTCCAGGTCCTGGGCTTCAACCCGGTGCGAGAACCGCTCGAGGTCAAGCGGCGCGTCGGCTACCTGCCTGATGCCGTAGGCTTCTACGATCACCTGACGGCGCGTGAGAACCTCGCCTACACGGCGCGGCTGCTCGAGATTCCGCGCTCGCAGTCGGGGCGTCGAATCATGGAGGCTTTGGAAAGCGTCAAGCTCGCCGACGTGGCGGACAAGCGCGTCGCCACCTTCTCGCGCGGCATGCGCCAGCGCCTGGGCATTGCCGAGATCGTCATGAAGCAGGCCGAGGTCGCCATTCTCGACGAACCGACCTCGGGCCTCGACCCGCATGCCACCTTCGAGCTGCTGGAGATGATCCGCGGGCTGAAACGGGCAGGGACGGCTGTGCTGCTGAGCTCTCACCTGCTCGATCGCGTGCAGAGCGTTTGCGATCGCGTCGCCCTGTTCAACAAAGGCAAGATCGCGCTGATGGGCACGGTGGTGCAACTGGCCAACCAGGTGCTGGGCGCGGGGCATCCCATCCTGGTCGAGGCTGCGGGCGCCGATATCGCCGGCGCGTTGCGCGGCATCGAGGGCGTCCAGAGCGTCGCCCCGGAAGGCGAGGGTGGATGGCGGGTGATGGCCGATCGCGATGTGCGGGCGGCTGCGGCGCAGCGTATCGTCTCGGCGGGCGGGTCGCTGACACGCCTGGCCGACCTGCAGCCCAGCCTCGAGGAGGTCTACACGCGCTACTTCCAGGAGGCACGCCATGCCGCGTAGTGTCGGGCGCGCCGGCTCGCCGTTCACCGGCCTGCGGCCGGTGTTCATGAAGGAGCTGTCCGATCATCTGAGCAGCATGCGCATGATGGTGCTGACGCTGTTCGTGATCGTGTTCGGCGCCCTGCCGGTCGGATTTGCGCTGCAGGACCTGCGCAATGTCGTGGTGTCCGATCCCTATCTTTTTCTCCGCATCTTCACCGTCACGCCCGAGCGGGTCGGGCTGTCTTTCACTCTGGCGCTCAATTTCATCATCCCGCTGATGGCGATCGGGCTCGGCTTCGACTCGGTCAACAGCGAGTTCAACCGCCGCACGCTGTCGCGCGTGCTGTCGCAGCCGATCTATCGCGATGCCCTGTTGCTCGGGAAATTTTTAGGCGGCCTCGCCACTCTTGCGGTGGCGCTGGTGGCGCTTTGGCTGATCGTGCTGGGGGCGGGGCTGCTGCTGCTCGGCCTGCCGCCGCGCGGCGTCGAGGTGGCGCGCGGTGTCGGTTTCCTCGTGGTGGCGATCGCCTATGGCGGCGTGTGGCTCGCGGTGGCGATGCTGTTCTCGGTGCTCTTCCGCTCGACCGCGACGTCGGCGCTCTGCGCCCTTGGCCTGTGGCTGTTCTTCTTCGTCCTGTGGCCGATGATCGCCTCGGCGATCACCATCGGCTTTGCGCCAGCCCAGGTGACGTCGCTCGACCAGTACGTGGCCATCCAGGAACTCGGGCTTGCGCTGCAGCGATTGTCGCCCGGGACCCTGTTCAGCGAGGCGGTCGTGGGCTTGCTCAATCCCGAAACGCGGACACTTGGCTTCATGCTGCCGATGCAGATGCGCGGAGCAATCCCCGAGGCGCCGCTGCCGCTCGACCAGAGCCTGATCCTGATCTGGCCGCAGCTCACCGGGCTGATTGCCGGCATGATCGTGGTGTTCGCGATGGCCTACATCGTCTTCCAGCGCGAGGAAGTACGCGCCTGAGGGACTGGACCCAAGCCGCTGCCCTCAACAACGCGCATTGGTGCGACGTGGTCTGCCGCGCGCATGGACGGCCCGGCACCTTCCTGCCGCCGATGTGGATCAATGCGGGCGAGGCGCCGCGGTTCTATCCCAACGTGGTGACCCTGGCGCGCGACGCCGCCGCTATCGCCGAGCAGCTGAGCAACATCGAAATCCTGCAGAAGTCGAACCTGCCCGGCCGCTGGGCGGTAAAGGACAGCTTTCTGGCACTCGATCTGTCTCGCCGCGGCTTCGAAGTGCTGCAGGAGGCGTCGTGGATCCGCAGCGTCATGCTGACCGGCAGTTCCACGACCGACATCGACTGGCACCGCGAGACCGAGGGCAAGGCATCCTGGCCGTACCAAGATGCGAACTTCGCGATGTTCACCGGCCGGCGCGGCTTTCGCGTCGTGGCAGGCGGCATGCTCTATCGCGCGGCTGGCGTGGTCGGCCTCAGCAATGTCGTCGCCGAGGCGGGCGATGCCGTAGCCGTCTGGCGGTCGTTGATGCTGCTCGCCAGCCGCACCTTCCCGCGGTCGCCGGTCGTCGGCTACGAGTCGGGCAGCGAGCTTGCCGCCGCTGTCGACGCGGGCTTCGAGATTGGCGATCCGCTCCGGATCTGGGTCAGGGCGCGGGAGTGAGTATCCCGTCTTCCCGAGCGAAGCCGCCCGCAGGCGGCGCAGTCGAGGGACCTATTCTTGTCAACGCATCAAATGAACAGGTCCCTC
>CADECW010000085.1 GCA_902825855.1 uncultured Rhodospirillales bacterium | reverse complement strand
GCCGCCCGATTGGACCGGAGTCTATGTCGCCAAGGAAAAATGACGCCGAACGAATAGCCGCCATCGAAGCGCTGGTCTGCCGCGACGTCGGCCGCAGGACAGCCGAGCTGATTGCCGCAAGCTCCGGAGAGCTTGCAGCCGCGGGCAAGGGATTGGCGCACGCCACGAGCGTTGGCCTGATCACTGGTTTCTTCGTGCCGCGCGGCGAGGTGGCAGCGCCCGAGACCGACGGTCCGGTCGGCACGGCGCTGCTCGCCGCAGGGCTCGCGGCCTGCGGCGTGCCGGCGCGCATCGCCGTCGACACGCCGTGCGCCGGCGCCGTGAGGGCAGCGGTCGACCAGGCCGGTGAGAACGTTGAAGTCGACGAGATCGGAGTCGAGGATCGAGCGGGCCTCGACGCCCTGGCGTCGCGCTGGCGAACGGCCGGCATCAGCCATGCGGTCGCGATTGAGCGCTGCGGCCGCAGCCCCGACGGCCGGCCGCGCAACATGCGCGGTGTCGATGTCTCGGCCTGGACGGCGCCACTCGATGACCTGTTCCTTGGCGGACCGTGGCGGAAGCTCGCGGTTGGCGACGGCGGCAACGAAGTCGGCATGGGCAAGCTGCCCGCCGGCCTGATCGCGCGCTGTGTGCCCAACGGCGCCCGCATCGCGTGCGTCACCTCGTGCGATCATCTCGTCGTGGCCGGTGTTTCCAACTGGGGAGCCTATGGGCTGATGGCGGCGCTGGCGGTGCTGCGTCCCGAGTGGTCGCCAATCATCGGTCGTTTCCTTACGGCGGAGTGCGACCTTGCGGTAACGCGTGCCACGGTCGAAAGGGCTGGCGCCGTCGATGGGGTCACGGCACGTCGCGAAGCCACGGTCGATGGTTTCGGACCCGATATTCACGGGCCGCTGATCGACCAGCTCGGTCGCATTGCACGAGGAGAAGCGGCGGACTAGGGTCCGGCGACATGGAAAATCCCTACGCTCCGACACATCCTGAAATCCGCGATGCGGTCCGCCAGCTCTGCCTGAAGTTCGACGGCGCTTACTGGCGCAAGCTCGATCGCGACCGCGGCTATCCGACGGAGTTCGTGCAGGCGCTGACCGAAGCCGGCTGGCTCGCGATTCTGATCCCGGAGGAGTACGGCGGTTCGGGGCTCGGCATCTCGGCGGCTGCCGCCGTGCTGGAAGAGGTGCAGCGCGCCGGCTGCAATGGCGCGGCCTGCCATGCCCAGATGTACATCATGGGGACGTTGCTCCGGCACGGCAGCAAGGAGCAGAAGGCGAAGTACCTGCCGAGGATTGCCACTGGCGAACTGCGTCTGCAGGCATTCGGCGTCACCGAGCCGACCAGCGGCACCGACACGCTCGCGCTGCGCACGACGGCGGTGAAGAAGGACAACAGCACCTATGTCGTGAACGGCCAGAAGGTTTGGACGAGCCGCGCTGAGCATTCGGACCTCATGCTGCTGCTCGCGCGTACGACGCCGCGAGAGGAGGCCAAGAAGCGCACCGAAGGTCTGTCGGTGTTCCTGGTCGACATGCGCGAGACCTTGGGCAAGGGCCTGACCATCCGGCCGATCCGCACCATGATGAACCACAACAGCACTGAGGTGTTCTTCGACAACATGGAGGTGTCGGCCGAGAATCTTGTCGGCGAGGAGGGGCAGGGGTTCCGCTACATCCTGAGCGGCATGAACGCCGAGCGCGTGCTGATTGCTGCCGAGACCATCGGCGATTCCCGCTGGTTCATCGAGAAGGCGACCAGCTACGCCAAGGAGCGCAAGCTGTTCGGCCGCGCCATCGGCCAGAACCAGGGCGTGCAGTTCCCGATCGCGCGAGCCTACGCGCAGACCGAGGCGGCCGACCTGATGGTGCGCAAGGCCGCCACGCTTTACGAGTCAGGCCTGCCCTGTGGTGCGGAGGCCAACATGGCCAAGATGCTGGGCTCGGAAGCAGCGTGGGCTGCGGCCGACATGTGCGTGCAGACCCATGGTGGCTTCGGTTTCGCCGAGGAGTACGACATAGAGCGCAAGTTCCGCGAGACACGCCTTTACATGGTGGCGCCGATCTCGACCAACATGATCCTGAACTTCATCTCCGAGCACGTGCTGGACCTGCCGCGGTCCTATTAGCAGCTCTGCATCGCGCAGTAGCTGCCGCTCGTCAATTCATCCAAACTCCCGGCCGCCGTTGGACTGAGTCGTTCGATGATCCTAGTCGAACAGCGCGTGCTTTACCGTGCCGACGACCGCCATGAGAGCGGCATGACCGATCATCAGCAAGAAGATCGTCCAAACGGCCGTTATGCCGCTCAGCAGCCAGCCAAACATGGCCATCACGCCGTCATCTTCGATCAATGCAAGGCAGAAGAACATGATTGCCCATGCCGGAAAAAGATTGTCGAACGGGATCGGCAATGCAAGAAGCACGATGTTCGCCGCCCACGCCATGAGCAGGAGGCGTCGCGGCGTGCCGGTTACCCACCATTCGTGCCGCGCGTGCACAGTATCTTCGAGCCATCGGATGCAGCGGCGCGAGTGGCCGAGAAATGCCTGCAGTTTGCCTCGCTGCAGCCCGCGACGGCCGACCAGGGCAGGAAGTTTCGGCACCTCTCGGCCGGCGAGGAACTGCACCAGGAGAAAGACCATCGGCAGGCCAGTTATCGTGGAGAGCCAAGGAATACCCGTGGGGATGCAATTCGGCACGTTAAGGGCCGCGATCGCGAAGGCGTAGGAGCGCCCGTGAAGCCCGCCTAGAAATTGGTCGAGAGTAAGTAATGACTTCTGATCGCCAGCGAAAAGCTCTTCGAGCGTCTGCAGAAGATCGAAGCTGTCCTTCATCCACCCGTCCGGCCAAGCAGGCGCCGGGCGAGCACGAGATGCGGCTTGTCCAGCATCTTGCCGTCGAGTGTGAGCACGCCCGACCCCGGGTTGCTCTCGAACGTCGCGACGACTCGCTTGGCCCAGTCGACTTCCTGTGCCGTGGGCGTGAACACTTCGTGGATGACCGCGACCTGGTCGGGGTGGATGGCGATCTTGCCGCCATAGCCCATGCGCCTTGCATCCGTCGCTTCGGCGCGCAGCCCGGCGACGTTCTTGATGTCGGGATAGACAGTGTCGTAGGCGGTGACGCCTGCCGCCACCGACGCCATCAGGTTGACGGTACGCGCCAATCGGAAGGTGTCGTCGTATTCGCCCGGGGCGGCGCCTTTGGCCAACGCGCCGAGGTCTGCCATCAGGTCCTCGCCGCCCCATGAATGGCCGATCAGCCGCGCGTGCCTGGCAGGTGCGGCGGTCAGCGCGAGCACGGCGGCCGCGCTTTCGGTGGCGATGGTCAGGATCCTGGTGGCGCCAGCCTCGATGCCTTCGCGCGCTTCGAGGGTGTCGAGGTACGTTGCCAGCAAGTCGACGTTGGCCTGGCCGACACACTTGGGAAACACGATGCCGTCGGGCTTCCCCTGCATGACGACAGCGAGGTCGCCCAGGGTCAGGCCGGTGTCGAGTGCGTTGACCCGGACGTAGAGCTTGGGTCCGGAACGACTGGCCGACTTGAGATAGGCCAGCACCATGTCGCGCGCGATCAACTTGCGGTCGGTGGCGACCGAGTCTTCGAGATCGAGGATCAGGCCATCAGGACCGGAAGAGGGGCCTTTGGCGAGCTTGCGCTCGGAGTCACCGGGAACGAACAGGAACGAACGCATGTGTCTCAGGAATCCTTCGGCTTCTTGCGCATCAGCGCCTGGCGCGTGCATTGAGCGACGGTCTCGCCGCGCTGGTTGATGGCGACGTGATTGAATTCGACGATACCGGCGTCCGGCCGCGACTTGCTCTCGCGCAGGCTCACTACGGTGGTCCGCACCCGAAGCGTGTCGCCGTGAAAGACCGGCTTGGGGAACTTCACGTCGGTCATGCCGAGATTGGCGACCGTGGTGCCGAGCGTCGTGTCATTCACCGTGATGCCGATCATGAGGCCGAGGGTGAACAGGCTGTTGACGATACGCTGGCCGAACTCGGTCTTGGAGGCGAATTCCTCGTCGAGGTGCAAGGGCTGCACGTTCATGGTCAGCGAGCTGTACAGCACGTTGTCCATCTCGGTGACCGTACGCGTCCAGGCATGGTCGAAGACCCGGCCGATCGTGAATTCCTCGTAATAAAGCCCCGCCATCTTCCTCCCCGCGAACAGGCCCTTCTAGCACGGATGGACGCTGCCCGGCCCACCATCGTATCAATGCGGCCACAGGACGAAACATCGAGGACGGAGCGGAACCGATGCGCGCAATGATGAGCGAAACGCCGGGTGGGCCGGAGAGCCTGAAGCTCATGGAATTGCCCTCCAAACCTCTGGGCAAGGGACAGGTCCGCGTCGCCGTCAAGGCTGCTGGCGTCAACTTTCCCGACACGCTGATCATCGCCGACAAGTACCAGTTCAAGCCGCCGCGTCCGTTCGCGCCGGGCCATGAGGTCGCGGGCGACATCACCGAAGTCGGCGAGGGGGTGACCGGCTACAAGAACGGCGATCGCGTCATCGGCATGATCGGCCATGGCGGCTATGCCTCGGAGGCCGTCGTCGACCAGGGAGCGCTGCTGCCGATGCCGGCGAACATGAGCTACGAGGACGGCTCGGCCTTCACCATGACCTACGGCACCTCCTACTACGCGCTGAAGCAGCGGAGCGACTACAAGCCCGGCGAGACGCTCCTGGTGACCGGCGCCTCGGGCGGTGTCGGCCTGACCGCGGTGGAACTCGGTGCACTGATGGGCCTCAAGGTGATCGCCGCCGTCGGGTCGGACGAGAAGATGGAGATCTGCCGCAAGTACGGCGCCACTCTGTTCGTCAACTACGCCAAGGAAAAGATGCGCGACAAGGTCAAGGAGCTGACCAACGGCAACGGCGCGGATATCATCTACGACGCCGTCGGCGGCGATGCCTTCGACGAGTCGATCCGCTGCATCGCCTGGTACGGTCGGCTGCTGGTGGTGGGATTCGCCGCCGGCCGCATCCCCTCGCTGCCGGCGAATCTCGCGCTGCTCAAGAGTTGCGACGTGCGCGGGGTGTTCTACGGCGCCTGGCGCGGCCGTGAGCCAAACGAGGCACGCAAGAACTTCGACGAGCTCCTGAAGTGGTACAGCGAAGGCAAGCTCAAGCCGCACATCTCCATGCGCTTCCCCCTGGAGAAGGGCGCCGAGGCCATGAATGCCCTGCTTTCACGCAAGGCGACGGGCAAGGTCGTCCTCACCGTGGCGTGAGGCCGGGATGATCGGCCGGCGGCGGTTAACCGCCTTCTTCGGCGCGTCCCTCCTGCCGACAGTGGGGCGCGCCGACGATTTCCCCATCAAGCCGATCACGCTCGTCGTGCCGTTCACCCCGGGCGGCTCGATCGACATGCTGGCGCGCCTTGTCGCCCAGCAAACGGCGGCGACGCTCGGCCAGCCGATCGTGATCGACAATCGCAGCGGCGCCGGCGGCCTCATCGCCGCGGCGGCTGTCGCCAAGGCCGAACCCGATGGCTACACGCTGCTGATGGCGTCGGCCGCCCAGGTGACGATTCCACCGTGGATCAACCGTTCGCTCGGCTTCGATCCGCCGCGCGATCTCGTACCTGTGGCACATCTCGCCGACACGCCGATGGTGCTGATAGTCTCGTCGAGTTCCAAGGCGCAGACCGTCAGTGACTTCGTCGCAATGGCGCGGGCGAATCGCGGCGGCCTCAACTACGGCTCGACCGGTGTCGGCACGATCTCGCAGCTCGTCATGGAATGCCTGAAGCTTGCAGCCGACATCGACATTCAGCACGTACCGTATCGCGGCGCCGCCCCGGCGATGGCCGACCTTCATGCCGGCCAGGTGCAGGCGATGTTCACCAGCACGGCCTCGGCCGCGCCGATGGTGGCATCCGGCAAGTTCCGGCCGCTTGCCGTGACGACCAAGACCCGCTCGCCATTGTTGCCCGACGTGCCGACCATGGCCGAAGCCGGCTGGCCGACCGCCGAGGTGGTCGTCTGGGCCGGCATCATGGCGCCGGCTGGCACGCCGCGGGTCGTCATCCGCCAGCTCGAGCGCGCCTTCGTGGAGGCTTCGCTGACCTCCGAGACGCGCGAGCGGCTGGTCGCGTTCGGCGCCGACCCCATCGGAGAGGGTACCAAGGCCTTTGCCGAGCTGCTGGAGAAGGACCTCGCGCTGTGGCAGCGGGTGGCGCAGGCGTCGGGTGTGAAGGTGGAATGAGGAGGGCGCCGTGAGCAGACTGATGGGCAAGATCGCGATCGTGACCGGCGCTGCGTCGGGCATCGGAGCCGCATCGGCGAAACTCTTCGCCGACGAGGGCGCGCAGGTGCTTGCGGTCGACCGGCCGGACTCGGCGATCGAACAGGTACATGCCGGCAACAACGCCATCGCCGCCTTCGGTTGCGACATCACCGGCGATGACGCGCCGAGCAAGATCATTGGCGCGGCGGTTGCCCGGTTCGGCGCCATCGACATCCTGTTCAACAACGCCGGCGTCAGCGGACGGGCCTTCGTCGAGGAGATGACCGACGCGCAATGGGACCACGTCAACGGCGTGAATGTGCGCGCGATGTTCAGGATGTGCCGCGAGGCCATCCCGGCGCTCAAGGCGCGAGCCAGGGAGAAGGGCCGGGCGCGCATCGTCAATACCGCTTCGGTCATGGCCTTCGACACCGACTATGGGCTGGCAGCCTACTGTGCCTCCAAGGCCGGCGTCGGCGGGCTGACGCGTACGCTTGCGCTCGAGCTCGGCAAGTTCAACATCACCGCGAACTATGTCTGTCCCGGCGCCATCTATACCGGAATGACACGCACCAACTTCGACAATCCCGAGATTCGCGCGGTCTGGGAAAAGAAGGCGGCCTTGCGCCGGCTCGGTCAGCCGATCGATATTGCGCGTGGAGCGCTCCTGCTGGCGTCCGACGAGGCGGATTTCATCACCGGACATGAACTGGTGGTCGACGGCGGACTCACCCTGCGTACCTGAGTATCGATCATGACCAACATCCATTCCTTCGCTGCTTCCTACGGCGAAGCGCGCGACAAGTTCCTGGCGGCAGCCCGCGTCGCAGGCGCCACGACCTACTGCTACGACAATCCCAGCAAGGGCCCGAAGGGCGAGTCCCTGTCGACCGATGTAGCACGGCTCGGCCCTGACGACGCCTCGCGGGTGGTGGTGACGATCTCCAGCACCCATGGTGTGGAGGGGTATTGCGGCTCTGGCTTCCAGGTCGACTGGCTGACGAGCGTGGGCGCCGGCGGCCTGCCCAAGGATACGGCTGCGGTGTTCGTCCATGCCATCAATCCCTACGGCTTTGCCTGGACACGACGGGTGACCGAGGAGGGCAACGACCTGAACCGCAACTACGTCGATCACAGCAAGCCCTACCCGGCCAACGAGGGCTATCTCGAGATCGCCGACTTTCTGGTGCCGCGCGACCTCAACCAGGGGACGCTCGACGCAGCCGACGCCAAACTCGCCGCTTATCGCAAGAAGGTCGGTGACGTCGCCTATTTCCGCGCCGTGTCGGCCGGCCAGTACAGCCATCCCGACGGCATGTTCTTCGGCGGCGGCGGGCCCGCCTGGTCGAACCGGACGCTGCACGCCATCACCGACCGCTTCCTCAGGGGGCGCCAGGACGTCGCCGTCATCGACTTCCATACAGGTCTCGGTCCTTACGGCTACGGCGAGCCCATCACCCACTTCGATATCAACACGCCGGCTTCGCGCCGCGTGCGCGCCTTCTGGGGCGAGTCGGTGACGGAGTCCAAGCGCGGACAGACGGCGTCGCAGGCGCGAGATGGGCTGGGTCACTATGGTCTCAATCGCGTGCTCACCGAACCCGAGACCCGGCTCACCATGTGCACCTTGGAGTACGGGACCTTCGATCGCGAAAGTGGCCAGAAGGCCTTCAGGGCCGACCATTGGCTGCACAAGTACGGCGATCCCTTGGGCAAGGACGCGGGTCCGGTGCGGGCGGCGATGCGCCGGCAGTTCTATCCGGAGACCGACGACTGGAAGGAAGCGGTTCTCTTTCGCGGCCATCAGATCGTTCGCCAGGCCATAGCCGGAATGCAGCGCGGCGCCATTTGACTTCGTCGTCGGAGAGAGGGCGAGAACATTCTGGGGACAAACCGCCCGCGAAAAGCCACACGTCCCGCAATCGATCCTGCTAAAAGCCTCCAATGCGTGTCCTGGTGGCGCTGATCGCCTTCGTGGCTGTCGCCGCGCTCAATCTTTTATGGTGGTGGTGGCCAAACAGGCCGGTCGAGATTGCCGGTTGGACCAATGTACCCCTGCAGAGCGTGTCGTTCGCGCCTTACCGGCCGGGCCAGAGCCCGCTTACCCTTACGTTTCCGACGCCCGACCAGATCGAGGAGGACCTTCGCCGCCTGCAGGGTAAGGTCCGCGGCGTCCGGACCTACTCGACGGGCGAGAACCTCGAGACGGTACCGCAGCGCGCCGGCAAATACGGGCTGAAGGTCTGGCACGGCGCTTGGCTGAACGACAACGACAAGGAGAATCTCGAGCAGATCAACCTCCTGATCGACCACGCCAACAAATACAAGGACACGGTCGAGCGCGTGATCGTCGGCAACGAGGTGTTGTTGCGCAAGGAACTGACCGCCAACCAGCTCCGCCGCTACATCCGCCAGGTCAAGCAGCGCGTCTCACAGCCGGTGACCTACGCGGATGTCTGGGAATTCTGGATGCGCAACCCGTCCCTGGCCGACGAGGTCGACTTCATCACCATCCACATCCTCCCGTACTGGGAGGACGTCCCGATCGGGCTGGATCGCCTCGAGCCGGATGGCAAGTCCAGTATCGAGAAGCACATCGTCGACATCTACAAGAGGGTGCAGGAGCGCTTTCCCGACAAGAAGATCGTGATCGGCGAAACCGGGTGGCCGAGCGATGGCCGCATGCGCTCCGACGCGCGGCCCGGCCGGGTCGAGCAGGTACGCTACTTCTCGATCTTCCGCTCGACCGCCGAGCGCGAGAAGTTCGAGTACAACGTCGTCGAGGCATTCGACCAATACTGGAAGGCGCGCCAGGAGGGCACGGTGGGTGCCGCCTGGGGGCTGCTCGACGCCCAGCGGCACGACAAGTTCGAGCTCGGCAAGCCGGTGTCGGCCGAGCCGCATTGGCCAATCCTGTTCATCCTCTCGACTTTGGCCGGCGGTCTCATGCTGGGCGGCTTCGTCGTGATGCGCCGCGGGGCGCGCGGCAAGGCGATCGGGATCTTCGCGGTCTTCGCCCAGCTGGTTGCCACGTGCTACGTGCAGGCAACCTGGATCGACCTTTCGCGCACCTTCTACTTCGAGAAGATGGTGGGCGTAGTCTTCTGGGCCATCCTGCTGGGGCTTTTCAGCTACGCCCTTCTGCGCGGCATCGCCGACAGCCTGACCGGCAGGATGGCTGACCCATCGCTCTATGGGGCGCGTGTGCGTGAAGCGTGGCGGGCCTGGCGCGAACTGCCGCGCTACCAGATCCTGAGGCGGGCCGACCTGATGCTGCAGGTCCTTTATCTGGTGCTGACGGTGATTTGCATCTTCTACCTGATCGTGATCAGCATCGACTGGTATGACGGCATCATTCGCCTCAGCGCGACCTTCTATCGCCAGATCGCCATAGACGGCCGCTACCGCGATTTCCCGATCTGGAGCTTCGTAATCCCATCGATCGTTCTGATGGCCTGGAAGACGCTCACTCTCGTACGTCGCGAGCCGGTGTCTCGCGCCGACCGCTGGGCCAAGGCGCTCTCGTTCGGCCGTTTGCTGGGCTACGACGGCAGCAAGGGGTTCGTCCGCATGGACCGCTCGTACAGCCGCATCCGGCCGATCCTGCCCGAGATTGCCCTTTCGTTCCTGCTGTTATTCTGGGCCGTCGTCATGGTGGTCACCGAGGGTGCCATCAAGCTGCACGATGGCGGCGCAGGGGGCTTCGTCGCCGTCGACGGTGGTCGCTGGGTGATCGGCACACTGTTCTGGAACACCCAGGCCGACTGGTTCGGCGCCCTGGCCATCCTGATGGCCGTGCCTTATCTCGCCACGATATACGTGTCGTTGCGCGAGCCACTGGCAGAACCGCCGCCGGACTCCTATACCAGCAAGTGGTGATCAGTAGTTTTACCTCACCCTGAGGAGCGCGCGCAGTGCGCGCCTCGAAGGGTGGGCCACACCACGACTGTTCCCACTCTTCGAGACGTGGCCCTGGGGACCGCTCTCAGGGTAGGTCGGGGGTGGCTGCAGCCAGGAGTTACCAGATGGAAATCAAGGGCGAGTACAAGATCGCGGCTCCGCGCGAAAAGGTGTTTGCCGCGTTGAATGATCCGGCCGTACTGCAGGCCTGCATTCCAGGCTGCGAATCCCTGGAGAAAACGTCGGACAGTGAGATGAAGGCCAAGGTGCGCATGCGCATCGGCCCGGTCAGCGCGAGCTTCTCGGGCAAGGTCACGCTGAGCGACATCGACCCACCCAACGGGTACAGGATCAGCGGTGAAGGGCAGGGCGGCGCTGCCGGCTTTGCCAAGGGCGGCGCCGTGGTCACCCTGCGCGAGGACGCAGGCGACACGGTGCTGAACTACGATGTCGATGCCCAGGTCGGCGGCAAGATCGCCCAGGTCGGCGCCCGCCTGATCGACGGTACGGCCAGGAAGCTGGCAGACGAATTCTTCGGCAAATTCGCTGCCATGGTTGGCGGCCCGGCTCCGGCTGCGGCCGTGGCCGGGACGCCGTCGGATGCGCCACTGGCGCCCGACACGGTTTCGCCGCCGTCACCGCCGCCCGTTGCAGCGCAGCGCGGCTATCGGCATTGGCTGGTCATCGGCATCGGTGCAGCCGTCCTGATCCTGATTTTCCTTGCGAGCCGTTAGCGGCGGCTGCCAAGTCGGTCTTCATCCGCAATTCGCTTGACCGGCGCATGAGCGGCTTGCGAGAGTCGTTTCAACGCCCAGTGGGTGTGCTTTTTGCGTGCCTGCGCAAACCAACAATGTGAGGGAGAAGAGCTACATGACCATTCCCGTCGCCATGACCGTCAACGGCAAGTCCGTCTCGGGCAAGGTCGAGGCGCGCACGCTGTTGGTGCAATTCCTTCGCGAGCATCTCGGCATGACCGGCACCCACGTCGGCTGCGATACGAGCCAGTGCGGCGCCTGCGTGGTGGACGTCGACGGAAAGTCGGTGAAATCCTGCACCATGCTGGCCGTTCAGGCCGAAGGCACCAAGGTCATCACCATCGAAGGGCTGGCTGAGAGCGCCGAGAAGCTCCATCCCATGCAAGAGGCGTTCCGCGAGAACCATGCGCTGCAGTGCGGCTTCTGCACCCCCGGTATGGTGATGAGCGCCATCGACATGGTGAAGCGCCACAACTACCAGCTCGACGAAGCGACGGTGCGCCGTGAGCTCGAGGGCAACCTCTGCCGCTGCACCGGCTACCACAACATCGTCAAGGCCATCCTGGCGGCAGCGCCCGCCATGAAGTCTGCGGGGGTGTAGCCATGACTGCGCAAACCGGAATAGGCGCCCGGGTCAAGCGGAAGGAAGATCAGCGCTTCCTGACCGGTACGGGCCGCTACGTCGACGATCTGGCGCTCGCGCGCACGACCCACGCGCACTTCGTGCGCTCGCCGCACGCCCACGCGAAGATAAAGGCCATTGACACCTCGGAGGCCGGCAAGATGCCGGGCGTTGTCGCGATCTTTACCGGCAAGGACATCGCCGACGCCAAGGTCGGCGGCCTGATCTGCGGCTGGGTGGTCAAGGACAAGGAGGGCAATCCGCACAAGGCCCCGCCGCATCCCGTGATGGCGCTCGACACCGTGCGCTATGTCGGCGACACGGTCGCGATGGTCGTCGCCAACAGCGCCGACGAGGCAAAGGACGCTGCCGAGACGATCAAGGTCGACTACGAGGTGCTGCCGGCCAACGTCGATCTGGCCAAGGCGCTCGACAAGGGCTCGCCTCAGGTTCACGCCGAGGCGCCGGGCAACCTGATCTACGACTGGGAGATCGGCGTCAAAGCCGACGTCGACGCCGCCTTCGCCAAGGCAGCGCATGTCACCAAGCTCGACCTGGTCAACAACCGCCTGATCCCAAATGCGATGGAGCCGCGCGCCGCGGCTGCGGAGTACGACAAGGGCACGGGCAACTACACGCTGTGGTCGACGTCGCAGAATCCGCATGTGCTGCGCCTGATCCTGTCGGCCTTCGTGCTCGGCATCCCCGAGCACAAGCTAAGGGTCATCGCTCCCGACGTGGGCGGCGGTTTCGGCAGCAAAGTCTTTTGCTACAACGAAGAGACCATGGTGTGCTGGGCGTCGAGCCGTGTCGGCCGACCGATCAAGTGGACTGCCGAGCGCAGCGAATCCTTCCAGACCGACGCGCACGGCCGTGACCACGTCACCCATGCCGAGCTGGCGCTCGACAAGGACGGCAAGTTCCTGGCGCTCAGGGTCGAGACCATCGCCAACATGGGCGCGTATCTGTCGACATTCTCGACGGCGGTGCCGACTTATCTCTACGCGACGCTTCTCGCTGGCCAGTACACTACGCCGTTGATCTACGCCAACGTGAAAGCGGCGCTGACGAATACCGCTCCCGTCGACGCCTATCGCGGCGCCGGACGGCCCGAGGCGACCTTCGTTGTCGAGACGATCGTAAGCAAGGCGGCAAAGGAACTGAAGATCGACCCGGCCGAGCTTCGCCGGAAGAACTTCATTCCGTCGGACGCCTTTCCGTACCAGACCCCCGTGGCGCTGCAGTACGATTCGGGCAACTACCCGCCGATCATCGATGAGGCAATCAAGATCGCCGAGTACAAAGGCTTCGAGGCTCGCCGTGCCGAGGCCAAGTCCCGCGGCAAGCTGCGCGGCATCGGCTTCTCGTCCTACATCGAGGCCTGCGGACTGGCGCCCTCGCAGGTGATCGGTCAGCTCGGCGGCGGCGTCGGCCAATGGGAATCGGCCCAGATCAAGTTCAACCCGACGGGTAACGTTCAGGTCCTGACCGGGTCGCACAGCCACGGCCAGAGCCACGAGACGACCTTTGCCCAGATCGTGTCGGACAAGCTCGGCGTGCCGATCGAGCAGATCGAGGTGGTCCATGGCGACACGGCTACGACGCCGTTCGGCATGGGAACCTATGGCAGCCGCTCTCTCGCGGTCGGCGGCTCTGCTATCACGAAGGCGGCCGACAAGATCATCGCCAAAGGCAAGAAGATTGCGGCTCACCTCATGGAAGCATCCGCCGCAGACATCGTGTTCGAGAATGGCGTCTTCAAGGTCGCCGGCACGGACAAGAATGTGCCGCTGGGTCAGGCCGTGTTCGCGGCCTACGTGCCGCACAACTATCCACTTGCCGAGCTCGAGCCCGGCATGGACGAGAACGCCTTCTACGATCCGGCGAACTTCGTCTACCCGGCCGGGACGCAGATCTGTGAGGTCGAGATCGATCCCGACACCGGCCAGGTCGAGATCGTGAACTTCACCGCCGTCGATGATTTCGGCAACATCATCAACCCGATGATCGTCGAAGGCCAGGTCCATGGCGGCATCGTACAGGGTGTCGGCCAGGCACTGCTGGAGAACGCCGTCTACGACAAGGAGACCGGCCAGCTCGTGAGCGGCTCGTACATGGACTACACCATGCCGCGCGCCGACGACGTGCCGTCGTTCAAGCTCGACTACAAGGTTACGCCCTGTCCGCACAATCCGCTGGGCGTCAAGGGATGCGGCGAGGCCGGTGCGATCGCCGCGCCCGCCGCCGTGATGAATGCCGTCCATGACGCGTTGGCGCCGGTCGGCGTCAGCCACGTGCCGATGCCCGCCACGCCGCTCAATGTGTGGCAGGCGATCCAGGGCGCGTCGAAGTAAGGGGAGGATCAGACATGTACGATTTCCATTACCACCGCCCGAAGACGCTGGCCGAGGCGGCCAACCTCCTCAAGGGCAAGGACGAAGCGCGCCCGATGTCGGGCGGCATGACCCTGATCCCGACGCTCAAGCAGCGGCTGGCCAAGCCCTCCGATGTCGTCGATCTCGGCGCCATCAAGGAGCTCAGCGGCATCAAGGTCGAGGGAAACAACGTGGTGATCGGCGGCATGACCCGCCACGCCGACGTCGCGAGCTCGGCCGACGTCAAGGCCGCGATTCCCGCGCTGGCGCAACTCGCCGGCCACATCGGCGATCCGGCGGTGCGCAATCGCGGTACGATGGGCGGCTCGGTCGCCAACAACGACCCGGCAGCCGACTATCCTGCCGCGGTGCTGGCGCTCGGAGCTACCATCACCACGAACACCGGCAAGCACTCGGGCGACAGCTTCTTCAAGGGCCTGTTCGAGACGGCGCTCGCCGACGGCGAACTGATTACCTCGATCAGTTTCCCCAAGGTCGAGAAGGCGGCCTACATGAAGTTCCCCAACCCCGCCTCGCGCTACGCCATGGTCGGCGTGTTCGTGGCCAAGACGGCGGGTGGGGTACGCGTCGCCGTCACCGGCGCCGGCTCCTGCGTTTTCCGCGTCAAGGCGATGGAGGATGCGCTGGCCAAGAACTTCTCCTCGGAAGCCATCAAGGACATCAAGGTCCCGGCCGACGGGTTGAACAGCGACATCCATGCCAGCGCCGAGTACCGCGCTCACTTGGTGAACGTCATGGCCCGCCGGGCCGTCGACGCGGCCAACAAGTAGCCGGCGGCCGAGGGAACGACTAACGTCAGGGGCGCCCATCGGGCGCCCCCTTCGTTTGCGAGAGTGCGACATGAAAGCCTTGGTGACGGGATTCGATCCGTTCGACGGGGATGAGGTGAACCCGTCATCGCTGGCGGTCGGCAAGCTCAGGAAGCGGATCTCCGGCGTCGTCGTCCACACCGCCGAGCTGCCGACGTCCTATGCGAGGTCGACCGACGTGCTTCGCGCGGCGATCGACAAGGTCCGGCCCGACATCGTGCTGTGCATCGGCCAGGCCGGCGGCCGCAGCGAGCTTAGCCTGGAGCGCATCGGCATCAACGTGCAGGACGCCCGTGTCCGCGACAACGACGGCAAGCAGCCGATCGACAAGCCGGTAGTGAAGGACGGGCCTGCGGCGTACTTCGCCACCCTGCCGATCAAGGCCTGCGTGGCGGCGCTGCGCAAAGCCGGGCTGCCCGCGGCGGTGTCGAACACGGCCGGCACCTTCGTCTGCAACCACATCCTTTATTCGCTCATGGACATCGCCCAGGACCACCCCGCTGCGTTCCGCGGCGGCTTCCTGCATATCCCCTACGTGCCCGAGCAGGTCGCCCGGCTGGGCGCTGCGCCATCGATGGCGGTGGAGGATATCGTGCGCGGCATCGAGATCATCCTCGAAGTGAGTGCCGAACGCACTGTCGACATCCATACGGTGGAAGGGCGTATTTCCTGAGCATGCATCCTCGCCAACTCAGCTGGGTTGGTGTCGAGATCGACAGTGCGAAGCTCAGACCGGTGTGTAGATGACGAGCTTCAGGGCCGGATCGTCGCTGGCCTGAAAGCTTGCGTGCTCGAAGCGCAGCATGCCCTTCGCGGGATGGCTCATCTGCTTGCGGCCTGAGGCGGCTGCCCGGACGTCGTGAACGAGGCGATTGCCCGCGCCGCTGCCGAGGCCGGCCCCTTCAAGATGACGGTGCTGCGCCCCTAGTTGCCGGTATCTGCCTACTCCGCCGCGATGGCGAGTGGCGGAGGGCCGGTCGGCGCCTCGACCCGCTCGCTTTTCTCGGCTGGCTGCTTGACCCGGAACCAGGCGGCATAGAGGGCAGGCAGGAAGAGCAGCGTCAGCGCGGTCGCTACCAGCAGGCCACCCATCAGCGCGACTGCCATCGGCCCCCAGAACACACTCCTGGAGAGCGGGATCATGGCAAAGATGGCGGTGCCGGCCGTCAGCAGGATCGGCCGGGCGCGGCGCACCGTGGCGTCGATCACGGCGTCCCACGCAGAGTGGCCGGCGGCGATGTCCTGGTCGATCTGGTCGACCAGGATCACCGAGTTGCGCATGATCATGCCCGCGAGCGCGATGACGCCGAGCAGCGAGACGAAGCCGAACGGCTGGTTGAACAGCAGCAGGAAAAGTGACACGCCGATCAGGCCCAGCGGCGCCGTCAGCACCACGAGTGCCAGCTTGGAGAAGCTCTGCAGCTGCAGCATCAGGAACAGCAGCATCAGGAAGGCCATGACCGGCATCATCTTGAAGATGGAGCCCTGGCTCTTGGCGCTCTCCTCGCTGTCGCCGCCGACTTCTATGCGATATCCAGGCGGCAGCTCGGCGCGCACGGAACCCAGTGCCTTGTCGATGCGAGCGGCGACGTCGGGACCCTGCACGCCGTCGATCACGCCGGAGCGCACCGTCATCAGCAGTTCCTTGTTGCGCCGCCACAGGATCGGCTCTTCGAGCTCGAAGCGCAGCGTTGCGAGCTGGGCGAGCGAGACCACGCCGCCATTTCCGGTGCGCAGGTTGATCGCCTCCAGGCCTTCGACGCTGAGCCGCTCGGCCGGCACGGCGCGCGCCACTACGTCGATCGTCTCGGTGCGGTCGCGGTACTGGGTCACGGTCACGCCCGACAGCAGGGTCTGAAGCGTGTTGCCGAGAAGCTGCGAATCCACACCGAGCGCGCGCGCCTTGTTCTGGTCGACCTCCAGCCGCACTGTCTTGGCGAGCTCGTTCCAGTCGAAGTTGATGTCCTTGGTCGCTGGATCGGCCTTGAACACCTGGCGAACCTTCTCGGCGACGGCGCGGACTTGCTGCGGATCATCGCCCAGCACGCGGAACATCACCGGGTAGCTGACCGGCGGCCCGTTCTGCAGCCGCTGGACGCGCGAGCGTACCGCCTCGAAGCCGTTGGCAAAAAGCTCATTGAGCTCGGCGACGACCCGCTCCCTCGCGGCGAGGTCCCTGGTCATGACGATGACCTGGCCGAAGTTCGCGTTGGACAGTTCGGGGACGGTCGGCAGGTAGAAGCGCGGACTGCCGGCGCCGACATAGGACGTGTAGAAGGCGACGTCGTTGTTCTCACCCAGCCACTTCTCCAGGCGACGCACCTCGCGGTCGGTGGCGGCCCACGAGGCGCCTTGTGCCAGCTTCAGGTCGACGATCAGCTCGGGCCGGTTGGCCGTCGGGAAAAACTGCTTCTGAACAAGGGTGAAGGCGCCCATCGAGGCGACGAAGGCCAACGCCGTGACCGCTATCGTGGTCTTGCGCCAGTTCACACACCACACGACCAGCTTGCGGAAGGCGGTGTAGAGGCGGCCGCCATAGGGATCGTGATGATGGACCTTGGGTGTCGGCAGCAGGTGATAACCCATCCAGGGAGTGAAGAGCACGGCCACGAACCAGGATATGATCAGCGAGAGGCCGACCACCCAGAATATCGAATTCGTGTACTCGCCGGCGCTCGAGCGCGCGAACCCCACCGGCACGAACCCGACGGCGGTCACCAGCGTGCCGGTCAGCATGGGGAAGGCGGTCGAGGTATAGGCAAAGGTCGCGGCCTCCAGCCGGCTCGCACCCTGTTCCAGCTTCACCATCATCATCTCGACGGCGATGATGGCGTCGTCGACCAGCAGACCCAGCGCAATGATCAGCGCGCCCAGCGAGATGCGCTGGAAGTCGATTCCCAGCAACAACATGCCGACGAAGGTGATGGCCAGCACCAGCGGCACCGACAGCGCCACGATGACGCCGGTGCGTACGCCCAGGCTGATGAACGACACCACCAGCACGATGGCCAGCGCCTCCAGGAGCGAAGAAATGAACTCCTCGAATGACTTGTCGACGACCTCGGGCTGGTTGGAAACGCGATGAACGGTGATGCCGACCGGCAAGTCCTTTTCGACATCGGCCATCACCTTGTCGAGCGCCTTGCCCAGGGTCTGCACGTTGCCGCCCTGGGCCATCACGACGCCGAGCCCGATCACCGCCTTGCCCTTGAACCGCATGGAGATTTGTTGCGGATCCTGGTAGCCGCGCTTGATCTCGGCCACGTCCGACAGCGTCAGCGTGCGGCCGTTGGCGCTGAACGGGAGGCCGGCCAGCTGTTCGGCCGAGAGCGGCGCACCGTCGACACGCACCGACACGCGCTCGCCCTTGGTCTCGACCGTGCCGGCCGCCACGATGGCGTTCTGGCGGCGCACGACCTCCAGGATCTGGTCGACCGGCACACCCAGCATGGCGAGCCGCGCATGGCTGAATTCGATGTAGATCTTCTCGTCCTGCAGGCCGATCAGGTCTGCCTTGGTGACGTCGGGCACACGCAGCAGGCGCTGGCGCACCGCCTTGGCGATCTCCTTGACCTCGGCCGGCGAGAAGCCGTCCGCTTCGAAGGCCCAGATCAGGCTGTAGGTGTCGCCGTACTCGTCGTTGAAAAACGGACCGACCACGCCCTGCGGCAGCGAACCCCGGATGTCGCCGACCTTCTTGCGCACCTGGTACCAGAGGTCGGGCACTTTGGTGGGGGGCGTGTCGTCCCGCAGCGAGACGTAGATCACCGTCTCGCCGGGCTTGGTGTAGCTATTGACGAAATTGAAGTAGGGCAGCTCCTGCAGCTTGGTCTCGATCTTCTCGGTGACCTGCTGTTCCATCTCGCGTGAGGTAGCGCCCGGCCAGTTGGCCGACACCACCATCTGCTTGATGGTGAAAGGCGGGTCCTCGCCGCGACCGAGATTGACGAAGGCGTAAACCCCGGCCGCGACCAGGGCAATCATGAAGAACACGGTCAGCGTGCTGTATTTCAGCGCGAGCGCCGACAGGTTGGTGCGCGTGGTCATGAGTGGTCTCCCCGAGCCGCGTCGGTCAGTCCCGCGCTGCCTGCTGCTGCGGCTGCATCGGCTTCACCTTCTGCCCGGCTTCGAGCTTGTGGACGCCGGCGGTCGCGATCAGCTCGCCATTCTTGACGCCCGAGGCAATGGCGGCGGTCTCGTCGCGCCAGCGTGCAATGGTTACACTGCGAAGAGCCACGGTGCCGCTCTCCTTGTCGACCACCCACACGGCAGGCTGGGTACCGCGCTGGAAGATCGCCGACAGCGGTACCTCGGCGACGGTCTGGGAGTCAGGCCGTTCGAAGGCGAGCGTTGCCGTCATGCCTAGTCCGATGAAAGCAGGCTGCTCGATCACGCTGAAGCGCGCCGGATAGGTCCGCGTCATCGGGTCGGCGCTGGGAGACAGTTCGCGCAGGCGGACGGAATAGCGACGGCCGGGATCGGACCACAATTCGAAGCTCGCCGCCCGCGCTTCGCGCACCGTCTTCAAGCGATGCTCGGGTACGCCGACCTGGATTTCGAGCTCGTCGGTGCGTGCCACGCGCACCACGCCCTGGCCTTGGGCCATCACCTGGCCGACCTCGGCTTGCACCGCGGTCACGACCCCGTCGGTATCGGCACGCAGTTCGGTGTAGCCGAGATTGTTCTCCGCCGATGCGAGCTGGCTCTTGGCCTGCTCGACGCGCGCCTGCGCCGTCGCGGCGAGCGACTGGCGCTGCTCCATTGTCTGCACCGTGAACACAGCGGTGCCGCGGAGGTTGAGGTAACGCTCGTGATCTGACTTGGCGCGTGCGTAATCGGCTTCGGCCGAGGCGAGCGCGGCGCGGGTGTTGTCGACGGCGAGGCGATAGTCGGCGGGATCGAGCTGGGCGATCAGGTCGCCGCGTTTGACTGTCGCGCCGACATCGACGGCGCGCGCGACGATCTTGCCGGCGACGCGGAAGCCCAAGGTGCTCTCGATGCGAGGAACGATCGTGCCGGCCAGCACCAGCGACTGGGTGCGGCGCTGGTAGGAGATTTCCACGACCCGGGCCGGACGGACCACCGGCTCGTTGGTGACCACAGGTCGAGAGGCGTTTGCGGCCGTCCAGGATAGAGCTGCGAAGCCTGCGGCGGCGGCGGCGCCCGCGCCCAGGAAGATGGCAACGGCCTTGAACGGAACCTTACCGTGGAGCTGAGCGTACGGAACACGCATGGCTAACCGTCCTTCCAAAGTTTACAATGTTCAGAAGACCACCTGAACATCGTTAACTGAACATTGATAAGTTATCGGCGTTCAGATAAGAGTCAAGTGGAAGGAGACAGTTTTTGACAGGGTTCGCGACAGCGTTGCCGGCCGGCCGCAAGCGGCGCGGCGAGGGCCATACCCGCCGGGAGGAGATCCTTCAGGCCGCCAAGGACCTGTTCCTGGAGCAGGGCTACGATTCCACCACGATCCGGCGAATTGCCGATCGGGTCGGCATTTCAGCGCCTGCGCTGTATCTCTATTTCAGAGACAAGGAAGCGTTGATGCTGGCGCTTTGCGACCAGACCTTTGCGCATCTGATCGAGGCGGTCGGCGAGATCGAGCGGACGGTTGCCAATCCGCTGGAACGGATCCGGCGATTTGGCGAGGCTTATGTAAAGTTCGGCCTCAGTCACCCCGACGAGTATCGCCTGGTCTTTCTCGGCGCCAACATCCCGGAGGCCATCCGCAAGGTTGGCCACAAGGCACCGACCGACGATCCGACGAAGCCCGGGGTGGGCGGCGCACTGGTATTCAAGCGTCTTGTGGCGTTCCTGACCGAGCTCGAGGCAACGGGCACCAAGCTCAACTACCCGCCGGACACCTGCGGCGAGCTGTGCTGGATGGGTCTGCACGGCCTCGTCTCAGCCTTCATTCTGAAGCCCGAGTTTCCGTGGTCGGACAAGGAGCTGCTGGTCAAGGGCATGCTCGACATCCACCTGAAGGGCATCCTGCGAACTTGACAGTAGGGCTATCCCCGTCATCCCGACCGGAGCGCGACGCGAAGGGACCTTTAGTCTTGTCACGCATCGACAAGAACAGGTCCCTCGACTGCGCCGCTCTTCGGTCGGCTTCGCCAGGGATGACGGCGAAACCGTCAGACGGGATAGCTATCAGGCGTTCTGCAGGACGTGGACGGCGCGGTTGGCGACGAGGTCCTTGTTCTTTTCGCCGTAGGCTTTCATGTGCGCCGAAGCGCCATGAGCCTTGAGGTCGTCCATCGACTCCCACTTTTCGATGACGACGAAGGTATCGGGACCGAACTTCGCGAACGGGCCGCCGTCTGTGTCGACCGTGGCGCCGTATTCGATGCAGCCCTTCTCGGCGTGCACGGCCGGCACGTTGGCCTTGAAGTTCTTGAGGATCTCTTCGCGCTTGCCAGGCTTGGCCGTGATGATGGCGACGACGTGGATCATGATTCTTCCTCCTGAAAACCTGTCATTCTGAGAATAGCGAGGGCCCTTTGCTCAAGCAGCGCGCCCATGACGCAGCAGGCGGCCTGGCAACTTCTCGTGGCCGGCTACGGTGTCCTGGCCATTCCGGCGGATCACCTTGCCGTTGACGATAACGGCGTCGATGCCGCTCGCCTCCGACACCAGCCGATCTGCGCCGGCCGGAAGATCGTAGACGCGCTTCAGCGGACCGGGCCCGACGGTCTTGGGATCGAACACCACGACGTCTGCCGGACGACCTTCGGCCAAAAGGCCACGATCGGTGATGCCGAACATCTCGGCCGGCCGCTGCGTGAGATTGTGGACCGCCTGCTCGACCGTGAACGTCCTCTTCTCGCGCACCCAATGCCCAAGCAGGTAGGTCGAATAGCAGGCGTCGCACAGCTGGCTGGCATGAGCGCCGGCGTCGGACAGGGCAATGATCGTGTTGGGATCCGTAATGAGCTCGGCCACTTCTTTCTCGTCGAAGTTCATCACGGCCATGCGGAAGCGCGCCTGCAGGTCGTTGGCGAGCGCCAGGTCGAGCGCGAGGTCGACCGGGTCCTTGCCGAGCTTTGCGGCAGCGGCGGCGAGCGGCTGTTCCTCGAGCTCACGCGCCGACGGCGCCCAGGCGATGATCACGCGGTCCCACCAGTTCCGGAACAACGGCGTCACCTCGCTGCGCAGCTTCGCGCGCCACGCCGGATCGGCATAGGCGCGGCGACGTGTCCCCGGCGACTTGGCTTCCTCGACCGCGAGCTCGTTCATGAACTTCATGACATCGAAGATGAACGGCTCGGCAAAAGTGAATTCGAAATTGAGTGGCCGGCAGCTCACCTGCGGGATGACCAGCGCGCCTGCCTTCCTCTGCTCGGCGGCGAGGTCGAGTTGCTTGCGATGGCCGCCCGGTCCGTAGAGGTAGGAGAGCAGGGCGGTCCAGGTCACCGGCACGTTGTACTTGCGGCTCACCTCGGCCATGTGGCGCGTGGAGAAATCGCGGCCGATCGTGATCTGCATCAGGCCACGCTTGAGTTCGCCCATGACGGAGACCAGCGCATCCATCTCTTCGACGGTGGCCTGGCGGCTCGGCACCGGCTTGCCGGCGTAACCGTTGTGGCTCACCGACACGGAGGTACCGAAGCCGATTGCGCCGGCTTCCATCGCCTCGCGCACCAGCTTCTTCATGGCGGCGATTTCGTCGGGCGTGGCGGCACGCTCGGTCGATTCCTCGCCCATGACGAAGAGGCGCAGTGGCGTATGACCGAACAGGGCGGCGACATTGATCGCTGAGCCGCGCTTCTCCAGAGCATCGAGATATTGCGGGAACGTCTCGAACGGCCAACTCGCGCCCAGTCCTGCCTCGAGCGCCTCGAGGCTCATGCCTTCGACTTTCTCGAGCGTCTGCATGATGAGCTTGCGATGGATCGGCTTGGTCGGCGCGACGCCGAACCCGCAATTGCCGATCACCGTCGTGGTTACGCCGTGCCAGGGCGAGATGCTGAGCATGCGGTCCCACAGGATCTGGGCGTCGTAGTGTGTATGCACGTCGACGAAGCCGGGAGAGACCACCTTGCCGGCGGCATCGATGGTCGCGACGGCGGGCCCGTCCGCCTTGCCCAGCGCCACGACCTTGCCGTCCTTGATTCCGAGGTCACCAGTGAAGCCCGGCGTGCCGGAACCGTCGACGATCGTGCCGCCCGTGATCTTGAGGTCGTAGGTCATGGCTTGCTCCCAAACACCCGTCCAGTATACGTCGTTCGGCGCCGCAGGAGGAAAGCATGGCCAAGCATAAGATTGCACTCATTCCGGGGGACGGAATCGGCAAGGAGGTTCTACCCGAAGGCGTGCGCGTGCTCGAAGCCGCCGCGCGGCGCTTCAACTTCCAGCTCGAGTTCACCGATTTCGACTGGTCTTGTGATCGACTTCTGCAGACCGGCAAGATGATGCCGGACGACGGCATGGAGCAGCTCAAGGCCTTCGAGAGCATCTTCCTCGGTGCGGTCGGCTGGCCGGGCGTGCCCGATCACGTTTCGCTGTGGGGTCTGTTGATCCCGATCCGTCGCGACTTCGACGAATACGTGAACCTGCGGCCCGTGCGCCTGTTCGAGGGTGTGCCGTCGCCGCTGGCCAACCGCAAGCCGGGCGAGATCGATTTCTGGGTGGTGCGCGAGAACACCGAGGGCGAGTACAGCCAGATCGGCGGCCGCATGTTCCAGGGCACCGACATGGAGTTCGCCATCCAGGAGGCGATCTTCACGCGCAAAGGTGTCGATCGCGTGCTGAAGTTCGCTTTCGAGTTCGCGAGCAAGACCAAGAAGAAGCACGTGACGTCGGCCACCAAGTCCAACGGCATCATTCATACGATGCCGTTCTGGGACGAGCGCTTCGCGGAAATGAAGAAGAACTATCCCGACATCAAGGCCGACCAGTACCACATCGATATTCTTACGGCGCACTTCGTTCGCAATCCCGACTGGTTCGACGTGGTGGTCGGTTCCAATTTGTTCGGCGACATTCTGTCGGATCTCGGCCCGGCGCTCACCGGCTCGATCGGCGTGGCGCCGTCCGGGAACATCAACCCCGAACGCAAATTCCCCTCGATGTTCGAGCCGGTGCACGGCTCGGCGCCGGACATAGCAGGGAAGTGGATCGCCAACCCGATCGGCCAGATCTGGTCGGGCGCCATGATGGTGCGACATCTCGGCTACCCCGAGGCGGCGGAGGCCATCGAGCGCGCGATTGCGGCCTCCCTGGTCGAGGGCGGCCCGCGGACACGGGACCTGGGCGGCAATGGCGACACTAAGACCGTCGGGGCGGCCATTGCGGAGCTAGTGAAGACGGTGTAGCTCGCCCCCAGATTGATCACTTCAGGGAGTTTTTCGATGAAAAGACGCACTCTGCTTGCCGCGACCGCGGCGAGCGGGCTTGCGGCCATGCCTCTTGGCTCGATGGCCCAGGCCTATCCGAGCAAGCCTATCACGGTAGTCGTGCCGTTCGCGGCCGGCGGCCCGACCGATGCGCTGGCGCGTATCCTGTGCCAGCGCATGGGCGAGGCGCTGGGCCAGCAGCTGATCGTCGAGAACGTCGGTGGCGCCGGCGGTACGATCGGCGTCGCCAAGGTCGCGCGTGCGACGCCCGACGGCTACACGCTCGCCTTCACCCACATGGGTACGCTCGCCGTCAACATCGCGCTCTACAAGTCGCTGCCCTACGACAGCCAGAAGGACTTCGAACCGGTCGGTCTCGGCGGCACCAACCCGATGGTGCTGGTCACCAAGAAGGACCTGCCGGCCAAGACCTTCCCGGAGTTCCAGGCCTACGTGAAGGCCAACGAGAAAAAGGTGCAGTACGGCATGGCCGGCATCGGTGCGGCCTCGCATCTTGGCGGCCTGATGCTGAACAGCATGATGAAGGTCGACGTGCTGGAAATTCCGTACAAGGGGACCGGTCCGGCGCTGAACGATCTCGTCTCCGGCCAGTTCGACTACATGGTCGACCAGGCCGTGAACGTGCTGCCGCAGATCAAGAGCGGGAACATCAAGGCGCTCGGCGTGTCGACGACGAAGCGCCTTTCGCAGCTGCCGGACGTGGCGACGATCGATGAAGCCGGCTTGCAGGGCTACGAGGTCACGATCTGGAACGGCTTCTTTGCGCCCAAGGGCACGTCCAAGGACGTCGTCGCCAAGCTCAACCAGGCGCTCGTCACGGCGCTTTCGGATGAGAAGATCAAGGTGCGCCTGACCGAGCTCGCCGTCGACCTCCCCGAGGGCCAGGAGAGGACGCCGGAGGCGCTGGGCGCCCAACTCAAGGCCTCGATCGACAAGTGGGTGCCTGCTGTGCGCGCCGCCGGCGTCAAGCCGGAGTAGGGACCGTCGATCCCGATCAAGGGCCGCCCATTGGGCGGCCCTTCCTTGCTGACACTACGGCCGCATGTCGTTCGCCGTGCTTCGCTTCAATCCGGTCGGCTACTTGGCAAGCTGCAACTCATCGAAGGTGATGACAACGGAGCGCTGCATCGTGCCGCCCTCGTCGCGCAGCGCCAGCGTGACCTGACGCGCCCACCAATCGATGTCGACAATGCCGAAATTCGGCGCCGCATAGAGAGCGCCAAGACGATTGGGTCCGGCCTCCTTGGCTGCGGAGAACGCCTTGTTGATGCCGCTCGACGTCAGCTCGTAGAGCGGCGGCATGTCGGGTGGCGCTTCGCGATAGAGCGCACCGATATGCCGGTCGCCCGATAGCAGCACGACGCCTTTGGCTCGCGAGTCGCGGATGGTGTCGCACAGCCGTTGGCGCTCGAGTGGAAAATTGCCCCAGCGCTCCCAGCCGTGGCCTTCGGCCAGTACCTGGATGCTCGACACTAGCAAGCGAAGCTCGGCGGGCTTGCGCAGTTCCGTGGCAAGCCATGCCCATTGCGTTTCCCCCAGCATGGTCTTTGACGGATCGGAATCCGGTAGGTAGCGCTCCTTGCCCGCCGCGCCGCGCTGGTCGGTCGGCTTCAGCGTCGAACGGAACCAGCGCACGTCGAGCAGGATGATCTGCACGCGCATGCCCGGGGGGCCGATGATCTGGGCATCGTAAAGGCCTTCCCGGGTGCGCCGGACGTCGGTCGCCGGCACCTTCCAGAAGTCCAGGAAAAGATCCTTCGACACTGCCTTGTAGGGGAAGTCGCCGCCGCCATCGTTCAAGCCGTAGTCGTGGTCGTCCCAAATGGCGAGATGGGGGACGCTGTCGCGCAGCTTGTTGTAGCCCGCGATGGCGGCGGCGATGGCGTACGCCTTGCGCAACGGACCGGCGTCGGCAGTGTTGAAATCGCCATAGACGTTGTCGCCGGCGAAGATGAAAAGCTCGGGCTTGTAGGCGAGAATGGCGTCCCAGACGGGCTGCGAATCGGCCTGCTCCGCGCACGAGCCGAAGGCAATTCGCGTCAGCGGACGCCGGGCCTGGGCGGAAAGGCCCGCCGGCGCGAGCGTGGCCGCAGCCATGAGTTGGGCAAGAGTGCGACGGTGGAACATGGTAAGGGTCACCCAAATGCCAGGATCTCAGGTCTAGTTGTCACTATCGTGAAACGCCACCTCAAATACGCCTTCGAACTGCTGTTCGTGCCGATTGCGGCGGCGATCGTCTTCTTCGAGGAGACGCTGCTGCACTATCTCGGGCTGGCCATGGCGGCGATCGCCAAATGGCCGCCCGTGGCGTCGATCGAGGCCTGGCTGCGGCGCCTGCCGCCCTGGGGCGCACTGCTGGCCTTCGGGGCGCCGTCGCTGCTGGTGATCCCCATCAAGCTCTCCGCAGTCTGGTTCGCCCTGCATCACCACTACGCGCTGTCGCTGATGAGTGTCGTCGTCGGCAAGATGCTGGCCACCGCCCTGGTGGCTCGGCTCTACATGGTGCTGCGTCCGACTTTGGTGCAGATGGGCTGGTATCTCCGTGCCGAGACCTGGGTGTTCGACTGGCGCGACCGCCTCTACGCCTTCGTGCGCGCAATCCCGGCCTGGCAGCAGGCGAAAGCGATGATGCAGGGCGTGCGGCGCTGGCTTCGCGAAATGGTCTTTCGCGCCTCGTCGCGCTAGGCTTACTGCATGCCTGAAGTCGTTCCATGCAAGGGACCGCTCGGCGCGCGCATCGAGGGTCTCGATCGCAGCCGTGCCGGCGAACCTGAAGTCGCAACGCTTCTGAACCGGGCGCTCGCAGAACATCTGCTGGTCGTCGTGCCGGGCGAGCGTATGGCGCCATCCGAAACCCTGGCCTTTGCCCGCGCCTTCGGTAAGCCGCGGACGCAGTTGTTGCGCTACAAGCACAGCGGCGAGGTGCCGGAAGTGTCGATCATGGTGTCGACGCTCATGGCCGACGGTACCACCGACAAGACGGCGATACGCGCCGAGGACTGGCATACCGACGATTCCTATTTCGCAGTGCCGGCCAAGGCCACGCTGCTGCACGGCATGGAGATCCCGAGCCATGGCGGGTCGACCTGGTTCTGCAACATGCACTCGGTCTACGAGGCGTTGGGCGACACGCTTCGCCAGCGCATCGACGGCATGCGCGCCATCCACGGCTACGACACGCCGCGTGCCCGCAGCAGGCCATCGACGCGCACGCCGCAGGAGATCGCCGAGACGCCCGACGTCGAGCATCCCCTGGTGCGCACCCATCCCGAGACCGGGCGCAAGGCGCTGTATCTCAATCCCAACCGGCTCGACCGCATTGTCGGGCTGGAGCGCAGCGAGAGCGACGCGCTGCTCGATCAGCTGGCCGACGAGGCCCGCAAGCCGCGGCACCATTTCGGCCATGTCTGGACGGCGGGCGATATCGTGGTCTGGGACAACCGCGCCACGATGCACCGGGTGATGATCGACTACCCGACAGGCGAGCCGCGCATCATGCAGCGTGTGCTGATCGAGGGGGAGAAGCCGTCTTGACGAGTGCAGGTCTCCGGCCCGTTCTCTCGCCTCAACGCACTGCGCCGGCTGTTTTCATCGTCTCGATCTCGGCGTCCGAATAGCCCGCCTCGGCCAGCACTTCGCTCGTATGCTCGCCGAGTCTCGGCGCATGGCTGAGCTTCGAACGGTCGCCGCCGGAGAAGGTGTTGGCGGGACGCGTGCGCCGGATACGGCCCTCTGTGGGATGATCCTCGGCCCCGAAGAAGCCCACGTCCGTCAGGTGCGGATCGGTCAGCAGATCCTCGATCGAGTTGTAGCGGGCCGCCGGAATGTCGAGCTCGTCGAAAATCCTGAGCCACTCGTCCGTGGTTTTCAGCGCCAGCCCGGCCTTGCGGACCTCGAAGTAGTCGGCTGAGTTGGCGGTGCGGCTGCCGGGGCTGTCGAAGCGCGGGTCGGTCTTGAGCTCGGGCCGGCCGATGGCGTCGAAGAAGCCGAAGGCATGCGCATTGGTATTGGGCGCGACCGTGATGTAGCCGTCTTTGGTCGGCAACGGCCGGTAGTCGGGTGTCAGCAGACGGTTGTCGCCGCTGGGCCCGACCGGTGGATCGAAGGTCATGGCGCCCATGTGCTCGCTCGACACGAACGAGGCCATGTTCTCCAGCATCGGCACATCGATCGCCTCACCCTTGCCGGTCTTCTCGCGGCGATAGAGGGCGAAGCCGATGGCCTGCGCGGCAATCAGGCCGCTGGTGTGATCGCTCATCACCATCGGCACGAAGCGCGGCTCGCCGGTCGCACGGGCGAGGGTGCCGGCGACGCCCGACAGGCTCTGCACGATCGGGTCGTAGGCGGGCCGATTGTAGTACCGGCCGCCGCGGCCGAACGCCAGGATCGAGCAATGAATGAGCCTGGGGTGCTTGGACGCCAGGCTCTTGTAGTCGAGGCCGGCGCGGGCAAGGCCTTCGGGCCGAACGTTGCTCACGAACACGTCGGCGTTCGCGATCAGCCGCTTCATCGCCGCAAGCCCGGCGGGCTTCTTGAGGTCGAGCACGATGGAGCGCTTGTTGCGGTTGAAGTTGAGAAACTTTCCCGACATGCCCGGGTTGCGGCTGCCGCGCGCCATGGTGCGCAGCAGGTCGCCGGCCGGAGCCTCGACCTTGATCACGTCGGCGCCGTAGTCGGCCAGTGTGCGCGTGCAGATCGGCCCGACCACGACCGTCGTCAGGTCGACGACGCGCACGCCGTCGAGCGGGCCGCCATTCATTGCGCGAACTCCAGCTCCATCTCGCCGCACAGCACGCCGTTCTTGTCGGCCGCCCAGATTCGCAGCTTGCCGTCCTTCTGCTCTTCGCCGCGCACCTCGAGGGAATCGCCGACCCACAGGGGATGGACCAGCCGTGTGGTGTAGCCCGTCAACGTGCCGCTGGCATGTTTCAGCGCGGCGTCGACCATCAGATGCATCGACAGGCCGCCGTTGGAGACGATGGCGGGGTAGCCTTCCTCGCTGCGCGTATAGTCGCCGTCGTAGTGGATACGATGGGCGTTCCAGGTCAGCGACGAGAACCGGAAGTTGAGCGTGTTCGTAAGCTCGGTGCGCTCGCTCCAGGCGTGGTCGGTGCGCGCCTTGGTGGGCACGGTCGCGGTAGTCTTCTGTCCCGCTGGCACGGCCTGGCGGTAGATGGCGTCCATCTCGTCGACCGCGAGGGTCTTGCCGGCCTGCTCGTAAGTGTGTCGCATGGTCAGAACGAAGATGTCGCCGGAGCGTCCGCTCTTGGGGACGATGTCGGCGACCTCCGCTTTCTTCACGGCGGGTTCGCCCGCGCGCAGCCGGCCCATGATCCTGGTACGGCGGCCTGCGCCCATGCGACGCGGCATGGGAATCGGCGGCAGCACCACACCCTTCTTGGCATGGCCGTCGGGGCCGATCTCGCTCTGCAGCACCGTCTCGACGCCGATGAAGCTGAACCAATGCGGCGGCAGCTCGGTGCCACGCAAAATCGTTGCCGGATCCACGTTGAAGGTACCGGCAGCGCGCCGCACCGACATCAGGCCGACATCGTCCTCGACGGTGCGCACGCGGCCGATCCAGGGCCGCAGATCCTTCATGGCATCGTCCATCCAGCTCATCGCGTCTTCCTCCGTGGCCTGCAAAAATCGCACGGCCGAGGACGAAGAAGAAGAGCCGGCTTTCGCTACGTGCGCTGCCGATCGCGCGCCACCAGCAGCGCCTTGATGCCCTGCCAGCCCCAATAGACACGGTGATAAGCGATCAGGCCGCCCTCGATGTCCATCGATTCGAACAGGTCGACCTGGGTGTCTCCGTGGGGCGTGAGCCGAGGATACTCCCACGTGAGTAGGCGGCCGTTGGAGAAGAACAGCCCGCTGCGATAGAGCTCGCTGAACTCTGCCTTCAGATTCACAAAATTGCGGGCAAACAGTTTCTCGATCTCGCCGTGCCCACGCAGGATGCCGTCGTCGCGCTCGGGGAACTGCACGAGGACAGTGGGGCTCTCGAACACGGCATGCTCGGCATAGAGTGCCATCAGGCCGCCGAGGTCCTGGGACATCAGCGTCTTGTGCCACTGCTCATAGATATGACGGACTTGGGCATCGGACATGGTGGCTCTCCTGGTAAGTCGGAGCAGCCAATAGTCTGATCATGCTGACAGCGTTGAGTCAGCAGCACCCAAAAAGAAAGGGGACCCGAGGGTCCCCTTTCCACCGATCTCCGAGGCTAGCTCAGATCGAGTAGTACATCTTGTACTCGACCGGCGCCGGCTGGTGCTCCCAGTTGTAGACCTCTTCCCACTTGAGCTCCATGTAGGCGTCGATCTGGTCGTCGGTGAACACGCCGCCCTTGGTGAGGAACGTGCGGTCGGCGTCGAGGCTGTTCAGCGCCTCGCGCAGCGAGCCGGCCACGGTCGGCACCTTGGTCAGTTCCTCGGGCGGCAGGTCGTACAGGTTCTTGTCCATCGGGTCGCCCGGATGGATCTTGTTCTGTATGCCGTCGATGCCCGCCATCAGCATCGCGGCGAAGGCAAGGTAGGGGTTGGCCGACGGATCGGGGAAGCGGACTTCCACGCGCTTGCCCTTCGGCGATGCCGAATAGGGGATTCGGCACGAGGCCGAGCGGTTGCGCGAAGAGTAGGCCAGCAGCACCGGCGCCTCGAAGCCCGGAATGACGCGCTTGTAGGAGTTGGTGCTGGCATTGCAGAAGGCGTTCAGTGCCTTGGCGTGCTTGATGATGCCGCCGATGTAGTACAGCGCCGTCTCCGACAGGTCGGCATAGCCCGAGCCCGCGAACAGCGGCTTGTTGTCCTTCCAGATCGACTGGTGGGTGTGCATGCCCGAGCCGTTGTCGCCGTACAGTGGCTTCGGCATGAAGGTCAGCGTCTTGCCGTAGCTGTGGGCGACGTTGTGCAGGGTATATTTGTACTTTTGCACGTTGTCGGCGGTCTTCACCAGCGTGTCGAAGCGGAAGCCCAGCTCGTTCTGCGCCGGCGCCACTTCATGATGATGGATCTCCATGATCAGGCCCATGTCGGTGCACACCGACATCATCTCGGCGCGCAGGTCGTTCATGGAATCGACAGGCTGGACCGGGAAGTAGCCGCCCTTGACGCCCGGGCGATGGCCCATGTTGCCGCCTTCGTACTCGGCGCCACTGTTCCACGGCGATTCGCTCGAAGTGACCTTGTAGAAGCTGCCGCCCATCTGGACGTCGAAGCGCACGTCGTCGAACACGAAGAACTCGAGCTCGGGACCGAACACGGCAGTGTCGCCCAGACCGGCCGACTTCAGGAACGCCTCGGCGCGCTTGGCGGTCGAGCGAGGGCAACGGGCATAGAGCTGACCGGTCGAGGGCTCGACGACATCGCAGCTGACGATCAGCGTCGTCTGCGCCGCGAAAGGATCGAGCACGGCAGTCGACGGATCGGGCATCAGGATCATGTCGGACTCGTTGATCGCCTTCCAGCCGGCGATCGAGGAGCCGTCGAACATC
>CADECW010000084.1:17372-32212 GCA_902825855.1 uncultured Rhodospirillales bacterium | reverse complement strand
GGGCGATCACACTTCGGACGGTCCCTCGATACATTGACGCCCTTGCGCCGCTCTCAGACGGCGCAAGGCACTTTGATCGCTTAGCCAAACCAAACCACGCAACGACCAACGTGAAGGAGTTTTGGCACTGCCTCACGGCGCGGCTTGTTGGCAGCCAGCTCTAGTTTTCCTTGAAGGCGCGTGCAAACTGGTTGGACAGGGGCGCCATTACATACTGGAAAACGGTTCGTTGCCCACGATTGATAAGGACTTCGACCGGCATGCCGGCGTGAAGCTTTATCTTGTCGAGTTTCTCGATTTCCGATGCATCGACGGTGATGCGGCCCGAATAATACGCATTGGGCACCAACGCGGGCGCATTGGAACTGGTAGTGCCTGGCCTCTGTTCATTGACCAGCCTGTCCGCAGAAACATATTCGAGCGTTCCCGTCAGGACAGGGACTTGCTTGGCCGCAACTGTCGTAAAGCGAATGTGGACGGTTTGCCCGGGGTGGACGCTATCGACATCGGCGGGAGAGATCTGTGCCTGCACGATGAGCTTGTCGTTCGACGGCACGATCGTCATTATCGTCGCTCCGGGCGTTATCACTCCGCCGAGGGTGACGTATGCGAGGTTCATCACGACACCGTCCACCGGAGCAATCACTTCCAGCCGCCGTGTCTGGTCCTCCGTCATGTTCAAGCGTTCTGCCGATTCGAACAGTTTCGCCTGGACGTCTCGCAGTTCCTTCGAAATTTCCTGCTGACGATCATTGTCGATCTGCATGATCTGCAGTCGCGTCTCGCCGATCTGCTGCCGAGCCTTGGCGATTGCCGAGACGTGATCGGCTGCTTCACCATCCAGCCGGCTTGCCTCCCGCTGGAGGGCGAGCATACGCTGTTTGGTCACGTGCCCAGCCTTCACCAGCCCTTCGATCATGCGGATCTCTTCCTGGATCAGATCCCCCTGGCGACGCTTTGACTTCTGCAAGGCCTCCAGTCCCACGATCTGCTCGTCGAGCTGCTGAATCCTCTGCTGAAGGATTTGCCGCTGACCCCGCATCGCAGTCTGCTTGGCCTCGAACTGAGCCTTTTGCAAATCCACGATCTCGCGGATCTTCTTGTCGGAGATTCGCGACAGGATGGCTGCCGGGAACTGGATGCTGGGCGAGTCGTCACGCTCGGCGAGCAGCCGCGCTTCGATAGCCAACTGGGCATAGCGCTCTGCCCTGACAGTCTCATCCTGTGCGCGGACGCGCGTGTCATCCAGGCGCATCAATACCTGTCCTTCACGGACAGTCGCGCCATCTTTGACCAGAATCTCCGATACGATGCCCCCTTCGAGGTGCTGGACGGTGCGTCGCTCGCTTTCCACGGCAATTACGCCGGACGCCACAACGGCGCTGTCGATCGGCGCCGTCGCTGACCAGGCACCCACACCGCCGAATACGGTGATGACAACAAGCGCGGCCATGACAAGCGGCTTGATGGGATTGCGCGGCGCCGGCCGCAGCTCCTCCGCGTTGGTCTTCGGTGCAGTCGCCATCAGCCGTCCCTTCCTTGTCGCGTCACAGCCGTTGAGCTCCCCTGGGGTCTCGCCGTCGGCATGGCAACGGGGCGGACAAGGCCCGCCAGCACTTCCTCACGCGGGCCGAAGCGCTCGATGTTTCCGTTGTTGAGCACGAGGATCTTGTCCATGCCGGTAAGAATGCTGGGCCGATGTGTCACCACCACGATCGTGGTCCGGTCACGCTTCAGTATGGACAGCGCTTCGGCCAATGCCGCCTCGCCGGCATGGTCGAGGTTGGAGTTCGGCTCATCGAGAACGACCACGCGAGGCTTCCCATACAACGCACGCGCAAGCCCAATTCGCTGACGCTGGCCACCGGACAGGCTCTGTCCGCCTTGGCCGATGCGCGTGTCGTAGCCATCGGGCAGCTGCAGGATCAACTCGTGGACGCCCGCCATCTTGGCCGCCTCGACGACCGCTTCTGGGTCAATTGCACCCAGGCGCGCCACATTTTCGGCCACGGTCCCATCGAACAGTTCCACGTCCTGCGGGAGGTACCCGAGGTATTTCCCCAGTTCCACTCGATCGTATTGAGCAATATCGGCTCCATCGAGCCGAACTATGCCGCGCATGGGTGACCAAACGCCGATGAGCGCGCGAACGAGAGTGGATTTGCCGGACGCACTTGGCCCGACGATCGCCACAGCCTCGCCCGGAGGAATTTCAAGGACAATCCCCCTGACAACGTCGACCTGAGAACCGGGAGGTGCGACTGCGACGCCGGCCGCACTCAAATGTCCCTTCGGCGGCGGCAGTGGCATCCGCTCCATCTCTACCGGGGCAGACCTCAGTATCGCATCGACACGTCCCCACGCCGACCTGGCATTCACAAACGACTGCCAGACCGATACGGACTGGGCGACCGGAGCCAGGGCGCGGCCCATCAAGATGTTGGCGGCAAAAATTGCGCCGCCGGTAACACTTCCCTCGATCACGAGATAGGCACCCAAGGCCAGAACACCGAGCTGCGCGGCCCCCTGCCAGAACTTGGTCGACGCTATGATTCCCCCTGCCCAATCACTCGCCTCGGCCTGCAGCGTGAGCGCGCGTTCATGCTTTTGCGTCCAACGCTTCAGCATCTCGTTACGCATGCCCATCGCCTCGACCGCCTCGTTGTTGCGCAGGTTCGCATCGACGAAATGAAGCGCCTCGATGGTATGGGTGGTCGCGGCGACAATGTCTTTCCTCGTTCCGTATTCCTGCAGTGTCGCCAAAGCGAACAGCACTACCGCGGCAGTCAAGGAATAGATGGCGTAGTACGGGTGCAGCAGAAACAGGGCAAAAAGGAAGATCGGCGTCCACGGCACGTCGATCAACGTCAAGAAGCCGTTCCCTGTCGCAAACTGTCTTATCGTGTCGAGATCACGCAACGGCTGCGCCGAATTCAGTTGCATCGAGTGCAGGCTGCCCCTCGGCATCTTCAGGGAAACCCTGAAAACGGCATCGAACACGCGTGGTCCCAGGCGATCGTCCAGCAGCACGCCAATGCGCACCATGGCGCGAGACCTCAAGGCTTCGAGAGACGCGTAGACCACGTACAGCAGGATGGCCGCTATCGTAAGCATGGTCAGCGTGGTGAGGCTGCGGCTCACCAGGACGCGGTCGTAGACCTGCATCATGTACATCGGCGACACCAACATCAGAAGGTTGGTGAATACCGATACGAGAGCCACGCCGGCGAATACGCCGCGGTAGGCAAAAAAGCCCGACCAGAGTTCGGACTTTGTTCCGCGCGCAGTCTTGGCTGACATTCCTCTTCTTTCTTGGTCACTCGGGGGCATAAGTACCTACCTTAAGCGCGCGATTCGCAGGTGTATGACTGCTGACCTCATCAACGTCAATCGAGGGCCAAAAATATTTGGCCTAAGGCCCCCCACCTCGGAATTCATTGGAAAATAACAATAAATCTGACGTACAGTAACTCTTGCAGAGATTCCTTGCATGGGTATACTAGTTACTATAGAGCAGACGCAGATGTCTAACTTGAAAGTGTGAGTCGCGCTTGGTTCGTACAGCGTACCACCCGGAGAACAGCCCATGTACAGCCATCCACAACATCGAGCGACGTATGATGTGAAGCAGCTCCGGCAAGACGCGGGGCGCTGGCTGAAGCACCTCAGGGAGGCGCGCGGCCTGTCGCAGCGGGAACTCGCGCGACTCTTGGGCTTGAACTTTTATACCTTTATTTCGCAGCTCGAATCCGGGCGAGGCCGAATTCCGCCGGACCGGTACAAGGTGTGGGCAGATGCGTTGAACGTCGATCCGCAGGAATTCGTGCGAGAGCTGCTTCGCTACTACGACCCGATCACCTATCATTATCTCTTCGAACCGGCAGCCGCCGCTGACGTGCAAGAGCATCAGATGTAGGGCCGGGAGGGAATCTCGCGGATTGCGTTCGGGCGTGGTATAAAGTTAGTTGCCCTGTTTGCAAGCGGCATGAAGGCACGGCCTGCCCTCGGTTGCTTGTCCAAGGTATATACCGATCGGGTGATTGCATGGCGGTAGTCCTTCCGTTTACCACGCCTCACAGAAAAGAGTGGTCGTCGGCAGAACACGCAGAATTCGTTCGAGCCACCGCAATTCTTCGAGGCTCCGGGCTGCCTGTCGCCGTTGAAAGCGGCGTCTCCGATGAAGGCGATCCGTGGACGATCTTCCTCAGGGAGGATACCGGCGATGTGATCGTTCACATTGCCAGGATTGACGGCCTTGTCGTGGCGGCCAGCGCTGCCAGTGACGACGTGGTTTCCGGGCCGAGTTTTCGATCCGTCGTGGACCGGATCATTCGTCACCAGCCCCTGGTGCTGCCGACCACCAGGCCGAGCGACAAGGTGTTCATGCACCCGACGGCCGTGATCACGGCGTTCGTTGCGACGGCCCTTGTCTGGTCCTACAACGACGATGCGGGCTTGTATCGAAGCGATGGGACGGACGAAGACGATGCCGTCACGGCGCGAGCGGAGTCCGCGAGAACGACCGTTGCAGGCGCAGGCATCCTCCGCGAAGGGCTGCTATCGAAGAGTGAAGTGGCCAATTTGGGACTTGATTCGTCAGGTGCCGCGCTATCGAACAGATTCGTCCTCGCAGCAGGGCTGGCGGCCATAGCCGTCGCGTTGGAACTCACAAGGTTCGATTCGCAAGACCCATCCAGCACGCTCGTGGCCCACGCCAACTCCGAGCATCAGGCGGACGATACGATTCATCAGGCGATGGCGCCACCGTCCAGTACGTCCCCAGCCTTCGACATCTCTGGCGACGCAGTTGTCCCGCTCAATCGCTCGAGTGCCAGTCTGTTGGCCCAGGACGAGCATCTGATCTACACCGCCGTGTCGAAAGAAACGGGTGGCGACGGCGTTGCTCCACAACTGGTTGCAAGCGTTCATCAGATCGGCGAACAAGTAAGCACGGACATCGAGCATTCCAGCGGCCCATCGTATTTTTCCCTCGAAGCCGGCTCGTTCTCGAGATTGGGAGTGTTGGTTGGAAGTGAAGCTGTTGGCGAGCACCGCAACAGCGACGCACCCAGCAATGTCTCTGCGCCCAATGCCAAGGCTTCGGCATCGCCGCCGCCACCGTCGGAGGCTCCTGTTGCAGTGTCATCAGGGTCGCCGCCTGCGGTACATGTGAAAGTCCTCGTGCCTGACACCGCCGAACTCGTGTCGCATTTGGTCACTGCAAAGGATTTTTCAGACGCCAGTGGGTTCCTGGTTGCCAAGCAGATTCAGGTCGTCAATGACGGTTCCAGCCCGCTGCAAGGGCACGGCGCTTCCATCGGCGTCGATGTGACGCTGATCGGGTCTGACCTCGGAGCGTCGTCGGGCTCGAGCAGTCAACCTGTTCAGACGCCATCAACTGCCGGTTACCGGATTTTTGATGACATCCTCGCCTTTGCAACTGATCGAGCGCACGAGATCTCTGCGTCCACGAGCACCTTGCAGAGCGTGGTCGCGGCATTGGATGCAAATCCGTTCTTGCCCGCGTGGGGACGCATCCTGATCATTGATCTGCCTGATCTTCGGGCCGATGCGTTCAAATTCACCGATGACATCGTCATGATATCGCAAGACTTGGCGAGTCACCTGCTTCCGGACACGCAGATGCAAGCCCAAGCGGAGTTGGGCCTCGTGAATGGAACGACTTTGAAGTTGATTGGCATCATCGACCTTCATCCCGACCATCCTGGGTCAGTCTGAGCGAGCAGTTCGTCGTCTCTCGGAACGCGTAAGGCGTCGAACGAGCACTTTCTATTTCGTTTGTTGACCATGCTGCCCGCGGCAGCGATTCGGGCATGGTTGTGTTCGCCTCGAGACTTCGGCTTCTAAGTCTCGATCGCGGCCACCAACCGCCGCGCGCGGCACGCTCAGCACCAGAACCCACCTTCTTGCCTGTTTCGCTTGGCCAGATGTGGTATCAGCAAAATCCGCAAGCAAATGCTGCTAACCGTGGTTGTTTCCGGGCGCCGTGTTCGCACAGGGTCTCTTCATGAAACTTTGGCTTGATATAGATGATCTTTTTTATTTCGCGGAGCGTAGCGCCAGGCCCACCGGGATCCAGCGACTTACCGGTGAGGTCTACACCGCGCTGGTGGAGAGCTACCCTGAGGAAGTTGGTTTCGTCTGCCATGATGTCGAGCCCGGTCTTTTCCGGGTCGTCAGCTGGTCGGAGGTTCGAGAGGCCTATCAACGGCTGACAGGCGACCGCTTGCCGCCGAGAGAGCGAAGTGAACCGCCCCGCATCGAGATTGTTCCGCAGCCGCAACCCGCGTCCTTCTTTGCCCGCTTGATGAACAGGCTGACCGGCCAGGGGGTCGAGGTCCAGACGCAGGTGGTCGCGCCGGTCGCACCGGTCGCGGCGGTCGCTTCAGAAGACCTACGGAACGTCGCCAACCGGAACGACGTGCTCTGCGCGCTGGGAGCACCATGGCATGACGCCAACTATGGGGAGCGGGTGGCACAGCTGAAGCGTGCGACCGGAATGCGTTTCGCAATGCTTGTGCATGACCTCATTCCACTGGTGCGACCGGAATATTTCGAAGCAGGCAGGGCCCCCAACTTTGGCAAGGTGATCGCTGGCACGCTTCCGATTGCCGACGTCATTCTCACCAACTCGAAGTCGACGGCTGCCGACGTCGTGAAATGGGCGGGCCAGCAAGGACTGTCGCTTCGCTCGGAGCCGCGTCATGTCCCGATTGGCACCGGTTTCAAACGACCGCCGGCGGGTGCACTACCCGACGCGCTTGTTCCCAATGACTATGTTTTGTTCGTCTCGACGATCGAGATCCGCAAGAACCATCTGCAGGCGTTTCGGATCTGGTGCCGGATGTTGCAGGAGATGCCACGTCACGAAGTCCCGACGCTCGTTCTCGCCGGTGGATGGGGATGGATGGTCGAGGATCTGAAGAAGGCGATCGAGAGCACCAATGGACTTGACGGCAAGCTCGTCGTCATCTCGGCGCCGAGCGACGCGACGTTGTCCGCGCTTTATCAGAACTGTCGTTTCACGCTTTTTCTTTCCTACTACGAAGGATGGGGATTGCCGGTATCCGACAGCCTTTCATTCCGGAAGGTCTGCGTCACATCGGAACGCACTTCGATGCCTGAAGCGGGCGGAGCGTTTTGCGTATACGTGGATCCTGACAATACGAGCGGTGCCTATGAAAAAATCAGGCGCCTGGTTGAACGGCCGGAAGAGCTCCATGCGTTGGAAGAGCAGCTGCGGCTGAATTTTCAACCCGTCGAGTGGCGTGCCACTGCAGATGCGGTCCGTCAGGCAGTCATGGCGTCCAGCATGCCGGCCGACGCCGGTTCTGGTCAGGCCGAGCGACCCGTAACCCCACCGGGTACGACGACGAAGGATCGCCTGTCACTCGAGATGTCTAAGCCGTAGAAATCTCGTCCTGCAGGTTGCACACCGGCGCCCTGTCATCAGCGACGAGGTCGAGAATCGGCGCTGCTCTCAGCGTATTCCAAAGCCTTCTCGAAGCGGCCTTCCAGTCATGCTCCGCCAGCCATGCCTCCTGGCGTTGCTGATGGGCGGCGAGTTTCTGTGAATCGGTGAGAAGCGCTTCGATGCCGCGTTCGAGATCGTCGATCGAGCGGCCGGGAAGTCTGTGCACTACCGTCCCGACATCATCGAAAATGGGCAATGGCGTACACGCGACTGGCCTGCGCGCCGCCAGGCCGAATCGCACGGCCCCGCTCGAGGATTCTTGGGTCTGCTGATAGGGAAATACGATCAAGTTGGCCGCTTGCAGCAATCGCTGCGCACTTTCTTCAGGCAGATATTCCGTGAGAAGGGTGACCGAGTCTTTCTCTGGATGGGCATCGATCAGGGCGCGACACACGGCCTCTTCCTGCAGTGAGATTGGCACCGGATACAAGGAATTGATCAATAGGAGATGAAGATCCGAATGGCGCTTTCGCAGACGCAGGAAGGCCTCGATCAGAACGCTGAAACCTTTGTCGGGCAGGAGATAGCCGAAACAGGCAACCACACGCTTGCCCGTCAGTCCCAGGTCGCGTTGAGCGATCTCGATGGCGACGTCGTCGGATCGCGCGACACCATGGCGAGTGATGGCGACGTTCTCGATCAAACCGAACCGTTTCAAGTTGTTGAGGTCGGCAACACCATGGACCAGCAGCCGCGCGGCCCGAGCCAGGCTGGCAGAAATCTGGCCGAGCGATATGTGACGTTCGGGTTTGTTTACATCGAGCGTCGAATGCAGAACGATATGACAGGCGATACCATCGTCGAAAAGGCGGTCAAGCAGGCGTCCAAACGCTTCAATGTCGAAAAATCCGAAGTTGAACTGGACAACGACTGCCGTGGCGCCTGTCCTGCGAATGGCGCGGTAGAGGTTGTCCAGATCATCTTCCCAACCTTGATTCCAGCAACGCTCGACGAAAGGTTCATCCGGCTGCAGCAGTTCAGCGCAGTGACTGGCGAATACTTGTACGGCTCCTATTGGAAAGGCACAGACCTGATGCCTGGCGTAGGAGGCGATCCCGCAACGCATGTTCCAGGTCGTTACCAGGGCCACTTTGGGCAAGGGCGCGATGGCAGGGCGGTGATCGAGCGTCGCGACCGCGGCTCGTGTGCGCCGGGCAACGGCCGGCCAGTTGAATACCGCCTCGACTAGCCGACGAGCCCGTTCGGTGCGTTCAGCGCGTTGGGAAGGGGACGACGCATGCACCTCTTTCAAGGCTCTCGCCAGGTCCTCTACGATGGGCTCTGCCCAAACGGAATTGAACAGACCGAGGTGCGTTTCAGCGTAGCGGTAGCAGAAATCCACCATCCAGGCGGTTTGCTCGGAGCAGAAATCGAGAGCACCGCCGTGCGCGGTGACAATGACGGGAAGGCCGACGAGCATCGCCTCGGCAACCGGAAGGCCAAACCCCTCGCCACGGGACGGCACCACCAGTGCCTGGGTATCCTGATAGAGACGCGTTATCTCACCATCGCAGACGTCCTCGTCCAGCTGGACGACTTCGGCATGATCCGGATGTCGTTGACGGAAGAGTTTCAGCTGTTCCGCGACGGTATTGTGCGGATTGGGAAAAGTCTTGAGGACGAGGGTGACGCTGTCGGCCGCGGAGAACGCCTGGCCCCATGCCTCCAGCAGCACGTCGATTCCCTTGCGAGGGAAGGCCGAGGAGACATGGAGAAACCTGAAGCGCCCATGGGCCGGCGGCAGGCGTGGTGCCGGGCTGACGGTACGGCCAAGGTGCTCTGCTCCGTTGCCTACTACGGCCACGGGGACGCGCACCCCGTTGTCGACCAGTATTCTCGCCACATAGCGAGATACGGTCGTGATCAGGTTCAGCTGGTTGAAGTGTGCGATCCATTCGACGGGAAGACCTGACTCTTCCCACCCCCAGCTCGCCAACAGCCTCGTGGGAGCGTGGATGTCACTGACCCTCGGGGGATAGAGATTTCGTAACACGATGTCCGGCCGATCCATCGACTGGCTTCGTTGCCACAGCGCGGCCACCCCAGGATTGGCGGCAAGAAATGCATCGTTCGGTGCAAAGTCCCCCGGTCCCTCCGTGGAGTGCAGGCCGACGTCGACCTTTTGCTGTTCAAGCGCTTCTGCGAGCGACCGATTCACCACGGCCAGGCTATAGGAACTGTCGAACGGCCCATCGATACGCCACTGCGGTTGTGGCGTGTCCGGACGAGAAGGCTTGGGGTCGGGTAGCTGGATGTCGAGAGTTTCACGCAAGAAGCGGGTCAGACGGCTGACGGTAGCGCTGCGTTCGAAGCGATCCAGGTTGCGGCGGCCCGCCAGAATGAGCCGGCGGCGCAGTTCAGGTTCGTCGTCCAGGATGGCCAACGTGGCAGCGACAGTGTCCGGGTCATTGTCATCAAGAAGCAAACCGCCGTTGCCGGCTGTTTCGGGAATGGCCGAGCTGGCATACGCGACGACAGGGAGATCGAACGCCATAGCCTCGACGATCGGAACGCAAAACCCCTCGTGCTGGCTCAGGCTCAGAAAGACATCGGCGCCGCGATACAGGGCACGAAGCTCGGCGTCCGAAACCTTCCCTGTGAAGTCGACGTTTTCCCGAATGCCAAGCTCTTCGCAGAGCGCGTTCAGCCGCTGGCCATAGCCGGGACCTGCCCCGATGCCACCCGGCAGCAGAAGCCGGACGGGACGTCGCAACCTGGATTTCAGGCGACTGATGACGTGAAGCAGGTCCTCCTGGCGCTTGTTGGCGACGATTCGCCCGACGAACAGGATGTTGAAATTTTCGTCCTGCTTCAGCTTCCGCGCAATCTCGGCATCGTAAGGCGCGCACGGCCACTCAGCCGGATCGAAAAGCAGGGGCAGGATTTCTATCGGATGGAAGCCGAGAAGCGCGAGCTCTCGTGCGCTGTAAGCGGAATTGGTCAGAGCCCCTGCCATGGCGGGCTGCAGGGCCGCGAGCTGGCGGCGTGATTCACATGAAAAGCGCTCGAAGTCCTGGCCCTCATCGAAGAATTCGTAAGGGGTAATGTTGTGATACACGACAATCTTGCGGCATTTGAGCCTGAGGAGCCAATCGAAGAACCTGATTGTCCATGAAAAGTGAACGATCAACAGCGTGTCTTCGCTGTCCGGGAAGGAAGGCGCGGCGTGGATCTCCCGGGCGAGTTCAGGCGCAACATCCTGGCAGTAGATTTCGGACGTGAAGCCCAGATCGCGAAGCAAACCCCGTGTGTAAAGGAGGCCGTTGGTGATGGCATCGCCGACGGCCGAGCCACCGTGGAATTGATGAATTGCACGGGGGACGTAGGCCATAGGTCTAAAATTTGCGGATGAAAAAGTTGGCAAAGGCGTCGTTCAGCCGACCTCAAGCCTTTCGCGCAAGTATCGCGTAGTCTTGAGGTCCGAACATCAACTCGTTGAGGCGATCCGCAACCTCGGACTTTTCCTGGACGAGCGATGCATCGGGATAGGGGTTGAGGCGGACTATTTCAACGCCGACGAACCCCCGACTTTCGACGAGGAACTGTCCCAGCAACGGAGGGATGGGCCGAATGTGAGTCGGGTCGTAGTGGAATGTGCTTGCTCCTACCTTGATGCTCTCGGGATTGGGCGTTTCGATCAAAAGCAGCCCGTCTGTGACCAGCGTCCGGCGAGCCTGTTCAAGGAGTTGAAGGAGGTCGTCCAACTTAAGATGCTCGACAAGGTGAAAGATCGTGATCGCGCCAAGGGCTCCATCAGGAAGTTGGGCCAGGTGAGTGAGAGCGTCGGCGTGTCGCGCTTCGAGCCCTCGACGATTGCAGGCATCGACAGCGTGCGCGTTCCTGTCGACGCCATAGGCATCGATACCGCACTCGCCCAATAGTTCGAGCCATTCGCCTCGACCGCAGCCGATATCGAGCAGGGGTCTACCGGGAAACAGGGATGGCAGCCCCCTGAATCGATCGAGATGCGATCGGAGCCTGAGCTTGATCTCCGCGATTGACCCGCGAAATCGGTCCTCGAAGGCAAGAAAAAGATCGTCTACTGGCCCGGACTGCAACTCGTCGCTCGGCGGCGTGCCGGTGGTACTGGCGGGACCGCGATCCAAGCGCGCCAAGCGCCGGTTTTGAAAATGCACGTCACCTTTCATGACGGCAACCGACCGTTCGGTCGCCGCAGCCCGCTGTCCCAGCTCCGCCCACTGGTTTTGAAGAGCTACCGACTGGTCTTGAATGTTACCGACCCGGTTCACCAGTTGACCGTGATCGCCCGCCAGTTGGCTGAATCGGTGATTGAACTGCCCGACCGAGTGCTGCAATGCCCGGAGATCGCCTGCGAGGCCTTCCAGCCGCGACCAGAGCTCCGCTTGTTCGGCATCCCGAAGGCGCTTGCCCCGGAAAGGGTCCAAATGTTGGATGAGCCGCGTGAGCAATGACGGGCGAGATTGCAAGTCGTACCTGTCCTGTTCCTGGCCTCCGGTACCGGATACGGTCTGAGGGGACGAGGCCTGTTGAAGCTGGGGCGTGCCGGAGGCCTGTTGAAGCTGGGGCGTTTTAACCGCCGTCGCCATTATTAATCCCTCTCCAGCCTGGATAGCGGCAACTTCCCGACGGACCCGTCGGGAAAGGGCCCCCATATCCAGATTAGGAACGCTTTTCAGGAACATCTTGGCCTTCGCAAACCCAAGAGCATGTATGCCCCCCATAGTGTCAGAGCGGCAAGAGCAACAACATTTGGGCCACGGTGAAGAACAGCCAAACACATTTGTGCCATTCCGTGAAACATCAGGAGCCAATGGCGAACTCCGCGGTGGGATTTGGCCAGCCGGCGTCGCTCAGGAAAAGTGACAAAGCAGCCCAAACTAGGTAGTCGCTCGCAGGTAACGACGTTCGACCGAAGGTCTTCAACTATGGCGAAATTTGCTCCGTTGAGCCGCTCCAAGCATGCCGAGAAGACTTGGAGTCCTCCCGCCCATTTCGGATTTGCGTCTCACGCGACCTACGTTGAAGCCGCTGGTGCCGAGGTTGGCCAGCTAGGGGCAGACATGCCGCTCGCTTTCGTCAGGCACGGCGACCGGCTTGTCCTGGTTGGACTATTGTCGTGCATCGTCGGCCGCAATCTCTTTGTTGGGGCTGATGGACGATGGATGGGCAGCTATATCCCGGCAACGTTCAAGTTCCACCCGTTCCGCTTGATGCAGACGGCAGACAGTGTTGTCCTGTGTGTCGATGAGACGAGTCCGCTCTTTGCGGATAGTGGAGGCCAACGACTTTTTGATGACAGCGGTGAGCTCTCCAAGTTGGCCGGCGAGATCGTCCAGGGGATGGAACTGCTTCGCAAAACACAAGCACCCGTCACGATGGCGGCGCGGGGCCTCGAGGAAGCTGGTGTCATCGTGCCGTGGCAGCTTGAAGTCAAAGGCGAGAAGAGCGGTACAATTTTCGAGCAGATTCATCGTGTTGATGAGAAATTACTTCAGAAGCTTGACGATTCCAGCTTCCTGAAGTTGCGTAAATCTGGAGCTTTGGCGCTGGCGTATACCCAAATCGTGTCGATGGGGCGCGTGGCATATCTCCGGCAGCTGGCGGTGCACCACCAGAGCATTGCCGCAACAACGTCGGGTGCAGTCACGCTGTCAGATGTGCTGGGTTTTGGGAACAACGACGTACTGAATTTCGATCGATAGCTGCGTGCGCGGCAAGGCGCACCCCCGCGGCTTTGTCAGCCTGCATGCAGCACGCCAGCCGGGTCAGGTGGACATCCAGCCGACACGCGCTCCGCTCCCCTGTCAATTCTCCACCGGGGCGGGGGCCGCCCGGCAGCCGTTGCCATTGGTCTTTCCCCGGTAGCGGCCTGGCGGACCCGCCGGAAGGCTCCTTCATATCCGAATTGCGCACGCTTTTCAGGAACTCATTGGCCTGGCTTATGATTTCAGGGCATCGCGGAGCAAGAACATTTGGTGCACCTGCGAGCGCACAGTACGGCCAAACACTTTTGTGCCATCGGGTAAAGCAACTTGTATACGGCGGTGTTATAAACGCCGCAGGCCTTTAATTCGTAATATAAGGTCCGGCTCGCGACGCCCATCCGAAGGAGATTTGGGGGCAAAGCGGCACTCCTCGATTGGCTGAATAGAACCCCTGTGGAGGTTTCGTAACTATGGCAACTCCTAACTCACTGTTGATTACTCAGCTTTACGTTGGGTATTTCAACCGGGCTCCCGATCCGGAGGGTCTGAATTACTGGGTTGGCCGGCTTGAGGCAGGCATGACCTTGCCCCAGATCGCGAACAGCTTCGCGGTCCAGCCTGAGGCAACCTCGACCTATCCGTGGCTTGCCGCCCCCAACCTCGATGTCGGCATCCCCGAGTTCATTACCTCGGTTTATCAAAACCTGTTCGAGCGTAACCCCGATCCTGCCGGTCTGGCGTTCTGGACGCAGGAGCTTCTGAACGGCAAGCCGCCGGGCCAGTTCATTCTTGACGTCATCAGCGGCGCGCAGGGTGATGACAAGCTCGTCATCGATCACAAGAAGGAAGTCGGTAATTACTACTCCGATCAGGCTCTGCTGAGGGGCCTGGATTGGAATGTCGCCGACGATCTTGCTGGCGCGGCAGCCGTCATGGACGGTGACCGGGCGTTCTGGGTATCCGCGAACTCTCTCGTAGCTGGCAAGGCCAATGCCGATGCCATCATCACCGAACAGCTCGAAGGCCCGCCGGGAACTATTGAACTCACGACCGGCGTCGACAACGTCACGGTCGGCGCCAATGAGACAGTTCTGGGCAACGACCTGACCTGGAACCCTGGTGACAAGATCACCGGTGCATCGGGTACGGTGGACATCAACTACGGTGTCGCGCCCGGCCCGTTTTTTGGCACGATCACCAACGTCGATCTGGTGAACCTGACCACCAACGGCCCGACGGTCCAGGTTGCGACGCTGTGGACGGATGTCGACAAGATCAACGTCAAGCAGTCGACTGGTGCGTTGAAGCTGGACGATCTGCAGGCCACCAGCAACGATGCTGCGTCGGGCACCGGCTTCACCAAGTACGCGGTATCTGATTACGTTACTGACAAGACGGTAACGTTCAATTTCGATATCCAGGCTGCCAATGGCGGTAACACGGTGGTCGATCTCGACGTGTCCGAGGTTACCGGCGGCATTCTGATGAACAGCGGCGTCGGAGGTGACCTGGAGACCGTCCAGATGCACATTCTGGACGTGGCTGGCGCCACCTCCAAGATTGCCTCGTTCAGTGCACAAGGCATCCAGACCCTGAAGATCGATGGCGGCACGGCAGGTCTGGATTTCCAGATCGTAGCACCGCTCGATGCGGGCCTG
>CADECW010000084.1:0-17272 GCA_902825855.1 uncultured Rhodospirillales bacterium | reverse complement strand
GAGATCGCGAACCTGACGTTCAACAACAACGCCACGTTCGACTTCAGCAAGACCAATGATCTTCACACGATCAACGTTGCCTCGAGCTCGCATCGCATCTCGCTGATCGAGATGGACAGCACGGTCCAGAACATCAACGTGACTGGGCTGCAGGCTCCGACCAAGGACATTGCCTTTGGAACGGCTACCCATGACTTCTTCTGGGTGGACGGCACATCGGTCAATATGAATTGGACCAGCAAGGTTGCCGAAGACATGTTCAACAGTGCCAACCTCGGCGCTGGGCAGCTGCACTTCATGGACATCCAGACCGTCAACTTCACCCACAGCGGTCCATTCGACACCAGCTTCTCGGATGTCCCGAATGACGGCGACAACGCGGTATGGCTGTTCGACGACGATTTTTCGGCGAACCTTCTCAATCTGAAGATCGTCAACGCTGGTACCGGTGACCTCTACTTCCGGGACTCGCAAGGTGACGAAGCCATTGCCGGTACGCGAAACATGCGGAACCTCGAGATCCACGCCACTGGCGGTGATATCGACTCCGACGGCGATGTCGACACAATCCTGAACCTGCGCACCCTGACGCTGACCGCCAACGGCGGCAACGTCCTGAACTGGGTCGACTTCGGTTCGGTCACTGATTTCGTGACCGGTGGATCGGGACTGGGCGCGTTCCTGACGGACGTCAACATAACGGCCGGCAGCAACTCGGACATCTTCTTCGACGATCTGCGCGCCGACAAGTCGACGATCTCGACGTTCAACGTGACCGTGGGCAACGACGGCTCGGTGATCACGGGCGATATCGTCGCGCAGGACATCTCGGACGCGACTATCATCATCAACGAAGAAGGTTTCTTCGACAGCGATGTGTGGAGCTTCCAGATCAATCAGGGCGACAAGCTCGTGGTCTCGGGTTCCGGTGTCACCGGCGACTGGGACTTCACGGACGAGGCCTTTGCCTTCATGGACTTCAGCGGGCTAGTCGATACCGGCCCCGGTAAGAACGGGGTCGATATCGACTTCGACGGCGCCGAGTTTGGCTCGACGCTCATCACAACGAAGTTCAATGACACCATCAATGCCAGCCAAGGTAACGATGACATCACGTCCGGTCTTGGCGATGACTTCGTCGACGCCAACAAGGGCAACGACGTGATCACTGATGCTGGAGGCAACAACACTATTCGTGGCGACCTAGGCGTCGACACGATCAATCTGCTGGCCGTTGGCAGCAAGAACGTAGACGACATCATTGTTGGTTGGCGTGGTCCAAACAATGCCGACAAGGTCAATGGTTTCGATACGGACTTCGATCAGATTAATCTCGATCTGAGCGATATCGAAAACACTGCCGCCAACGGTAATCCTACGAACATGGATGATGTGATCCAGGGCAACGGTGTTGCTGTTTCTGCTGCCGATGCAGTAGTCATCCAGTCGATCATCGGTAAGGACGTTCTTCACTTCGATGCCAACGTCTTCACCGTGAGCGGAACGTTCTCAGGGCTTTCTGCACTCGAGACTGCAATCCAACTAGGCGGCAGCCACGAGTTCAGGAACACGGTACTCCAGGGTCCAGCGGGCGTTGCCGATGCGTTCATGGTCCAGTGGACGGATAACGGCGGCAACGCACATGTGAGTGCGGCCATTGTCGACAGCCAACACTTCGATGCTGGTACTTTGCTCTGGGCCTACAACTTCACCGTCCAGGACATGGTGACAGTTGCCGGCGTACCGGTTCTCAACCAACCGAACTTCGACTTCATAGCCTGAACTAAGCGTTGCGAGGAAAAGGGGGGCGAAAGCCCCCCTTTTTTCTTGCGTAGTCAGTTCGCCATCTGCGCCAGAGGCTTGAGGCAGCGCAAATATTTTGGGATGACTGCCGCCTGCTCAACCACACAATGCTAGACTTGAACAAGGAAGGGGACGGGTCGCAATGACGACGTGGGCTGCCGGATACGTTACGGACATCGAGTACACCAGCCATTTCTATCGAGAGACGTCTCCTCTACACCTCAACTACGCGATCCAGTTGCAGGGATTTCGCGCGCCCTCGATTGGCGAGGGGACGACCTATTGCGAGCTCGCCTGCGGTCAGGGCCTTGGAACGAACATTCTTGCTGCCGCCAATCCCCAGGTGAAGTTCTGGGGGGTTGACTTCAATCCGGCCCATATCGACAACGCTCGACGTTTGGCGGCTGCGGCCAGCCTTCAAAACGTTACGTATCTGGACAACAGCTTCGAGCAACTGATCACTCAGCCGCCGGGCAATCTACCTCAGTTCGACTATATCGTTCTGCACGGCATCTATAGTTGGATAAGCGAGGAGAATCGTCGCTACATCGTCAGGTTCATCGACCGCCATCTCAAGCCAGGCGGGGTGACCTACGTCTCCTACAATTGTCTGCCAGGATGGAGCGCTACGGCCCCGCTTCAACGGCTGGTACGTGAGTACGCGACTCGCCATCCCGATCGATCCGATCATCAGGTCGAGGCCGCATTCAACTTTGCCAAGCAGGTGATCGAAGCAAAGGCGGGATATTTTCAGCAGAACCCGGTCGTTACCAAACGGATCGAGAAGCTGCCGATGAACAACAAGCATTATCTGGCGCATGAATATCTGAACGGGCATTGGCACCCGCTGTATCATCTCGATGTAGCAGCAGAAATGAGCGATGCGCGATTGTCGTATGTCTCATCGGCGACGTTGGTTGAGAATCTCGATCGTGTGTCGATCCCCGGGGGCATGATCGACATAGTGCGAAACTCCCGCGATACGGGTTGGGCGGAAACCCTGCGCGACTACGCGAGGAATCAGCAGTTTCGCCGCGACATCTTCATGCGCGGCGCGACACGTGTGATGGGTCCGGAACAAGGCGACCGTCTGGGTGGTACCCGCCTTGCCTTGGTCGTTCCCCACAGCGCGATCAAGTACGAGATCCCGACGTCCCTCGGTGAAATCAAGGCTGATCCGGCTACCAGCAAGCCTATTCTCGATGCGCTGGCCGAAGGCCCACGCATGATCCGGGAGTTGGCAGCATTACCCGCCTTGCAAGGTATCGCCAGCGGTACCGTTGTCGGGACCGTCGCTCTCCTGGTGCATTCCGGGCAGGTACACCCGGTGCAGGCAATCGGCTCGGCTAAGCAAACAGCGCCCGGCCGTGCGCTTAACAGGGCAATCGTCGGCAGGTTGATGTCGGGTGAATTGCTCACCTACTTGGCGATGCCGGCAGCGGGAACGGGAACAAGGGCAACATTTCCGGAGCTCCTGTTGCTGGACTCGCTCCAGGACGGTGGCCCGTTTGATCCTGCGAAAATGGCTATGGCCAGTTGGGCGAAGATGGAGCGCACGGGGCGTCGCCTCGTGCGGGATGGAAAGAGAGTTGAGACGAAGGAAGAGAATGTTGCCCTTCTCCAGAAGGAATTCGCCAACCTCTCCGGCACCCTTGTGCCCCTTTGGAAATCGGTCGGCATGGTGTAGGCGACGATAGTACGGCTGCCGGCGATGTGCCTCGATCGCGCGGTAGCTGGGTTGAGGGTGAACTGGTGCGAGCGGCCATATCAGAGACCCTGGCGTACTACACCTTCCCTGAAGAGCACAGGCGTCGCATCAGGACCAGTAACCCGCTCGAACGGATCATGCGCGAGATCCGCCGGCGCACCCGCGTGGTAGGCGCCTTCCCCGAGCTGCTCGGCTTCTAACTCGCCGCGGCCACGTCGCGGCGCGCGCTGGTCGACCGAACGACCAAACGATGGTCGCGACGAGTGCATTGCTTGTTGTATTCCTTTCCTATCCTCCGAGGTGGCCGAGTTCCTTTCGGAGTAGAGAGTTGCCGATGCGCAGGTCCAGATGGGCCCCTGGCCCTGCAAGAGGAGGAGCAGTTGGTCAGGTATGTTCCGCTAAGCCGCCAGCAGCATGGGGCTCAGAAGTGGTCTCGTCCAAGCACCTTCGGGTTTGCGGCGCGGGAGGCGGTGGTTCCAGTCGTCGGACTGGAAATCGCTGCGGTGGCGACGACCATGCCGACCGCCTTTCTGAAGGATAGGGACCGATTTGTCCTCGTAGCGCTGCTGTCCCTTGAGCCGGGGAAGAACCTGTTCACGCTCCCCGATGGCCGATGGCTGAAGGATCAGTACATACCAGCGATGTTCCGCGCGTATCCTTTCCGGATGCTGCGGCGCCCGGACTCGGACCAGCTGGTGCTCTGCATCGACGAGGAAGCTGGTCTGCTTGGCGATGGGCCTCAGGGTGAGGCGCTGTTCGACGAGACCGGCAGGCCGTCGGCGGCAATCGGCGAGGTCGTCAAGTTCCTCGAGGCCCTGGAAAAAGGTCGGCTGGAAGTCGAGGCGGCAGTTGCGGCGCTGGCCAAGGCGGAGCTGATCATTCCTTGGGAAATAAAGCGAATGCATCAGGACCGGCAGGTTGCCGTGAACGGCATGCATCGCATCGATGAACAACGGTTGCGGACACTGGATGACAATGCGTTTCTCAGCCTCCGGCGGTCGGCGGCGCTGCAGATCGCCCATGCCCAATTGATTTCGATGTCGTGCCTCAACTCGCTCGCCCGGCTCTCCGAACTGCATCGCATGCTCGCCTCGACTGGCAGCCAGGGCGGCGTCAACCTGTCCGAACTGCTTTCCAATGGCAGCAACGATCTCCTGCGGTTCTAGGATCCGGAGTCACTCGAACCAGCATGAAGCAGTTGTAGAGCTCTGAGCGCGGCAGGTGCGCGATGCCGCTGAACGCTTCGGGGCAGACCCCAGGCTATGAGTACGCGAGCACATTGGCTCTGTTCCTGATGCGGCGACTCATTGGCTGCCTGGTCGATCGAACTGCCCCCACGTTTGACCAATCGTGTCGCTAAGCCAGGCGACGCTGCCCGGTGCGGAGTCCGGTCCAGACGGCTGCCAAACGATGGCATCCACGATGTTGGGGCCATGACAGGAGAAGTGTGCAGCCCCAGCCTCGAACTCGGGCATAAAGCCACTTTGCGCGCTTCACCGCGTTTGCGGGGCAAGTCGGGACGGGCGGCCGAACCTGCTGGCAACCGCTCCCGGCCCGCCACTCGGTGCCGCCAACCAAAGCCGGCCCGGGGAGAGTCTTGCACCCTGTGGGGTTTCCTGAGCCCTATGACATTAAAAATCGCTTATCGAATTTTAATGTAGCGTACTGCAAGAATATAGGTACAATTAAGGCGCTTTTGGGGATTTATTAGCAACCGTCAATCAAATACTTCGGCTCGTCAGATAAACCGCTGCTGAAGCATTGGGGGTTCGGCTCGATGATCAAAGCAATCGTCGCTTCAAGCTTGCGCGTTCGAAACCTGATCGTTGCCTTTGCAGCAGTGCTTGCAGTAGGCGTCGTCTGGCAACTATCGCGTGTGCCACTTGACGTTGTGCCGGAATTCTCACCGGTGCAGATGACCGTAAAGACGGAAGCGCTGGGCCTGTCGAGCAACGAGGTCGAAGCGCTGATCACGGTGCCAATAGAGGCCGACCTGCTCAACGGCGTACCTTGGTTGGACAAGATCGAATCAGAATCGATCACGGGTCTGTCGTCGATCGAGCTGACCTTCGTGCCGGGCACGGACTACCTGAAGGCCCGACAGATGGTCCAGGAGCGGCTGACCCAGGCCCATGCGTTGCCCAACGTCTCGAAGCCGCCGACATTGCTGCAGCCGGTTTCGTCGGCCAGCCGGGTGATGAATGTCGGGCTCAGTTCGAAGACCGTTTCGCTGATCGACATGTCGGTGCTGTCGCGCTGGACGATCGTGCCGCGGCTGCTCGCAGTTCCCGGTGTCGCAAATGTTGCGGTCTGGGGATTCAGAGACCACCAGATGCAGGTGCTGGTCGATCCGGCCGAGCTGAGCAAGCGCGACATCACACTCGAGCAGGTGGTCAAGACGGCGGGCGAGGCAGTCTGGGCTTCGCCGCTGACCTACCTCAACTCTTCAACCCCGGGCAGCGGCGGGTTCATCGACACACCCAATCAGCGTCTCAATCTGCGCCACAAGGCGCCGATCCAGACGGCCAAGGAATTCGCCAAGGTGCCGGTCTATGGGACATCGATTGCCTTGGGCGACGTGACGAAGGTCGTCGAGGATCATCAGCCGTTGATCGGCGACGCGCTGCTCAAGGGTGGGCAGACCGGGCTCCTGCTCGTGATCGACAAGTTCCCCGGGTACAACACACAGGAAGTCACGGCGGGCGTGGACCGAGCGCTGCGTGAACTGAAGCCGGGAATGACCGGTATCGACGTCGACACCGGCATCTACCGGCCAGCCGGATTCCTCGAACGCGCGACGGGCAACATCAATGTTGCATTTGCCGTCGGCGGAATTCTGCTCGTCATCGCCATGGGCCTGCTGCTCGGCGATTGGCGCTCCGTCGTGGTTGCCGCCGTGTCGGTTGCGCTTTCCTATATTGCTGCGGTTGCCACACTGCGCTGGTTCGGTGTCGGCGCCAACATGATGCTGCTGGCCGGCCTGCTGACGGCGATCGCCGTCGTTGTCCACGAGGCCGTCCTGAACGTGACGGCGATTCGCCGGCGGATTGGCGAAGCCATGGCAGCGGGTACCAGGCCGAGCATGACCCGCATCATAGTCGGTGCCGTTTCCGACGCCCGCGGGCCGATGCTCTATGCCAGCCTGATCGTCGTCGTCGCGGTCCTGCCGATCCTGTTCATGCAGGGGCTGTCGGCGGCGTTCTTCAAGCCGCTCATTCTCGCCTACATTGTCGCCGTCGTGGCCGCGATGGTGGTCTCGATGGTCGTGGGACCAGCGCTCACGATGTTGCTCTCCCCGAGCGCGAGGGCGGGTGCCGCCGGCGGCGCCACGCCAAGACTGCTCGACCCGCTGCTGCGCCGCTACGAGGCCGTGGTGCAGCGGACGCTTGCCACGCCGACGACCTGGTTCGTGGTGGCTGTCGTGGCCCTGGCTGCGAGCTATGCGATCTGGGTGTCGCTTAACCGCACCATAGTGCCGGGCTTCAAGGAGACCGACCTCGTCGTCGACATCGAGGCAGCCCCCGGTACCTCACTGCCGGCGATGAACCAGTCGACCGCCGCCCTGATGAAGAACCTGCAGGGCATTCCCGGGGTCCAGAACGTGGCGTCGCAGATCGGACGGGCTATCCTGTGCAACTGTGACGATACGGCTGACGTGAACTCGGCCGAAGTCTGGGTGAGTCTCGATCCGAGCACCAACTACAATGCCGCTTTGGCGGCCATCAGCCAGGCGGTCAAGAGTGCGCCGGGGCTCACTGGCCAGGTCCAGACCTATCTGTCGAAGAAGATGCGCAATGCTTTGACGGGTGCCGACGAGAAGCTGACGGTGCGCGTCTACGGCCAGGAACTCGACATCCTTCGCAACAAGGCGGCGGAGATCAAGGACATCCTGGCGAAGACCCAGGGCGTCAAGAACCCAAGCATCGAAGAGTCGAGGACCGAGCAGGCCATCGAGGTTGAAGTCGATCTCGACCGTGCGGCGAAGTACGGCCTCAAGCCTGGCGACATCAGGCGAGCCGTCTCGGCACTGGTGAGCGGCATCACGGTCGGTGCGCTCTTCCAGGATCAGAAGGTGTTCGATGTCGTGGTCTGGGGCGTCCCTGGCGTCCGCAGCAGCCTGGAGGACATCCAGAACATCCGGATCGATACCGACGAAGACAAGACCGTTCGCCTGGGCGATGTTGCCAACGTCAAGATAGGGAACGCGGAGAGCGTCATCCGCAGGCAGGGCGTCTCCCGGCGCATTGACGTCGATGCCGACGTCAACGGTCGCTCGATCGGCGAAGTGACGCGCGAGGTCGCGCAGAAGGTCGCCCAGGTGAAGTTCCCGTACGAGTACCATGCCCAGGTCCTCGGCGAACATGTCGAGCGTCGCTCGGCCTTGCGCTCGATCTACCCGCATCTGGCCACTGCCGCGGTGCTGATCTTCCTGCTGCTGCAGGCTGCCATGGGCAGCTGGCGGCTGGCAGCGCTCTCCGCGCTCGGCATACCGGTGGCAATGCTGGGCGGCTTCATCGCCGCTGGCATTGCGGGCGGCAACTTCGCGCTTGGATCGCTGCTCGGACTGGTCGCGGTCCTCGGCTTCACCGTCCGCAGCAGCCTGATGATGGTCAGGCACTTCCAGCACCTCGAGCAAAGCGGCGCCGAATCCTTCGGGGAGGCACTGATCCGCCGCGGCGTGCAGGAGCAATTCACGTCGGTGGTCGCGACGGCCATCATCGTGGTTGCAGCGGTCCTACCGATCGTGGTCTACGGCAACGTCGGTGGTTTGGAGATCGCCCACCCGATGTCCGTGGTGATCATCGGAGGAATGATCACCTCGACCGTGGTCACCCTGTTCATGACGCCGGCGCTCTACCTGAAATATGGCACCGCCACCGCGGTCGACGCATTGCAACTCGAGACCCAATCGTAACGACAGCCGCAAGACATTGACGGAGCAGTGCGATGAAGCGCAGCAACCGAGCAGCCGTCATTCTCGCCACCATCGGCGGAATGCTGACAGCCTTGTCCTCGGCACACGCCGCGGGTCCGACCGACGCCAAGCCGTCGGCAAACAAGCCGCAAAAAGTCGAGGCAATCAGCGGCTCGTCCTTGAAGAAGATCACGCTCACGGAAAAGGCCGCGCAGCGTCTCGACATCAAGACGGTCGATGTCCGCCAGGACTCTGCTGGCCGAACAATCCTGCCCTACAGCGCGATCGTCTACCACAAGGACGGCTCGCCCTGGGTCTACACGACTTCCGAACCGCTGACATATGTGCGTCAGAAGGTGGTTGTTGACGGCGTCGAAGGTGACGACGCCATGGTCAAGGAAGGTCCTGCAGTCGGCGTTAAGGTCGTGACAACTGGAGTATCGCAACTCTACGGCGCCGAGATGGGCGTCGGGCACTGACAGGGAGCAGCCAGTATGTTGCGCGCGATAGTCGGTACAAGCCTGCGCTTCCGTTTCCTGCTGGTCGCCCTGGGTGTGGCGCTGGTCTATTTCGGGGCAGTGCGGATCAAGGAATTGCCGGTCGACGTCTTTCCGGAATTCGCCCCGCCGCGTATCGAGATCCAGACCATCTGTCTTGGCCTGTCGCCCGGCGAGGTGGAATCCCTGGTTACCGTCCCGATCGAAACCGTACTGATGGGCGTGCCGGGCGTCGACATTCTTCGTTCCAAGTCGGTCGACCAGCTTTCGTCCGTGCTGTTGATCCTCAAACAGGATGCCGATGAACTTACCGTTCGGCAGCTCGTTACGGAGCGCGTCGCCGGCATCACGCATGCCTTGCCGACCTGGGCGGCACCGCCGCACATGATGCCGCCGCTGTCGGCGACCAGCCGCGTGATGAAGATCGGCATCACCTCGGCCGACAAATCCGTCATGGACCTGTCGATGCTGGCCTACTGGGGCATCCGCAACAAGCTGCTGGGTGTGCCGGGTGTAGCCAACGTCGCCATCTGGGGCGAACAGCTCAAGATGCTGATGATCGAGGTCGATCCGGAGCGGCTCGCCAAGCACAACGTCACGCTCGACGAAGTGCAGGAGGCGGTCTCCGACTCGCTCGATGTCGGACTGTTGCGCTATTCCGGCGGCGCCCATATCGGAACCGGCGGCTTCGTCGAAATGCCCAACAAGCGCATGGCGTTGCGCTTCATGCAGGCCGGCGTCACGCCGGAGACCCTGGCCAAGGTTCCGGTCGACACCCGGAAGGGCGTGCCGCTGCTGCTCGGCCAGGTAGCCGACATCACGTGGGCCGCGCCGGGCATGGTGGGCGATTCCATCATAAACGACGGCCCCGGCCTGATGCTGATCGTCGAGAAGTTTCCCTGGGGCAATACCGTCGACGTGACCAAGGGCGTAGAGGCCGCCCTCGAGGCCATGAAGCCGGGCCTGCCCGGCATCGAAATCGATACCACGATCTTCCGTCCCGCGACGTACGTCGAGGATTCCATCGGCAACCTGTCACATGCCCTCTTGCTGGGCTGCGTGCTGGTCGTCCTGGTGATCGTGGCGTTTCTCTACGAGTGGCGCACCGCGATCGTCTGCATCCTGGCGATTCCACTGTCCCTCCTGGCGGCGGGCTTGGTGCTGTCCATGACCGGAAACTCGGTCAACACGATGGTGCTGGCCGGCTTCGTCATCGCCCTGGGCGTCGTGGTGGACGACGCCATCCTCGACGTCGAGAACATCATGCGGCGCCTGCAGCAATACCGCCGCGAAGGAAGCACGCGAACGACCGCAAGCATCATCATGGAGGCTTCGCTCGAGGTTCGTGCGCCCATCTTCAACGCGACCGTGATCATCGTCCTGGCGGTCATTCCGGTGCTGTTCCTCGAGGGTCTCACCGGAGCGTTCTTCAGGCCACTCATCCAGTCGTACGCGCTGGCGATCTTCGCGTCCCTGGTCGTGGCCATGACCGTGACGCCGGCCCTGTGCCTGATCCTGCTCGACCGTGCCAAGTTGTCGGAAAAGGAGTCGCCGCTCGTGGTATGGCTGCGGCACCACTATGTGCGCATCCTGACACCGATGACACGCAGCCCGAAGTTCGGCTACGGCCTTGTGGCGGTCGTTGCCGCCGCCGGCATCGGCGCATACCCGTTCCTCGGACACTCGCTTCTGCCCGACTTCAAGGAGCGCGACTTCCTGATGCATTGGGTCACCGATCCCAGCACGTCGCATCCCGAGATGCTGCGCATCACGACACGTGCCAGCAAGGAACTGCGCGCCATTCCAGGGGTGCGCAATTTCGGGGCACACATCGGGCAGGCCTTCCTTGCCGACGAAGTGTACGGCATCTATTTCGGCGAGAACTGGATCAGCATCGACAAGTCGGCCGACTACCACAAGACGTACAACACCGTGCAGGAAATGGTCGACGGCTATCCTGGCCTATATCGCGACCTGCAGACCTACCTGAAGGAGCGCATCCGCGAGGTGCTGACGGGCTCGAGCGACGCGATCGTCGTGCGTCTCTTCGGTCCCGATCTCAACGTGCTGCGCGACAAGGCCGAGGACGTCCGCGTCGCGCTGACCGGTATTCCCGGCCTGACGCGTGTGAATAAGGAGCTGCTGGTCGAGGTTCCACACGTCGAGGTTGAACTCAAGCTCGACGTGGCGCAGAAGTACGGCCTCAAGCCGGGTGACCTGCGTCGCGCGATGGCGACCTTGATGGCGGGCGAGGAGGTCGGCGACATCTTCGTCGGCGGCCGCACTCACGACGTGCAGGTTTGGGCGAAGGCCAAGAATCGGCACAGCGTCAAGGCCGTCGAGGAACTGCTCATCGACACGCCGCTCGGCGCTCGCGTGCGAGTGGCGGAAGTTGCTCACGTACGCGTCGTCCCAACGCCGAACAGCATCAGGCGAGAAAACGGATCGCGGCGCATCGACGTCCAGGCCGGTGTTGCCGGTCGCGACCTGGCGGCGGTCGCCAAGGACGTCCAGGCCGCGCTGGCGAAGGTCCCGTTGCCGCTCGAGTATCGCGCGGTCCTGCAGGGCGAGTACACTGAGCTCACGCTGTCACGGAATCGACTGCTCATATTCACCGTGCTGGCTGCCATCGGTGTTCTGCTGGTTCTGCAGGCCTCGTTCGGGAGCTGGCGGCTGGCAATCCTGAACTTCCTTACCTTGCCCGCAACGTTGGTGGGTGGCGTTCTGGCAGTGCTGATGACGCAAGGCATAATTTCACTGGGATCACTGGTCGGCTTCCTCACGGTGTTGGGCATCGCGGCGCGCAACGGCATCATGATGGTCAACCACTTCCAGCATCTGGAACGCTACGAAGGCGAATCCTTCGGCATCGATCTTGTGTTGCGCGGAGCAACGGAGCGCCTGCGTCCGATCCTCATGACTGCCCTGACGGCGGGCTTGGCGATCTTGCCGCTGGTGATCTACGGCGACCTGCCTGGGCACGAGATCGAGTATCCGATGGCTGTCGTCATCCTGGGCGGCTTGATCACCTCGACCCTGCTGAGCCTGTTCGTTCTGCCAGCCTTGTATCTGCGCTTTGGCCGCGGAGCGACCGTGCTCGAAGACGAGTCGGAGGATCAGGAAATCGTTCCGACCCGCTACAAAGAGGCCGATTGAGGCGATGGAGGGGAGCTGGAGGCGTTTGGGTAGGAGGTCATGGTTCGCTTTCTTGCCTGCGGCGTAGTACCGGCGCGAGCAACCCTCGAAAGGGTTTCTGTTTACCTGGAACACCATGCCATGGACGACCTCAGGGTCGGTTTCCTGGCTACGTCCGGCGAGGCCCTCGGCCCGGCAGGGCCGAGCAGCTCGACCATCACCAGCTCCCAGAGGGACGCGACTCATCCAGGCTGGGTGACGTCGGTCGCAAAGAGGATTGTGCGGCCGGCTATCCGGCCCGAGGAGTCACTTGGCTATGAGTAGTTTGATGCGAACCTGGGCCTTGGCGACCATCCTCCTTCCGGTGGCCGGGTTCGCCCAGTCGCCAGCCCCGGTCGGCACGGAGGAGTACGGGCTGACACCGCGCGAGTTGGTCCAGGCCATCGAGCGGACCGAGGAGTTGCTCTCGGCTTGCATGCGTGAACAGGGCTTTCAGTACTTCGCGGTGGACCATGCCACGGTGCGCGCCGGGATGAAGGCGGAAAAATCCGTTCCCGGCCTCACCGAAGCCCAATTCGTTCGCCAGTATGGTTTCGGAATAGCGACCTTGTACACCGGCGCCGCACCCCAGTTGGCAACCAGCACCAGTCCCGCCACCATCGGGTTGGGCGTGCGCAACGTGCAATACTTCAAAGCCCTGTCGACGTCGGATCAAGTTGCCTACAACCGCGCCCTGCTGGGCGAGCCCGGCAGTCCGACCTTCGCCATGGGGCTTGAAGGTGAGATCCTGTGGCAGACCGGCGGATGCACGCGCAAGGCCGCGGAGCAGGTGTTCAAGTCGGATCAGCTGAAGGCGACATACGTCAATCCGCAGGACGCCATCCTCAACAAGGATCCGCGAATGAAGGCGGCGTTGGCCAGCTACGCTGCCGAGATGAAGAAGGCCGGTTACGACTTCAGCCATCCCGACCAGGTGGAACCGGTCATTCGTGAACGGCTCGCCGCCATCACCGACAACGGACGAATACCCGTAGACAAGCTCTCGCCGGAGCAGAGCGAGGCGCTCAAGAAGCTTCAGGATTACGAGCGCGGTGTGGCAACCATCAGCGTCCGGCTGCACGAGAAGTTGATCGAGCCGGTCGAGGAACGAATCCGCAAGGAGTTGTTCTCGCGTAAGGTAGAGTGAGGTCATGATCGCGCTGCCTGAGTAGATCGAGGCACCACCATGAACCGGATGAATGTCCTTTACCTTGTCCTCGCAACCGTAGCCGGAGCGGCTGCCGGTGCCTGGGTCGTCGGATCGCAGATATCGTCGCCGGCAGAGGTTGCGGCTCGGACCGCACCGCCGACCGCATCGCCGATCCTCGTGCCGATCGAGAAGCGCGTTCTCAGCACCGACGTCGTCACGCGCGGAACGGTCCGGTTCGGCCTGCCTCAGCCGATTTCGATCGTGCCTTCGGCGCTCAAACCCGCTCCCGGCTTGATCGCGACCGTGCCTCTGCTGAACGCGCGATTTGCCGAGGGCGACGTGATCGTGACCGCCTCGGGACGTCCCGTGTTCCTCTTCCAGGGGCCGGCGCCGACCTACCGGGATCTCGCCCCCAACGTACACGGCGAGGATGTGCGCCAGCTCAAGCAGGCCCTGCAGCGCCTCGGTGTCTATTCAGGCCCGATCGACGACATGTACGACCAGAAGACGAGCGATGCGGTCGCGGCCTGGTACAAGAAGAAGGGCTGGGAACCCTTTGGTCCGACGCGAGACCAGATGGCCGCGCTGAAGACCATCGAGCGGGAATCTTCGGATGCCGTGCGGGCTCGCATTGCGGCCGAATCGGGGGTTACGACGGCTACACAGGCGGTAACGGCGGCACGGGCAGCAGCCTATCAGGGCAACCAGGCCGCCGCGCTCGAGCGTGCCACGCGGTCGGACGACAGGCGTCGCCTGGATGAGATGCGCGATTCCGGTAAGCCCCTCACCCTGGAAAGCGAGCGGGCCAGGGCAACGCACGCCGAATCGGTGGCAGCGGCCGACATTGCGGTGCAGACCGCCGAGCAGGCGCTGATCGCGCTCGATCCACGGCAGTCGGAGACGGCGCGTGCCGCCGCCAATGCGAAGCTCGAGATGGCAAAGGCGGCTCGGCGAAGGGCGCAGCTCGAAAGCGAGGTAGCGATGCAGACGGCCGAGCGCGAAGTCGCATTGGCGACGGAGCGCATCAGGTTGGCTGACGCCGCGACTGCGGCGGCCGCGCGCGAGGGCGAACGGGCGGTGCGCGCCGCCCTGGAGGCACAGAAGCTCGCGGAATATGACCTCAAGCTCGCGACCCAGCGGGCCGAACAGGCGACGGCCGAGTACGATCTGGCGAAGAAGAGGCTCGGCGTCCAGATTCCCGCGGACGAGATCGTTTTCCTTCCCAGCTTGCCCGTACGGGTCCAGGAAATCTCCGCAGCGGTCGGCGCCCCGGCAACCGGTACGGTCATGTCCGTCACGGATTTCCGCCTCGCCGTCGACTCCGGGCTGCCCCTCGATACCGCACAGCTGGTCAAGCCCGGCATGAAGGTTTCCATCGACGAGCCGGCGCTCGGCATCAAGGCGACCGGTGTCGTGGCGATGGTCGCAGCGTCACCCGGGACGCGCGGCGTCGACGGGTTCCACTTTTATTTCGAGACCCGGGTCGACGACACACCCGTGCCGCTCGATCGCGTTTCCGTCCGACTGACGATTCCGGTCAAGAGCACGCAAGGTGAAGTGACGGCCGTGCCGGTAAGTGCGCTTTCGCTTTCGGTGGACGGCGTTTCGCGTGTTCAGATCGACAACAACGGCGTGCTCGAATACGTCACGGTGAAGCCAGGCCTGTCGGCCGGCGGCTTCGTGGAGATAACCGCGGTCGAAGGCAAGCTCGCACCCGGCCAACTCGTGGTCGTCGGCTACAAGAACGTCGAACAGGGCAGCTGACGTGGACGTCTACGAGTCTTCGACTGCAGGCAAGGTGATCGAAGGCGACACCGCCGCGCCAGTGCTGAGGCTCGAGCATCTCGGCAAGGTGTTCGGCACCGAGCCCGCGGTCACTGCCCTGGTCGACGTCAACCTCGTCGTCAATCGCGGCGACTGGATATCGCTGACGGGGCCATCAGGGTCGGGAAAGTCGACACTGCTCAACATCATCGGCTGCCTGGACCGGCCGACGAGCGGCAGCTATCGCCTCGACGGGATAGAAACCACGAAGCTCACCGAGAATCAGCGCGCCGGCCTGCGCAGCCAGCACATCGGCTTCGTGTTCCAGTCGTTCCATTTGCTGCCCTACCGGACCGTGCTCGAGAACGTGATGCTGGCCGAGGTCTATCGTGGACTATCGCGGAAGGACCGGCGCGAACGGGCCATGCGGGCAATCAGGCGGGTGGGCCTCGACCATCGCGCAGAATTCCTGCCGACCAAGCTTTCGGGCGGAGAACGGCAGCGCGTCGCGATCGCACGAGCTATTTTCGGGGAGCCCAGCCTGCTGCTCTGCGATGAGCCAACCGGCAACCTGGACTCGACCAACTCGGCCAACATCCTCGACATACTTTCCGAGCTCAATCGCGATGGGCTGACGCTCGTCGTGGTGTCCCACGACGAGGACGTCGCGCGCCGCGGATCGCGTCGGATTTCGATCATTGACGGCAAGGTCACCGATCATTCTCTGGGTTCGCTGTCCCCGGCGCCGAAGCCTGCTCAACCCGGTAGTCGGTCGAAAAGAGTCTTGCGATCAAAAATCTCCATGCGAGATCTTCTGAGCGAGGCGCTGGCCGGAATGTTCGCCCGGCCGATCAGGATGGCGCTGACGGTCATGGGCATCGTCGTGGGCTTGTCGGCACTGGTCGCCACCCTGGGGCTTACCGGAACGGCCAGTAACCGCATCATCAGCCAGTTCGACCAGCTTGCAGCGACAGAACTCTTCGTCACGGCGCGACCGGGTCTCGCCACCGGGACCGTCGATCCGAGGGCCATTCCCTGGGATGCTCCGGAGAGGATCCTGCGCCTCAACGGTGCGGTAGCCGCGGGACTGATGAGCGATGTGGACACGGGTGGCGCCCTGGTGAGCGCCTCGCCCGTGCGGGATCCTGCCAACCAGAGTGCCTTCAAGCTCGCCGTGCGCGCCGCGTCGCCCGGAATGTTTCCAGCGGTACGGGCCGACCTTGCCGCCGGCCGCTTGTTCGATTCCGGCCATTCGGCACGGGCAGACCGCGTCGCCGTGCTGGGACCCGACGCAGCCAGGCGGCTTGGCATCACCAACCTCGACCGCCTGCCGGCGATCTACATCGGCGATCAGACGTTTCTCGTCATCGGCATACTGCGCGATGTCGTTCGCAAGCCCGAGCTGCTCGGGTCGGTAATCATCCCTGAAGGAACCGCGCGGCAGTATTTCGGCCTGGTCGGACCGGGCAATGTCATCGTCGAGACCAAGGTCGGCGCGGCTTATCTCATCGCCGAGCAGGTCCGAACGGCGCTGCGGCCCGATGAACCGCGCGTTCTCAGGGTGCAGGTTCCCCAGGAGCCGAAGCGGGTGCGTGACGAGGTGCAGACCGACCTCGACGTGATGTTCCTCCTGCTCGGAGGACTGTCACTCGCCGTCGGTGCCCTCAGCATTGCCAACATCATGCTGGTGAGCGTCATGGAGCGGACATCCGAGATCGGCCTACGCCGCGCGATCGGCGCCACGCGCGCCCACATTCGCCGGCAGTTCCTGTTCGAGAGCGCATCGCTCGGAGTCGTCGGCGGTATTATCGGCGGCAGTCTCGGCGTGCTGATCGTGGTCGGAGTGTCCTGGTATCAGGTCTGGAGCCCGGTGCTCGACCCCATGGCGCCACTGGTCGCTCCGGTCATTGGCGGGCTGATAGGCCTGCTGTCCGGTTGGTATCCGGCATCGCGCGCGGCGAGCCTGGAGCCGGCGGAAGCGTTCCGGCACTAGTCAGTTCGTAGATGCAGCTGGCCTGCCACACTCGGTTGTTGTATACTATTAAGTGTATTTAATTGTGTTAAAACAGTATGTTAAAGACTCTTCCTGCTGTTGTTTCTGAGCTTGTTTCATTCAAACTGTTACATGGTCGGTTGAGCATGCGACTTTGTCCACGAATGGCACTCCGTCGCGGATCGAGATCGACTGTCGTTGGCCAGGGTGCATTGTCATGAGAAGAGCTGCGGTCTCGCTGGGCATGTTGGCGATGTCGATGGCCATG
>CADECW010000083.1:29666-32587 GCA_902825855.1 uncultured Rhodospirillales bacterium | reverse complement strand
GCAAACGTTCCAAGACCGTAGTCGCGAACGTCGATGATGTCCTTGGTGACATCGAACTCGAAGATGATGTCGTAGGACATTGGTCCAGACGACCGCTGGTCAACGACAATGGTGTTCACCCCGTCGACGCCGACGTACGAGTTTCCATCGGTAAGCCCCAGTAGTGACAGCGAAATCCAGTCGATGCCATCACCAGCTCGATAGGTATCGGCGCCGCCGCGGCCGAACATTATGTTTGTACCGCTGTTGCCGATCATCTCGTTGCTCAGCAGGGAGCCAACGATCGTCGATCCCGCCCCGCTGCTGCCCACGGCACCTTCTGCGAGCCGAAGGACCTCACCGACGCTATAAACATCCCAGTAAAACGCCGCTGTCGAGGTGATCGTGTCGACGTCCGTCACAAGTCCGTCGGCCAACGGGTTACCTGAGAACACCCCTCCCCACGTTCCACCTTCGTTGACTATGTCGGACAGGTTAGCCCCGATATGCTGCAGGTCGTTGACGAAGTAGGAGTCGTTGCCTTTAGCACCGAAGAGGAAATCAACCTCGTCGCCACCATCCAGGATGTCATTGTTGTCGAGCCCGTAGAGTGTATTCTGTTGTTTGTTACCAAGGATGAAGTTCTCAAGCTCGTTGCCCACACCAATCTTGGTCGTGAGAGACAAGTTATCCAGGGTGAGTCTTTCGACATTCGCGGGCAGTGTATAATTGTCGATGGACGCGATTACCGTATCGATGCCCTCGTTCAAGAACTCTATCACCTGGTCGTTCAGTTGATCGACCTTGTAGGTATCGTCGCCGATCCCGCCGGTCATGGCGTCTTTGCCGGTGCCGCCGTCGAGACTGTCGTTGCCTCCCAAGCCGTTCAGAGTGTCGTCCAACGTCAGGCCAAAGAGGAAATCATTAAAGGCAGTGCCGTTGAGGGTATCCGTCGCGGGAACGGGTCCGCCAGCGCCCCCGTCTCCGAACAGAGTCACGCCCGGAGGCACAGGCGTTCCCTGTACCTCGATCGAGATCAGCTTGGTGGTCATGTTGGTGCCATCGAAGGCCCCAACATTCACCTTGTAGATGTTGTTACCGGCGGCGCTGCCTGTAACAGTCGGGGCGTTCAGGAACTTCAGCTCTCCATTCACGAAGGAGAACTTGCCGTTGTCCGCGCCCCCCGGCTGTAGCGAATACTGAACGAAGGCACCGCCGGGCAGTGTCGACACGGAGTCGAGATCCTCGGATTCCGCGCGGTAGACCACGAGGGACGTCGATGTCCCCTCCAGGACGTTCACCGACGAACCCGTGGTGATGGAGGGGGCGTTATCGTTGACGTCGATGACGGGGACGATGACGTTGAGAGACGTCGTGCCGTTTGCATCCGCCACGCTCACCGTGACGTTATATTCGGGCTTCGCCTCGAAATTCACCCGGCTGAGAGGTCCGCCACCGATGAAGTGGAGCTCCTGGTCGCCAGTACTCGTATTGGTAACGATCTGGAACGCCAATGCGTCGACCCCTGCCAAGGCAAAAGTTCGCGGACCGGCAACACCGGATGGCTGTGCAACCGTGATGACACCCAGGTTGATCCCCTGAGTCGCCGTGTGATTGATCAGCGCCGTGCCATCAACCACTCCCGAGTGTATAACCAGGGGCAAAGGCGACTGCCCATTGATCACGAACGGGACAGTATTGTTCACGCCGATGAACGGCAGATTCAGCAACGTCGCGATGGTCACCGACTGGTCGGCAAACTCCAGGATCTCAACCGAAAGATCCACAAAAGAGTCCGTGCCATCGCGGCCGACGATCGTATCCGTGATCCCGGCCGCAGTGAAGTTATATTCGCTTCGATTGCCAGTGAAGACAGCGGTATCGATACCGGCGCCGCCAAGAAGGTTGTCGTTGCCTTTCCCGCCAATCAGAACATCGTCGAGAGTGTTGCCGATAAGAACGTCGTTACCTTCGTTGCCGACGAGCACCATCGGAATCGCAGCACCTCTTATCGTATCGTCCCGATTGGTACCGCGAACTTCCTCGATTTCAATATAGGTGTCGCCCAGCGCATCGCCGGTGGACACGGCCGAATTGGTCATGTCGATGGTCAAGCCTTGACCAGGGACTGCCGGCGTCGGGAACGCCGTCTCGTAGGAGGCGATGTCGTATTCGCCGATGATCAGGCCGCCGGACAACACGTCTGCACCGGCACCGCCGATCAGGAAGTCGTTGCCGTCTCCGCCATCCAAGTTGTCGTTACCCAGGCCGCCAAGCAGGACGTCGTTGCCGGCGCTGCCGGCGAGGGAGTCGATGCCGTTGCCGCCATCCAACCTGTCGTCGTGTTCGTCACCCACCAGGGTGTCATCGCCGAGGTCGCCCTTGATGTTGTCTTTGCCCTTACCACCGAAGGCCTCGTCAAGGCCGTCACCCAGCAGGATGGTATCGTCGCCGTCCTCGCCGAAGACGACGTCAAACCCGATGCCGGCATTGATCGTATCGTTGCCCGATCCGCCGCGGATGAGTTCGTCGCCTTCGAGGTCGGAGATGTTGTCGTCGCCGTCACCACCGTACAGGCGGTCCTTGCCAAAACCACCCCTGATGACGTCGTTGCCACCCTCGCCATAGACCGTGTCGTTGCCGTTGCCGCCGTCGATGATATTGGCGACGTGTGTTCCACCAATCACCTCGTGCCAGACCTCGTCCAATCCACCCACTGCGGGACCCACACCCGCAGCGGTACCCGGAGGCTTGATGAAGTTCACCACGCCCAACTCGGACAACTCGACATACTCGTCCGCCGTGCCGAACGTATCGGCGTTGACGTGCGTTGCATGCGAACCGCGCTGCACCAGATCGGCGAACGTCTGCTGCTCGACCTGATCCAGAAGATTGCCGGCCAGACGAGCGAGATAATAGAGCCGATCGCCGTTCTGCAACGC
>CADECW010000083.1:3169-29566 GCA_902825855.1 uncultured Rhodospirillales bacterium | reverse complement strand
GCGAACTCCTCGAATACCATGTGCTGGTACTGCATTTCGTTCGCGAACTTCGCAGCCTGGAAGATCTGATCGCCATTCCACTGTTGCGCGAAACCGGGGGTGACCTGATCCTGCTGCGCGATCAGGTTCTTTATCTGGTCGACCAGCCGGTTATGCTCGCCGTGGAAGACGGAGTGCACGGCCGTCAGAGCGATATTCTCGTTGGCTCGCGGATCGCCTGCGACGTAGTGAACGTCGAGAAGCTCGTTGTCGAAGGTTGTCAGCGGCGGGCCAGGGACAACCGGCGTGATGACACTGTCTGCGTCAGGGCCGACCTTGCCGGTAGGGTCGGCAAAATGGTTGATGTCGGCTAGAAAGGCCTGGTTGGTGGCCGCGCCCCTTATCCACTGGTTGGCCGCAGGACCGACGAAAACCGGTGTCGGTGCGTTGAAGACGTCGGCATCGGTAAGAGTAATTCCTTTCTTGGCAGCATTGTCCTTGATGTCTTTCCACGTCGCCATGCCGCCGTCGGAATGTGTCACCAGGCGGCCGGTGGCCACGCCAAAAGCATCGTACTCCTTGAGGTAGAACGCCATGGCGTCCGTCGAACCATAGGTCTGGCTCTGGTCGACGAGTGGCGCGGTGGTGTTCAGATTGGTGCCAACCATGCCCGTCGGCAACAGCGTACCGTCCGGCAGCGCCGGACCACCGATCGGCGCGACAGTGGCGCGAGTCAGGGTCATCGAATTGAGCGGGTGGCCCACTGGGAAGGCGGGATTGAAATTCACGTCCCCAGGCAGCAATGGAATGGTGACGGTGCCGCTGCCGCCCTTGGCGATGAAATCGAGGCCGTGGTCAAAGAACTGGCCAAAAATCGTCATCAAGGAATTGAATGGCGTCACGAAAATCGCCGGATCCCCGGGATTTCCAAGGTGGCTGTCATCGGTGGGAAGGAAAGGATTGTTCACCGACGCGTCGACTACGAGATTGCTGATGATGCGCGGCGTGGGGTCGTTGACGTTGCCTGTCGGATTAAGAGGGCCAATCTGAGCGTAGTTGTTGGCGGCACCTCCGAGGCCAGTCCCCGGCATGTCGCGGAAAACCGGTGTCGTGATGTAGATGAACGGCTGGTTGACGTTTCCGTATGTGTCGGTGTTAACGGCGTTCCCGTACTGATCGAAGATCGAGGCGTGCGAGATGTTGTTGAAGGTGCCGTCGACGCCCCTGATTCCCTGTATCGAGGTGAAGGGCGTGCCGAGAGGCGGCTTCGAGCCAGCCAGAATCGCAGCCTGAATTACCAACAAGTCAGCAGTGTTGAGCTGGCGCATTTTGAGACCCCAATTGTAAAACCGGAATTGGCCTATTCCCCGGTTTTATTCTTGGGTATATTCCCACGCGACGCAACAAAAAAAGCCCGCGGGGCTGTGGTTTAAACCTGTCTCGCGATCGAGGTCGTCGCGGCACCTGAAGCCGGACCGCATACCGCGGATATAAACTAGCCAGGCCGAGCTAAATAACTTTTAATATCAACGCGATATGTCCGGCACGTCGCTCAGTACCTGATGGCGGCGGCCACAGCGATGGCGGTGGCGCCAGGCACGATCAGGGAATTGATCACGAGGAAGAGCTTCTGGAGTTCCGTGATCGACGCATTGGAGACGAAAAGCAGGTCCTTGTTGCGCATCGAGAACTGGCGGGCCAGGAAGAATGCGTTGGGATCCCGCATGTTGACCCGGTAGATGACCGGGATCTTGTCTGTCGAGCCGGGAGCCGGGCGGGCGAACCCGAGCTGGTCGTAGCGCTGCGGGTCCTCGAAACGCACGACGAAGACCCCCTGAGGGTCGGCCCGCTGGTCGTTCAGGCCGCCTGCCTTGCCGATGGCTTCCTCGAGCGAAACGCCGATCGTATCGAAGGGAATCACGGCATTCTGGGTCGTCGCACCGGCTGCCGTGAAGGTCTGCGGGTCGCGGGCGACAGTCACGACATCGCCCGGCAGGACCGGAATATTCTCCGACGGCTGCACGAGAATAGCCTGCATCGGCACGCGGATGGCCTGGTCCTGACGCACCAGGGTCACGAAGACTTCATGCGCCGGAACGCGAATACCTCCCGCGGCGGCGATGACGTCGAGAATGCGGTCGCCCCGCGCCGAGAGCGGCACTCGTGCCCCGTTCGTCACCTCGCCGAGCACGGTCACCGTGTTGCTCACATTCTTCGTGACGGTGACGAGCGCCTGCGGCTCGACGGCCTTACCCTGCAGGTTGCTGACGATCGCGTCCTCGACCTGGTTCGTGGAACGCCCGGCGACGCGAATCCTTCCGGCGAACGGCACCGTCACCATGCCGTCGTTGGAGACGATCTGCTCCGGTATGGTCGCGGACCGCGATCCCGAGGCTTGTCGGTCGACCACCGGGGACGAGAACAGGCCGCCGGCAGCCGCCTCCCAAATGACGATCTGGACCGAATCGCCGATCCCGATCGTCTGGGCCGGCGGCCGTCGCGCATTGCCGAAGCCGCCGTGCAGGGAAGGCTTCCCCCATTTTTCCATGGTCGAGGTTACGCCGGGCGACAGATCGATCAGGGCGAAGAGGACCGTCTGACCCGACTTTGGCTTCGACGCCGCATCGATCTCCGACGTCGTTGGGCCCGCGGCCGGAAGGCTTGAACAGCCTGTCGCGACTGAAGCCGCGCCAAGCAGCAAGGTGCGGCGCGATATCAACGGCTGGAAATGACCGCTCTGCCTGTGTGGGGATTGAGCTGCTGCCAACAGTGGCGCAGAGAAAGACCGTGCGTTCGAGCGCATTCGCCCGAATCTACTCCATTAGTAGTACGGCTGCTACCTTTGAGTGGCCATATTGGCCCGTTGCAGTGTCGTGGACCGGTTGCGGCGATGGCGACTGGTCGTGGTATCCCTGTTTCGTGGCCGGGTCCCATTGCTCGTCGCACAACGGTTGCCGATGGATGGAGATATCCGATGACGTGGTCGCCTGAGGAAGCCCTGGCCCTGCCACTCCGGGTTGCCGGGAGGCCTCGACCCAGGCCGGGCCTGCGCACCTGAGAGACTGGAGATCCCACTGTTCCAGTCAGCCGTGTCCATGGTCGCCGATGCTACCGGCATCCTCGCCCTGGTCTTGTGCATCTATGCGGCGATCCTGTGCCTGCCCGACCTGTTCCTCATCGCGGTGCACCTGATGAAGGACCGGAACCGTGGAGCGCACCCAGAGGCGCCACCTTCGTCACAGCATCGGCATCGATTGGTTTCGCCGGCCCCCCTCGTCTCTGTCCAGCTTCCTTTGCACAACGAGCCGAATCTGGTCTGCGCTGCGATCGACGCGATCTGTGGGATGAGCTGGCCACGCGACAGGCTCGAGATATTGGTGCTCGACGACAGCACCGACCACACGACACGCATCGCATTGGACCGGGTGCGGCACTGGCATGCCTTGGGGGTCAACATCGAGCTGATACACCGGCCCCATCGTCAGGGGTTCAAGGCAGGCGCCCTGGCAGTGGCGCTGGAGCGCACCCAGGCTGAGCTCATAGCCATTTTCGACGTCGACTATCGCCCTGCTGCCGGTTTCCTCGAGGCAGTCGTGCCCGCCCTGCTGGCTGAACCGCGCGCCGCATTCCTCCAGGCCCGGCTCGATCATCGCAATCGCGATCGCAACCTGATCACGCGGGCGCAGGCCATCGAACTCGATATGTACTACGTCTACGAGCAGGCTGGCCGTGCTGCAGCTGGCATCCCCACACCGTTCAACGGCACGTGCGGCCTGTGGCGCAGGCAGGCCATCGTCGACGCCGGCGGCTGGAGAAGCCACACCCTGGTAGAGGATCTCGACCTGAGCCTGAGGGCGTTTGCCCGAGGCTGGCGCTCGATCAACCTCGTTACCGTTGCGGTTGCCGGCGAACTGCCGGAGACGATGGGCGTACTCGCCGCCCAGCGAACGCGATGGGCTACAGGGATCGGGCAGGCATTCCGGGGGTTGCCGTGGCGCCTGTTGGAGCATCTGGATTGGCACCAGGCCGTGATCTTCGGGCTGCTCGTGCAATTTCATACCTACTTCATGGCTGCGCTCTCCGTGGCGATCGCAGCGACTTGCCTCGCCTGGGTGCTCGGCTCATCGATCGCGCCATCGGCCACGATTGCGCTTGCTGCAACGATCGCGGCCGTCGTCATCCTCAAGAGCATCGGCGCTGCTCTCGCTGCGAGCGCCATCGGCCGACTGCATTGGAGACGATTTGGCACGGACCTCGTCGCCATGTGGCTGCTCGAAGCCATGCTCCTGCCCGTCGTGGGAAAGGCGCTTGTCGATGGTCTCATGGGCCGCATCAGGCCGTTCACACGAACGCCCAAACGCGGAGCCTGATCATCCCAGGCAGGCGGGCCGATGCATCGAGGTCACGCGAACTTCCCCTTGCCGGCACCCAGCGTGCTGCTCACCGACTGACCGTTTCCGCCCGACGTCGGTGAGCATGCGAGCACCGTCGACCCAGGCTGAAACGATGGGCGAATCCCAATCGCCGCAGCCAGCAAGCCTATCGCGGGGCCGAGGCGCCAGAGCCGAACCCCATTTTTGCCGGCACGGCGGACGGTAATAGCCGAGGGGAAACTGAAGTAGTCGTTCGACATCGTGGTCGCATCGCGTGAATGCAGTGTTCCTTGCTCGCGCAACAACGCCACGAGTTGAACAGCGCCGAACCGGAAGAGTTCGGTATCGAGCTCTATCATCGACGTCACGCGCGGGACGGCGATCTCCAGCCACGCAAGCCGCTCTCCGGTATCGATGGTTTCGTCGGCAATCCGGTGAATGGTGACGCCGGCTGTCCGCTCTCCTGCGTCGAGCACCCAGAACGACGGACAGGGTCCGCGATACCCGGGCAGCAGGGACGGATGGACGTTGACGATCGGCACCCCGATCGAGTCGATGAACGACCGACCGAGGATCTGGTCGAAATGCAGACAAACAACGATGTCGGGCCGGTAGGTCGACAACTCCGACATTGCCGCCATTCCATTGATGTCGGAAGTCTCCAGATACCGGGCGCCATGGCGTTTCGCCAAGGCGCGAACCGCATGCATGCTCGTGTCGCGACCGAGGAGGCGGGTCAAGACGGCGAGACCACGCGCAAGGCGCGGCAAGAAGAGATCGCACCCAAGCACGATGGTAAACCGCATGCCGGAGCGCTTCAGGCTTCGCCAGGCCTGGCGCCAGAGACCTTTGCGAGGAGCACCGAAGCGACGCGACGTCACCACAAGGCCGATGCTGTCGCCCACTTCGCCGAAAAGAAACTCGAGGGCCGGCAGGCAGGAGAGACATTCAAGATGCAACAGGGCTATCCGGCTCGGTCGTCGTTTCGGCCAGCCCGATTGATTCCGCTGCGATTCGCCTGATTGCAAATTGGACGAATGTGACGTGCTCACATGCCAACCGATGATCGAAATTACTGCCCGCACACGCTATCATCGCAAGCGAACCGCGCAATCGGAACTCTTCAATCCAAATGGCAGCAGCCACCTGCCCTGGCAAATGATGAAGTCAAGACGCGCAAGCCGAAAGAGGGATCCTTGACTGGCAGGCTGCTGTTCGACGTGTCGGGCCTGGTGCAGTGGTATGCATACATGCGCCATCCATCGGGGCTTCAGCGCGTCAGCGAGAATATTCTCGGATCCGTACTCCGTCGCGCCGACGCAGGCGTCGAGTGCATTGCCCGGCCACCCGGCGCTGCCACGTTCTATCAGGTTCATCCTTCCATAGTATCCGGCCTTGTCCGGGCGGAATGCCGAGACCGTTCCATTGCCCGCCTGCGGCGTCTATTCGGCGACATGATGGGACTGACGCCGATTTCCCATCTGTTCCCTGCGTTGCGCGCGATCCACCTTCCCTACGTGGCGCTCGGCTATACGCGAACAGGGGCGTTCTGGGAGGCGTGGAGCGCGCGCCATGCTCCGCGGCTGCAGACGGTCGCCAGAGAAATCTCGCCACCGTCGAGCGGCGACGTGGTGGTCGGCCTCGGCGACTTCTGGTGCCATCGAGGTCATGTCAAAGCTCTCGCCGATCTGAAGCAACGTGCTGGCTGCCGACTGGTTCACATGGTGCACGACCTCTTTGCCGTCGATCAACCGGGCTGGACGCATCCGCACTATGGCGCAGAGTTCGTTGCGCAGTTCGAAGAGCTGGTCCCGCACGTCGATCGTTGGCTGGTCAACTCACGATTCGTCGCCGGAAGCCTGGAACGCCACCTCGCGTCGAGCGGGAGGGACACGAACATCGACATTGTCCCGATGGGCTGGGATACGCTCGCGGCTTCAAGCCCGCCATCGACTGCCGGCGACACCAATACGCTCGCCCGCTTCCACTGCACCGAAAAGCCCTACATCCTGCACGTCGGGTCGGTCGAACCTCGCAAGAATCTTCTGGGGCTCATCGATGCCCTCGGGCGCCTCAGGCAAAAGCACGCCGCGTCGACCCCTCGCTGCATCCTCATCGGCCACAATGGATGGAAAGCACAGGAGGTCCTCGAGCGCATCCGCGACGTCAATCGCGGAGGTGAAATCGTGCGCTGGATTCGCGACGCAAGCGATGGTGAGCTGGCTGCGTTCTATCGGGGAGCCTTGTTCACTGTCGTACCCAGCCACATCGAAGGGTGGGGCCTGGCGGTGCAGGAGAGCCTCGCACACGGAACGCCTTGCATTGCGTCGCGATCCGGCGGTCTGATCGAGGCCGGCCTCGACCTCGCCTGCTATGTGGATCCTGACCGACCCGACGGGCTCTACGACGCGCTCGACCGCTGGATCACATCGCCCGCGGAGGTGGCAGCGTCCCGGCAACGGCTCAAGCTCCGCCTGGAAGCAGGCGAGTGTCCGGCGACGTGGGCCACGGCGGCCGACACGGTGTTCGCAGCATGCGCCAGGGTGACCAAACAATCGCCCGAGCCGGTGCGCTTGGGATCCAGCTAAGAAAGCGTCGAAGATTCCGCCACGGAGGCGACCTGATCGGCAAATCTCGGAGCATCCTCCAGAAGCTTCAGCTCTTCGGAAACAAGTCGAACCGCCTCCCGCACCTGGGCCTCCGTATGCCTCGCCGTTATGAAGAAACGCAGTCGAGCTTCTCGTTCGGCGACGGCGGGAAATATGATTGGAAGGACGTTGACGCCTCGTTCGAAGAGGCGGTTCGAGAGGACGATGGCCTTGGGTGAATCGCCGACAATGATCGGTACGACCGATGCGCCTATGCTGGCGCCGGTATCGAGCCCGGCACTCGCTGCCGCCTCGAGAAAAGTCCGGCCGTTCGAGCGCAATCGTCTCAAGCGACTGGGATCGCCTTGCATGGTCTCGACAGCGGCGAGCGCAGCGGCTGCCATCGGCGGCGGAAGCCCGACACTGTAGACAAATCCCGGCGCCGACATCTTGAGAAGATCGATGAGTGCGTGGTCGCCGGCGATGTAGCCGCCGACGGCTGCAAACGATTTGCTGAGCGTTCCCATCCAGATTTCGACGGCCTTCGGGTCGATGCCCTGCTCCTCGGCGAGGCCGCGCCCCGACTTGCCGAGAACCCCCATGGAATGCGCTTCGTCGACGAAGAGCCATGCATCGTAGCGCCGCTTGATCTCGATCAGCCGCGCCAGGTCGGGCACGTCGCCATCCATGCTGTACAGGCCTTCGACCGCGACGACCGCCCGCCTGTGCCGGCTCCGATGGACACGCAAGGCACGCTCGATGGCATCGGGGTCGTTGTGCGGCGTAAGCACGCGCTTGGCGCCGGACAAGCGGCCGCCTTCCACCAGGCTGTTGTGCACGAGACGGTCAGCGACGAACAGATCGTCCGGGCCAAGCAGGCGGCCAATGGTCGTGACATTGGTTGCATGGCCGCTGACGAAGGTAAGCGACGCATCCACACCGTGAAGCGACGCCAATGCCGCTTCCAGATCACGATGCAATTGCCGCTCGCCGGCCACCAGCCGGCTTGCACCCACGGAAGTCCCCAGGCAGTCGATCGCAGCTTTCGCAGCGGCACTGACGTTCTCATGCCCATTCAGGCCAAGGTAGTCGTACGAAGCGAAATTCAGGAGCTCGCGCCCCTCGACGATCGTGGTATCGCCGGCGAGGCCGTCGTGAACGCGGCAAAACGGATTGCCGATACCTGCCATCTCGGCTGCAGCGAGTTGCAGCCGCAGCGCCTCATATTCCTCCAGGGATGTGAAGTCGAAAGACCGCCGCACGGACGATGGCGGTTCGCCGTTGCGCCCGTCGCGTTGCTCCGTCAAAGCAGCCGCTTCCTTGTCGATGCGCGCCGGACGACTTCGCGAGCGCCCCGCACATATCTTTCCGCCTGCAGCCCCTGATCACTGATGTGACTGCCGGCAAGTGCGCCGACTGCGCCTCCGATTTCCCCACCCTTCTCCAGGGGCGATCCCAGTTGCTGCGCAATGCGCCGGACAAGATCGATGGGCGCAAGCCCGTTCGCCAGGCTTATCATGGGAAATTCGATACCTGCCTGCTGCTCGATCGCGGACCGCAACTCCAGCATCATCAGGGAATCCATTCCGATTTCGGCCAACGGTGTGGACAGAGAGATTTCCTCGATGGGCAGGCGAAGCGAACGTGCGATCTCCCGGCGTACCATGCCGCTCAGGACGTCCTCGCGGTCGTCGGGCGAAAGAGACGTCAGCGTCTTCAGCAAGTCTCCTTCGGCGCCGATGTCCGAAGCATCGGCACGCGGCACTACCCATCGAAATGCCGCCGCCGAGCCGATGTTCAGTTCGCGCCCGGCCCGCCGCCAGTCGATTCTGGCCAGCCAGGACGTCGCCTCGGCATCCGGCCGCAGCAACCTGTCCAAGCATCCCAGAGCGTCTTCCGCGTTCAGGAGCTGCGGTCCGAGTCGAAGCTGCAGGGTCTTCGATTGACGGACATTGCGCGCCAGGTAGCCGACGTCGCCGATCGCTCCCCACGAGACCGTCGTTGCCGGAAGCCCAGCGGCTCGCCTTTGTCGTGCGAGCCCCTCGAGGAAGGCGTTTGCCGCGACATAGTTGAACTGGCCTGGATTGCCGATCAACGTGGTCGCCGAGGAGTACATGAGAAAATAGTCCAGGCGCAGCTTGCGCGTCGCTTCATGAAGATTGAGCGCGCCGGCCACTTTGGGCGCCACCACTTCCCTGATCGCGGCTTCGTCCAGATTGGCGATCAGGCGGTCATCCAGCACCATCGCAGCGTGAACGATGCCCTTTACCGGCCTCCGCTTCTGGATGTCGCGAAGGAACGCCGCGGTCGCCGCGGCATCGGTCACGTCGAGTTGAGCGGTCTCTACTGTCACACCGTCTTCCGCGAGTTCCCGCATCACTCGCCGCTGTTCATCGGTAAGAGAAACATTGCGACCGATCAGCAGAAGGTGCTTGGCGCCGCGTGCGGCCAGCCAGCAAGCCGTCGCAAAGCCGAAGCCGCCGAGGCCGCCGACGACGACATGCATCCCATGACTGTCGGCAACAAAACGCGCTGATCGGCGGTCTCGAACCTGGCCTCGCTCCGCCGGGAGGATGACGACTTTTCCGATGTGCTGGGAACGCTGCATCGCGCGAAATGCCTGGTCGCTGTGTCTGGCGTCGTAGACGCGGTAGGGAAGTCCTCCCAATTCGCCTGCGGCCTGGCAGGCAACGACATCCTGCAGGATCGAGCCGGCCAGGTCGTTGTCCTTGCTTATCAAGCGATCGACATCGATCGCATGATACGAGACGTTGTCCCGCAGCGGGCGCATCGGAACATAGGAATTGAGGTAGAAGTCACGTTTGCCTAGTTCGAGGAATCGGCCGAACGGGGCAACGCACCCGAGCGAGCGCACCATGGCCTCGCCGGCCAGAGAGTTGAGAACGACATCGACGCCGCGACCGTTCGTGATCTCCATGATGTCGTCGGCGAACTGCAGGCTTCGGGAGTCGAGCACGTGATCGGCGCCCAGGGATTGCAGCAAGGACCGCTTTTCCGGAGTGCCGGCGGTAACGAATGTTTCCGCGCCGCAGTGCCGGGCAACCTGCAGGGCCGCCAGTCCGACTCCGCCGGCAGCCCCATGGATCAACACCTTCTCGCCCGCCTTCAACCTTCCCAGGTGGCGAAGGGCGTACCAGGCCGTCAAAAAAGCGACGGGCATGGTCGCGGCCGCTTCCAGCGGAACATCGGGCGGCAACGGCAGGACCGCCTGCCTTGGAGCGATGGCATGGCTGGCAAGCGATGCCGGAGCCAAGGCGACAACCGGGTCGCCGACCTTCAAATCAGTGACGCCCGGACCAAGGCGCACGACACGGCCTGCACACTCCATACCGAGCGCCGCGCCCGCATAGCCACCTTCCAACGCCTCGTCCGGCAACAGGCCGAGGCTCCACATCACGTCACGAAAATTGAGGCCCGCCGCCTGAACCTCGATTTCGACCGCACCCTGACCAGGAGCGGAGCGTTCGACCCGTTGCCACGCGGGTAGACCTCCCGCGCCCCGCTCCAGGCGGGTCACGACTTCCGCTACCGGGTCGTGTTCCGCCGACGCCGACCCCATTTCACAAGTGACGCGGGGTACGAGGCGCTCTCCGTGCCGGAAGGCGATTTCCGTGTCCTCTGCCGGCGTCACGATCTCCGCCCAGAGCGCGGCTGCAGCGTCGTCAGGCTGCATGGTGTCATCGAGCAGGATGCATCGGACGTCACCGTCCGGAAATTCGTTGCGTGCGACCCGCGCCGCAGCCTGCAGCGCCGTCGCCGTCGGATCCTCGAGGGGCGTAGACGCCGTCCCGCACCACGGCACTACGACCCAGGTCCGGCAAGGTCCGGCGATCGCGCCGCGAATGAAAGCGGCCATCTCGGCCAGTTGATTCACCAATTGGCCCGACGGATCCGCGCTCTTCCCAGGTTTTGCAAACCAGACCAGGTTCGACGATGCGCGCTCGTCGCCAGCGGCCGTTTCTTCGAGCGCTGCCGCAATCGCGTTCCGGTGGCCACCGACCAAAACTGCCGGCCGTTCCGCCGTGTGTGACCCTGCGAGGCGCTCCGGCCTTCCGGCGCGTGCACCAAGCACGATACCCAATGTGGGCTCGAGCTCGGCGGTTTCGTCGACTTCGAGGAACCCGGCATCCTCGAGTTCGACGCGCCAATCCTCGGCCGACATCAGGGCGCTGACCGGAAATTCGGGATGAATCGTCCGCTGCCACCATGTGTCTGCCTTGCCCGATACCCCTCCCCTCATCAAATCCCAGAACAGGGACGGGGCGAGTTCGGCGACGATGATGGGCGCGTTCGGTCGAAGGGCCTGCCTGACGCTGGCGAGTGCATGGGGTGCAAGAGCGATGCGATGCAGGCTATCGATCGCCAGCGCGGCATCGAAGGTGCCGGCGTGGAACTCCTGCAGGCTGGCAAATGGCCGCCAGACAAGCCGCGTGGATCGACTGTGTGCCCAGTTCGCCTCGGCATCGCTGATCCTTCGCTCATCGGCATCGACGACTACGATTTCCAGATTTGCGAACTCGCGCGCCAGGTCCGCGGCGATGTCGCCGTGATCCGCGCCAACCACGAGGAGACGTACCAGTCGCCCCGCTTGATGTTCCTGAAGTGCGGGCCGCATCGCCCTGAGTGCTGCGGTCCTGAGCTGGGTCAAAGTCGCTGCTCCGTCCGGCAGCCGATACGACGTTGCGCCAGTTGCGGCATTTCCGGCAACGCACGCCGCCCTGAGACTCTCTCCCATGTAAGCCAGACACGCGGCCTCGGCACCGAAGGTCGGATGTCGGCCCAAGAGCAGTCTCACAGTGTCAGGCAGCGGCGGAAGATCGCAGGAGTCGCCAAGTCGTGCCCGCTGAAGGGCCGCAAGCATCGCGGCTTGAAGTATACGCGTGGTGCGCGGCAGCTCGTCGTAAGTCGTCCCGCGCCATGCCTGCGATGCATCCCATGACATCCTCAGACTTGCGCATTCGAGAAGCTCGAGTGCGGCCACGGCGCTCTTCTGCTTCTTGCCGACGCCGACCAACGGCGAAGTCTGAATCGACAACCGGGAGGGTGCCCCGGCCGCATCGTGCTTGAGGAAATTCAAGTCGTATGCAAAGTCGGTCGCGGGGTCGAGTTCAAGTGTCGGCGCTGTTGCGAACCGCAGGCCACGTGCCTCCGCGACTATGGCACCCGTGCCATCCATGAGATCCACGTCGAGCACCGCCGACCGACCCGTCCGCCGCACGAGCGTCAGTCGCGCACGAGATATCGATGATCCCGATCGTCGCGACAGCAGCCGCTCGACGCGAACCGGAATCATCCTCGTCGGGCCCGTCGCCATCCGCTCTCCGAGCAGGGCGATGAGGCCATGGAAACTGGCGTCGAGCGCCGTGGGGTCAAGCACGAACCGATCGGAAGGCACACCCGCGGACGGCGGGCCGAGTTCCATGTCGACACAGCCCGACGATGTCACCGTCGCCAGGGTTACGCGCCGAAAGGCCGGGCCGTAGTCGAAACCAGCCGAGTGCGCCAGCGAATACAACTTCTTGGCGGCAACTTCACGATCACGTGGCTTCTCACCCGAATCTCGTGCGACAGCAGAGAGCTTCGACTCCACTTGCGCGATATGGCGGACCAGCCTCGCCTTCGCATGCAGCGTCCATTCAAGGCCGCTGAGACGCGGCCGGGACAAGAATTCGGCGGCGCCCGTCTCGCGATTGACCCGCGTCAGGGTTTCGACCGCCATGCCATCGGCAAGGACGAGCGGCTGGAAAATATCCAGATCCCTGACTTCGGCTTCTTCCGTGGCGAACATCGCGCGAGCGGCGGCCAGCATCACTTCCGCAAACCCTGCTGCCGGCAGAAGGACGCTGCCGCCCACTTTGTGGTCAGCCAGCCAGCGCTCAGCCCCCGTATCGAGGACTCCGAGCCAGGAATCGGCCTCGGGACTCGGCCTGACGCCCAGCATGACGGAAACCGCTTCGGTGAAGGCGCTGGTCGCTTCCGGCGTCGCCTTCACCCTGAAGGGTTTATGCTGCCACGGATACTCCGGCAGTGTGACCGGCTGTCCGCGTACTGGTCCGAATATCCGCTCGATGTCGACCTGTGCGCCGGCCACGAATGCCCGAGCGACTGCATTGTCGATCGGCCGGTCGCCTTCCTCGTCGGGGCGGTCGCTCAAACTGCCGATCGCCGCACCGGTGACCCCGTGATGGCGCAGCGTGTCGCGAAGGCTGCCGAGAAGAATCGGCCTCGGCCCGATCTCCACGAACATCCTGTAGCCCGCCTTTATCGCCTCACCCGTTGCCGCAAGAAACTCCACCGGCTGACGGACGTTGCGCCACCAATGTAACCCGTCGAGGTCGCCACCGGCGGCACGCGCTCCCGTAACGGTCGAGAACAGATCCAGCTCCGTACGACGAGGCCGAAGCCGCTTGAGATCGTCGAGCAGCGGGTCGCGAACGGCCTCCACCAGGCCACTGTGGAACGGGTAGTCGAGGCCGAGACGCACCGCGCTCCAGCGCCGTTCCTTCGCGAGGTCCATGAACTCGACGAGCTGCAAGTCGGTCCCGGTGAGCGTGATGCTGCGCGGACTGTTGATAGCCGCGATTTCCACGCCCGAAAGTCCGGACTCGGAAAGCGCTCGCCTCACCTCCTGAGCGTCCAGCATCACGGCAACCATCCCGCCGCTGCCGCGAGTGCGCTCCTGATGCCGGCTTCTCGCATCGACGATCCGTACCGCATCGTCGAGATCCAATGCGCCCGCAGCCCACGCCGCTGCGATCTCACCCATGCTGTGGCCAAGCACGGCCGCCGGCCTCAACCCGGCCTCGCCGAGCGCCCGAACGATCGCATACTGGCAGGCGAACAGGAGCGGTTGGGAGGTCGTTGCAAATCGCAGTCGGTCTTCGAGATCGGTCGCAAACAGATCGGCGGCTGGCCGCAAGCCGGTCAGTACCGCGAACCGTCCGTCGACCTCCTCCAATGCAGCTCGAAAGGCGCGATCATGCTTCCATGCATTCCGCCCCATGCCCGTCCATTGGGCGCCGTTTCCCGAGAAAACGAAGCAGACTGGAACCTGTGCGCCCAGAGCCTCGCCCGCTATGGCGCCGGCATTGCCGGCCAGATAGTGCTCGAGCCCCTCACGCACCGCCCCGCTGTCAGTACCGCGGATAGCCACCCGTTGTGCGAGCTGGTCGCGCGTATGTGCCGCGGCATCGATCCAGTCCCGTGCTTCGACGTCGTCGGCAGGCCAATTCTCCAGGAAACGTCGTGCCAGCTCGCGCAATGCCGGCTTGGTGTGCGCCGACAGCATCAGAGGCGGCAAACTGCCCATCGACAGCACGCCGCTGCGCGGCGCCGACTGTACTTGCCGCAGGACAACGTGCGCAATCGACCCACCAAACCCGAAAGAATTGACGCCGGCGAGAAGCTCTCCGTTCGCTTCCAGTTCGCGCGGGGCGCCCGCGACAGCGAGGTTGAGGTCGTCGAACGAGATCGCGGGATTGGGCGTGTCGAAGTGCAGGCTCGCCGGAAGTTGCTTGTGTTCCAAGGCCAATACGGCCTTCAGAGCACCGGCTAGTCCCGACGCCGGCTCGAGATGGCCGACGTTCGACTTGACCGAGCCGATCGGCAATACGCGCCGACGCTTGTGCCCGAGCGCCCGGCCGAGGGCGTCGGCTTCGATGGGATCGCCCACCGGTGTTCCGGGTCCGTGGGCTTCCACGAACGCCAGATTGCGCGGCTCCAGGCCGAATCCGTCGTAGACCTTCTCCAGCAGCTCGACCTGCGCGTCCGCTGATGGCAGGGAAATTCCAGTGGTCCGGCCGTCCTGACCGGTCGCCCAGCCCGCCACTTCGGCATAGACCCGGTTGCGCGCCTGAGCCGCCAGATCCGCCCTTCGCAATATCAGAGTGACGGCACCTTCAGCGCGCACATATCCATCTGCCGCCGCATCGAAGGGGCGGCACATGCCGCTGTGTGACAGCATGGCGGCCCGCGCGAAGCCCAGGAATGGAAAGGGCGACAGAAGCAGATTGACGCCGCCGACGATTGCCGTGTCGATGTCGCCGCTTCGGATTGCGTCGGCCGCCATGCAAAGCGCGACCAGGGACGAGGAGCAGGCAGTATCGACCGTTATGCTCGGACCGTGCAGACCCAGCACGTACGACAGCCGATTGCCGATCAGGCTCAAGGTGTTGCCGGTCATCATGTGCATGTCGGCCGCTGCCGGGTCCGTCAGGAACCTTGCGGCGTAGTCGAGCGATGAAGCCCCGACGAACACCCCGACACGAGCACCGAACAGGCTCGATGGAGGAATTCCAGCATGATGCAGAGCGTCGAAGGCCACTTCGAGCAGATGGCGCTGCTGAGGGTCCATCTGCTCCGCTTCGCGCGGACTTATGCCGAACGCCGCAGCGTCGAAGCCCCAGACGTCGTCAATGGTCCCCGCCGCAAACGTGTAGCTCCGGCCCGGCTGGCCAGGGACAGGATGATAGTATCTCCTGGTCGGAAAGCGGTCCGCTCCAATCCTGCGGATCGCAGACCGACGGCTTGCCAGCAAGTCCCAATAAGCGCTTGCATTGCCGGCGCCTGGAAGCCGACAACTATAGCCGACAACTGCGATTGATGCATCCGTCGTCATACTCAACAGCCACGCAAAAGGAGTGGTTGGCCGTTTACTTCCAAAGATTCTCTTTCGATATCCCAGGACAATATACAGCAACTCCTATATCAACTGTCTTCGAACTTTTTGCAAATAGATACACAAAAGCAGCACGAGGACACCGAACAGGAGACCGAGTTGAACAAGCTTCGCGGAACGCCGCCGCCCAATTTAGTGCTTTTGAACGCGACCGGCCACCGCGTCGATCAACATTCGAGGCGGGACAGCTCGACCAGCCAGGCGCGCGAGCCCGCCGCGTGCATGTCCGGATACCTGGGTCTCGAGCTTCCATGCTCTCCGAAAAGTGAAGGGAGCATGCTTTGACGCAACGCCTGGCCTCGCCCCGGCTTTCCCGTTCGGAAGAGGTCGTCGAATACAACCTCAACATCGATCGACGAAGAGCGTTGTTCTTTCGATGGGCCTTCGTTCTGGTCGTCGTAGTTCCTACTGTTCTGTCCGCTCTGTACTACGGGCTGGTTGCGTCGGAGCGCTTCGTCTCGGAGGCACAATACGTAGTCCGGGGTGTTTCGACTCAACGTGCGACTGGACTTGACATTCTGTTCAGAACTTTCGGCATCTCCAGAGCGGTCGACGACACCCACGCCGTGCAGAACTACCTTCTGTCGCGCGATGCCGTGCGGGCATTGGAACCGAAGGTGAAGCTGCGCGAGATCTTTTCGAACGAGACCGCTGATCGGCTTTCCCGGTTCCCCCGGCCGTGGCGCGACAACAGCTTCGAGTCGCTTTACGACTACTATCGAGACCGGATCCAGATAGTGACGGACAGCAAACGAGGCATAACTACCTTGTCCGTCACGACGTTTCGCGCCCAGGACTCGCTTGCCATTGCATCCGCTCTGTTGGAGGCCGCAGAGGCGATGGTCAATCGGCTGAACGAGCGTGCAAGATCCGACTCGGTGGACGCGGCACGACGCGAAGTCCAGCAAGCCGAGGCTGAACTGCTGGAAATCCAGCGCCGCCTTACCATCTACCGAAACTCCGAACTCCTTGTCGATCCGACAAAGAACTCGGCGGCAATTCTGGATACCATCGGAGTACTGACAAAGGAACTGGCCCAGGCCTCGGCGCGACTGGCAGAGGTCGAAGCCACGACCCCGCAAAGTCCGACTCGACAGGGCCTGCGCGCCCAACTGGTCGCCCTGCAGGACCAGATCGCTCGCCAGCGCAACTTGTTGGCAGGCGATGACAAGGCGTTGGCGGCGAACCTGTCGAAGTATGAAAGGCTGGTCCTGGAGCGGGACCTGGCAGACAAGAGACTGGGAGGCGCCACGACGGCGTACATTGCCGCCCAGCAGGAAGCACAGCGCAAACAGATCTACATCGAGAGAATCGTCAACCCCAATCTCCCCGACGAATCGACTGAGCCCCTTCGCCTCAGGGCAGTTGCGACCACCGCTGTCGTTTGCTTCACGTTCTTTGCGGTCATGTGGATCATCGTGGTCGGCGCGAAAGAGCACGCCCAATGAGCCCCCGTGCAACACGAAGGCCCAGCGATTTCGTACGGGCCTTGATCGTTCAGATGCGGATCACGGGCGCATTGATGCTGCGCGAGACCATGACGCGCTATGGCCACGAGAACCTGGGCTTTTTCTGGCTCATGGGCGAACCCCTCCTGCTCACCCTGGGGGTCATGCTCCTCTGGACAATGATGGATGGCACACATGGAACGGGGGTGGATGTCGTGCCTTTCATCCTTACCGGATATTCGATGCTGGTTCTGTGGCGGCAGGTGATCTTTCGGTCCATTCATTGCCTGCGTCAGAATTCCGGTCTCCTGTATCACGCGAACGTTCGCGGGTTCGACACACTGTTCGCCCGTTCGTTGCTCGATTCAATCGGCAACCTCGCCGCGTTCTTCGTAGCCTATGTCCCGCTGCTTCTCTTTGGAATGCTCGAACCGATCTACGATCCGCTGATCCTTATCTCCGCCTGGGTTCTGATGACGTGGCTCGCCTTTGGAGTCGCCCTGAACATCGCCGCCCTGACGGAGCTGTTCGCACCCGTCGAGTACTTCGTCCACCCAATCATGTATCTTCTGATACCGGCCTCCGGCGCCTTCTTCATGGTCAGCTGGCTGCCGGATGTCTTACGCGAGGCGGCCCTGTGGTCGCCGATGGTGCATGCGAACGAGATGTTCAGGGGCGGGTTTTTTACGCCAGACATAAGCACTACGTGGAATCCCTGGTATATCGTCGCATGGTCTGCAGCTCTGACGGCCACCGGCCTGCCTTTGATCCGAGTTGCACGGAATCACGTCCAGGGTTCTTGAATGCCCAGCAACTTCCGTAGTCGCCCGATTCGAGGTACCCAATGTCCGCGCCGGACATGACACGATCGCTGCCTGGCGAGATTGTCCTGCGGGAAGTCGACTCGCCGGAACGTGACAGCCACGGCGGCGAGGACGCGTCTTCGCGCGGTGGCACGCTCTTGCGGCGCCATTTGGTATTCCTGGCGGGGCTCGTGTTCATCCCGACGGCGGCGGTAGTGGCCTATATTGGCTTCATCGCCAGCGATATCTACGTATCCGAATCGCGATTCATCGTCAGGAGCGCTGCGCACAGTGACCTGACGGGCCTGGCTGCGCTGATCCAGAATCAGGGAATGTCCCGCGCCGCCGACGAAACATATGCCGTTACGGAGTATTTCCGCTCGCGTGATGCCGCGCGCGTGCTCGTAGAAAACCATGAGTTGAAGGACGTGCTTTCGCGCCCGGAAGCGGACCTGCTGGTCCGGTTTCCCAATTTCTATTCGAAGAACACGCAGGAATCTCTGTATCGCCACTTCCGGGCAATGGTCACCGCCCACGTGGACGCGAACACCGGCCTGGGCTTGCTGGCCGTGGAAGCATTTCGACCCGACGATGCGCAGCGAATTGCCTCGGTATTGCTTGCCTCCGCCGAGGCACTCATCAATCGATTGAACGATCGGGCAAATCGCGACGCCTTGGAATACGCCCAGAAGATGCTCGATGAAGCCGCCCGCAAGGTCAGCGAAATCGAGCAACGCATAACCGAGTATAGACGCCGTGAACGTCTGATCGACGCTGGACAGGAAGCCACTGCCGCGATGGAGGCGATCGGGCGGCTGTCCGTCGAACTCGCGCAGAACCGGGCTTCACTCGACCAGCAGGTCCGCTTGGCGCCTTCCGCACCTTCAGCGACTGCGTTGAGGGAAGGAATCTCGGCACTGCAGAAGCAGGTCAACGAGCTTCGGTCCAAGATCGTCGGCTCGGATGGAGCCATCGCGACGAAGATGCCTGAATTCGAACTGCTGCTGCTGCAGCGCGAGCTGGCTGCAAAAGGACTGGGGCTGGCGATGCTGAATCTGGAGAAGGCGAAGCAGACGGCGCAGCTTCAGCATCTCTATCTGCAGACGGTTGCGGAGCCCAACCTTCCTGACGAGGCATCGTATCCCAAGCGCATTCTGCTGATTGCGATCACGATCGGGATCTCCCTGTTTCTGTTCTGGAGCTTGGTGTCGGTCTACAGAATCGTCATGGAGCATCAAGCCTGATGAAGGTCCAACCCAACGTCGTCGCACTGACGGACGACCCTGGACTGGCACCGCGCCCAGGCGATGGCCCGGGGAGCGACAAGCAGGTCGCACAACGGCCGAGCGACGCTCGACGAATCGAAGTTTCAAACCTGAGCAAATGGTATTCGACCCAAATCGGGCGCCGACAGGTCCTCGACGGCGTTTCATTCACCCTCGAAGAGGGCGAAAAGATTGCGGTGATGGGCCGCAACGGAGCGGGCAAGTCGACTCTCATACGACTTATCGGCGGCGTCGAAATGCCGACGGGCGGGACCATCCATCGCGGCCTGTTCCAATCCTGGCCTATTGCCTTCGGCGGAGGGTTCGAGGTCGCGATGAGCGGCCTCGACAATATTCGGTTCATCGCTCGCGTCTATGGCGTCCCGATGCAGGAGACGATCGCGAAGGTCGACGATTTTGCCGAGTTGGGACGGCTGTTGTATTTGCCTGTGAAAACCTACTCTTCGGGTATGCGAGCCCGGCTGGCGTTTGCCCTGACCCTCGCCATCGATTTCGAATGCTTCCTGGTCGACGAAGTGATCGCCGTAGGTGACCAGCGCTTCCAGCGCAAATGCTACGATGCGCTTTTTGTCCAGCGGCAGCACAGAGCGATGGTACTGGCCAGTCATGACCTCAACATCGTTCGAAGCTATTGCGACAAGGCGCTTTTGCTCAAGGCCGGCCGTGGTCGGGTTTTCGACGACCTCGATCTCGCCATCGACATTTACAACACGCTGTAGGCGCGTTCTCCCGCAGCGTCGCCGAGAGAGGCAACTTGAGCATCGGTGGCATCACAATCCTCGGAATGCTCGCGGTCGTAGCTGCAACACTAGCCTGGAATGCGGGGACCGCCATCGCAGCTCTGGCACAACCGCGAAAAAGACGGCAGATCGGCCGGCCAGAAGTCATACCGCCAATATCAATCATCGTCCCGGTCAGGGCGCCGGCACCAGCTTTGCCGGCATGCGCAAAGTCTCTGGCGTCGCTCGACTACCCGGACTTCGAGGTAATCCTGTGTGCCGAGGATGACGACGTCGACGCGGTTGAGCTGACGAAACGAACGGCTTCAGAGTACAAGCGGTTCATCGCGTGCAGCTCGCACATTCCAGCAACAGCCAACCCAAAGGTCGCATTGCTGGGGGCAGGGATTCAGAAAGCACGTCACGACCTGCTGCTGCTTTCGGACGACAATGTCGTCTCGAAGCCGAATCGATTGCGAACGCTGGTCGCCTACAGGGATGCCGGATATGGGTTGGTGTCGACCTGCGTCCTGGGCGCAGAAGCGCAGAACTTCTGGGGTGACGTCGACCGAGCCTTCATGAACGGTCATTTTGCGCGTTTGCAATGCGCCGGTGATTCGATCGGCCTTTCCTTCGCAACCGGCAAGTCGATGCTCCTGTCGCGCGCCGATCTACTGCGCAGCGGCGGCATTGGCTCGATCGCTGCAACGATATGCGAGGACGCGAAGCTGCAGCGTCAGCTCGAGGCGATAGGAACAACGACCACCCTCAGCCACGACAGGATAGTGCAGCCGATTGGGCTTCGGACGTTCAACGAAGTGTGGCATCGCCATCTTCGGTGGTCGATGTGTCGGCGGCAGTACGCTCCCCTGCTCTTCGTCGCGGAGGCAATTCTGTCGGGCCCCGTAGCATCGATCTCGGCGGCCATAGCCGGCGTCGGTCTGAATGTAGGCTTCGCACCTGGTTTCGTTGTGGCAGCCGCTATGCTCCTGGCTATCGAGTGGGCCTTTCTTCGGATCTCGGGCGCCGCACCGGGATGGCGATTTCCGGCAACCTGGCTGGCGCGCGAAGCGCTCTCCCTGCCACTCTGGTTTGCCGCCCTGAGCCCTCGCCGCACCGTAGTCTGGCGGGCACGGGCTCTCCCGACACTGTCATGAGGGCACGCACGAACCCGTCGCCTTCTCGCCGCCAACCGGCGTCCGAATGACCCTTCGACCGGGCAAATTTTCAGGCGGACGACCTTTGCAGCAGGGCAGGCAGCGTGGCAGCCAGGAGCGTGGCCATCATCACATTGCCGCGCGCGTTCATGTGCGAGAAACCATAAAAATCGAGCGGCTTCGGCTCAGTGGCCAGCCTTTGGAATGTGTCCAGAGGGGCGAGCCCGCAATCCGCCGCATGTTCGAGGACGGACTGCGTCAAGTGACGCTGTTCATCGGCGATCGTCGTATTGACCCAGACCACGGGAGGGTATTGGGCCATTACGATGACCTTGACGTTGAGTTCCTCCTGGAGTCTTGCAAGTTGCTCAGTGAGCCGCTTGGCAATCGCGAGCCCGCGGCCGGGAGGATGCACACGCAAATTATAGCGAAGCGTGTCCTGGAGACGTGGCGAGAGGTCGACCAAGACGTGGTCTATCCGCCTCCGGATGTAGAGCGGCAGTCCTATCCGAGCAGGCGCCGAGGCGCGCTTGAATACCAGTTGGTCGTTTTCAATGGCGAACCATGGCTTGTCGCGCCCCCACATGCGGCGCATTTCTGTGCGTCGTAGATCGTCGGCTATGAAGCCAACGACAATCAAGGATGGCTTGTATCTTGCCGCAAGCTGCTCGGCCCGCAGCACCGTTTGATCGAAGCCGTAGCCGGTGACGCCACCATTCAGGACACGGCGGCCGGTGAGCCTCTGCAGTTGCGCAGGCCATGCTTCCTCGTCGAGCACTTCATCGCCATAGGTGAAGGAATCGCCGACGGTCAATATCGAGGCCCCGCTCGAAGTCGGGATCTCTCCGCAAGAGCGAAGGCCATCGGAATCGATGGTGTGGAAGGATCCGCCAAACCCGTGGCCGCGAAATCCGGGGTTTGGCACATAGCCCAACAGGCAGTCGTAGATGAATTGTCTTGCATCGGTCATCGACCAGCCCCCGAGCGCCGCCAATCTTGGGAGAGCTCCCTGCACCGTGGCAAGGCGGCCTTCGGTGAAGTCTTCGCGTGGCGGTCTGCCGGAAACCTCAGCTCTACGGGCGAACATAGCACACGGTCCAAAGGCCGCCTCCATCTCCCAGTCCCGGCTTCACCGGGACTGGAAGACCGCAGAACATGTGGCGAAGTCTATTGTGGGGCACTTGCCGGATTGTCGTACCTGAGGCAGGGTGAAATGGTCGATAACTCCAAGCGACTGTCGCCAATCTGCTGTTCGACGAGCACGCTCGGCCTCTTGATGAGAACCAGTCCTCCGACGCGCTCCTGGCGTCCACCGATGGCATCGAACGATGACGACTGACACAGGCATTCGTCTGCCAACGTCACTGTCAGTTCGCTTGGTCACGGCCGCAACGCTGTGGATCGTCGCCATGTTCGCCATTGGCGGTGCCGTGCTGGCCATTGCGTTCCGCAACGTTGTCGAACAAGAGTTCGCGCACCGCCTGGATGCAATGTTGAATGCGTTGATTGCCACGACCGAGATCAGTGGAGATGGGACCGTAGCTGTAGTTCGTCCACTGGGAGATATCCGCTTCGAACAGGTTTTTTCCGGATGGTACTGGCAGGTGACGGAACCTGGAGGACGGCAAGTGCGGTCGCGTTCCCTCTGGGACAGCGTGATCACGTCGATCGGAAGTGGGACCGATCTGCATAGCCGTCGTATTGCTGGCCCCAACGGCGAACCGTTGCTGGTTGTTGAACGGGATGCCGCCTTCGCCAACGCCAAAGGTCCTGTGCAATTTCTTGTTGCTGGCGCGCTGCACGAGGTCAATGACGGTGTAAGGCGGTTCGACTTTTTGCTCATAGGCTCGCTTGGCCTCATGGGCATTGGTATGGCGCTCGCGATCCTGATCCAGGTTCGCTACGGTCTCAGGCCACTGCGGGTCTTGGCCGAGGATCTGCGGGCGGTGCGCGAAGGTGAACGTCAACGCCTATCCGGCCGCTATCCCCGCGAGATCGCGCCGCTTGCAAGTGCAATGAATGATGTGCTCGACAAGGATGTCGAACTCATCGAACGCGCTCGTTCTCATGTTGGCAATCTGGCGCATGGATTGAAAACGTCGCTTGCGATTGTCTCGGCCGAACTGCCGAGCGTTGCCGAGCGGGAGGTGCTGACTGAGCAGGTACAAGTGATGCGCCGACTCATCGAGCATCATCTCGGTCGGGCTTCAGCCGTCGCTGGCGCAGGCAGAATGCTGGGAAACAAGGTTTCAGTGAAGGATACAGCGGCCGGTGTAGCCGGAGTTCTTACCAAGATCTTCGCGGACAGGGATCTTGCGATAGAAATCGACGTTGCCGAGAACATAACCTTTCACGGGCATCGCGAGGACCTCGAGGAAATCGTCGGCAACCTCCTGGAGAACGCCTGTAAATGGGGGAAGGGTCATGTGCGAATCTCCGCGCAGGAATCCTCCGCAGGCCTCATGCTGTGCATCGACGACGACGGACCGGGTATGACGACCGAGCAGACGGCAACGGCTGCTCGGCGCGGCAAGCGGCTTGACGAAATGGCACCGGGTTGGGGACTGGGTCTTTCGATCGTCGCTGACCTCGTCGATGTCAATGGCGGTACATTGACATTCGGGCGATCTACGCTCGGAGGCCTGTCAGTCGCGATTTGCTTTCCCTTGCCGTTTCCACGGGCACGTGATTGACCAGGACCATGAGCCGAAGGTTTCGTTCGGCATCACCTGATGGTCGACAAACGCATCGTTCAGGCTTCTCCACCGTCGGGTGCACTGAACCAAACGACCTATGCGGCCAGCAGCGCTCCTTGATTCGTTGCCAAGGGAGCAGCGGATGAAAGCCAACCCAACTGTCGCAAATGACAATCAATCACGCGCTGATTCGGAAGCTTGACGAAGTCGACTCGAAATACTAGGTGTGCGTCGATCAGTGTTCATTGAACACTTATCGTTGCCATGTCGAGAGGTCGTGATGACAAACCTCAAGGTGAACGAGCAGGCGCTCAACCCCGCGGGGAACCAGGCAGGGTCGTTTGAAATCGTGAATGATTGTTCGAAGTCATCCCGCAGAGGGCCAACGAAGGAGGTTCGCCGGAAGGTAGAATCAGCGTTCGAAACGTTGCTCGACCGGATAGCTGCTGAAGATCGGAATCTCAATGTCTGGGAATCCAAATGTCTCAGCGCAGCATTGATCATGATGGCGGACGATGACTATGACAGCGCAGCTGCCGCCATAGAAGCGTGCGAACGCTACCCAAGGGATTGCCTTGGTCCAGGCCGCGACTTGATGATCCAGGACATGCGAGCTCTCTACGCAATGCTCAAGGGCTGGCCATCACTGCCCGAGTGAGCAGAAGCTGACACTTCGCGAAATGAAATGCCCGGCGACTGTGCTCCCCAACTCTCAGCGAACCTTGCTTCGCGGTCCGGCAGAGCGGGAATCATGTCCGACAGCGCCGAGTGCCCTCATCCACTCGAGCGCGTCGCTATGATCCTTGCCTCAAAGGCATATTTCACTTTTCACATCGAGGCGATACTGCAATCGGCTCTATCAACAAATAGATTGGTTCGAGGTCCGTCAATCGTCAGGCCAATTCGTTGGCCGCCGGCGACGGAAGGCAGGGTGGCTCGAACATTCTCGACCGGCATGCCGCCATTGGTGAAGCGGCAATCAATGACTGGATTGATCGTCTGAGCGCTGTTGTTGTTGAGGTAAAGAACGACTTGCCAGCTTTGACCGGGAATGGCCGACAGAGTGGCGTTGTCCAGAACCGCAATCGGCACGGTTGGACCGGCTGTGATTGGCACTGAACCAAGCAGGGTGACTCTCGGTATCTGCACGCTTGTACCGGAACCGCCAGGAGGCTGCGCTTGCGGATTGAAGGCGCGATCCTGCGGCGTGTACGCGCCGCCGCCGCCGCCGACATTTTCGGGCGTCCAGATCTTGCCTGTCGCCGGATCGCGAAACTGTTGTTGACCGGGATAGGCCTGCGCCATTGCCGTCGAAGTGCAGACGATTCCGCAAAGTACTGCCAATCCGAAGCGCTTGATCACGGTACATCTCCCTGCTGTCGACTACGCCAGGAACAGTATATGGCGCTAGGAGAGCAAGAAAGGCAAAGCCGGCTGTGTGTCCCTTTCACCTGAGGGCTTTCCGAGCCATGAGACGCCCCTCGTCGGTCAGCGCCGCATATCGCTCTTTGGTCTTCCCATGCCCTTCGTCCCGAACGATCACCCAGCCGCGCTCCACCGCTCGACCCACCGTCGCTGCAGATTCGCCAAGCATACTGAGGGGCTGCCATGCCCCTGCTATGGCCGGGCCGGGCACATATAGTTTGTAGACCAGGTACCGCGCAGCAACGTCGATTGCCTCGCCGGCCCTGAAGGGCTTGCTTTTCGCCTGGGGGATGTTGAAGGGCTTGAACGCCATCGCGCTAACGCGATTGAACCAGTAGCCGTCCGGTGGCAGGACGGCCGGGTACACCCGTCAGCTCTTGCGCCCGCCGCCACGCCCTCAATGCGACCTCCCAGCCTCGGAGGGCATTCCTGAGCGTTTTCATATTCTTGCCACTCGGGCTCGCCTTGTACGCCCGGAGGGCTGGTCCCACGCGGGCTTCGGCGTCAAGCGCGAGGTTGCGCTTGTCGTGGATTTCTCGCTTCACTTTTTTTACTACCCCCGGTTATCCCCGTTCTCGCAAACTACGGTGCGTAACGCAGCGAAACAACAGAAAGGCGTTTCGGCTTGCCCTTGTCTGAGGGCGACGAGTGTCAGAGGGCGAGCCGTGCTTACCGCGAGATCAGCATGTGCATGGAACCCGAGCGAGGATGATCTCAGCATGCGGTCGCTTCCCGAGTGCCGGTGCCGGTGTAAGAGGCCAACCAACGCGCCGCAGCTGGATAGACCTCTCAGGCTTGTACTTCTCGTCCAACTCGGCTCTGGTGCCGACTTCTACGTCGTTCTGAGAGCGCCACTGTTCCCTCGGACCATTGGCCGTGGACAATTCACCAGCGCTTCTGCGAGCGCCCTCACTGAACCGCAATTTTGCGGTCGACTCGCGCCGAGACCCGATCCCAAGCCGAATCGACCGTGCTCTGCCAGTTGGACAAGACCAGATACCAAGCGTCGAGTAGCGCCAGTAGCGCCCGGTAATCTTCGTCGGCTCGCGAGGCTGCAAACTTGGCCTCCGCCCGCCTGGTCAATTTCCCGAGATCGTAGCTAGCTTTACAGGCCTTCGCCCTTCGCGTCGGCATTGTCACCACTCCAACTGTTGCCGAGTCCCTTTTCCGCGCACCTCAACTGTCCCTCAAGAAGAATCGAAAACACTTTTGGCTATCTGGTGCG
>CADECW010000083.1:0-3069 GCA_902825855.1 uncultured Rhodospirillales bacterium | reverse complement strand
GGGATACCCTGGTACGTCGCAAACCTCTCTTCGCAATCGGCGCGACCGCAACGGAGCCGAAAGCGAAAGATACTTGCGGCAATGCACTGGCTTTCCGGTGCACGAGTAGGATCAATCGTGGACGGGTGCTGAGCATACGACATGGCTTTTTGGGAAGCGTTGCAGCGCCATCAGCGCTGGCAACGAGAGAACTTGCCGGGCATCGACACGTCTCAGGGGATGGCCCTGCTGATCTGGCTCCTCAAGAATGGCGGGCGAGCCCATCCTATCGGAGAACTCTACAAGGAGAGTCGCAGCTCTGAACCCACGATGAGGGAGGCGGTCAAGCTGTTCGTTGAGGTTGGCCTCGCCGCGTTGGAATTCGACGGCCGAGATTCCCGGCGCCGCCTGCTTGGTGGTACTCCAAAGCTTGAACAGACCGTTCGGAATTATCGGGAGCAGTTGGCGCAGCTTGTCGAGGAAGCATAGCTTCATCTGCCCCTCGGAAAAGCCGACTTGCTCACCGACCAGGGGCGGGTCGCATCACCGCGAGACGTTCTTTCAAATAGATCGACAGAGCTCACGAGATTCGATGGACGACGACGTCCCCTGGCGAACACCTATTGCAAGTCGTGCCATAGCGCGCTGTCCCAATCCGCTTCGCAAGCCGACGAGTGCCTGCAACCTGCCTGGACATCAACGAGCCTGCTTCGGCGACACGCTGATTGCCGAATCATTGTCACATTTGGATGGAGCAATGCCGGCCTGGCTCACCAGGAGGAAAGATGTGGAATTCCATGATGCTGATGGCCGTGGCAGCGACCGCCGCTTTGACAGCGACGGCAACGTTGGCCCAGCCTTCGTCCAGAAACTACACGACTGTTGAGGCGGTGCCTGGAAAGTCGCTGCGTATCGGAACCTATGGCACTGCAAACAGGAAGGATTGCAGTCCAGCGCGAGTACCGACGATCCGCGTGATCGAGCCACCGTCCTCCGGATCACTCACCGTTCGCCTTGGAGAGGCCAAGACGGACAAGGTCCCGGGCTGTTCGACGATCGCAATCCCGATGCAATTCCTGATGTACGTAGCAAGGGCCGATGCAGAGAAAGACAGGATCGTATACGAGGTCACGAGCGCCAACGGTGAAGTCGCCACATATGAGGTCACCATCAGTATCTTGCCGAAGCCGGCCGCCCCAGTCGCTCCGAAGCCGGATCAGAAAACCTGAAAGGTGGACCATCCGCACAGTGTGGAGGAGCAATCCTGACATGAAATTTTTTGTAGATTGTTACTGCTTTGCGACACGCATAAAGAATGTGCCCGACAGCAAAGCATAGGCTGAAATGTGCTACAGCCTGATCGACCTTCACCAAAAAGGACACTGACTTGCCAGGGAACGCCATCTCTGGCTGGCCACAAATACGGTTTGCAGTTTGCACTAGCCGGGCTGCTGTTGGTCGGAGGCGCAACGTGTCCCACTGCCAGGGACGTACGGGCTGACGGCCTGCTGGCGCTTCACAAAGCAGGTGACGTTAGTGCGCCCACCTATGTCAATGGGCTTATCTCTGGATTCGACCATGCGAACGCCAGGCTGATAGCGGAGGGGCAACGTCCTCTCTACTGTCGGCGTCCCGACCAGGTTCTGTCCGCTAACGAAGTACTCGACGCCACGGCAAAAGCCGTGGGCCAAGTACCACAGAAGGGCAAGCTCACAGCGACGCTCGTCATTCTGCACGTTCTGATCGAGGCGTTTCCATGTCCCCGGTCTCCCACGGCTGAGGTCCGTGAAGCCGATCCTCACGTAACCCCGCATGAGCACGGACCGGGGGATCCTCCTGTCTTGCCGCAAGAAGCGCCTCGGCAAAGCGATGCGCCATTCGCCGAGCCTGGCCAGCCGCCTAAGCCCTGAAGCCATCCAGCGCTTGCCGCGAGCCTACCGAATTGTCCCGACAGAGGGCCCAAAGTGAGAGCGTATACAGAGGGTCGATATCGACTCACTGGAACGGGTTCACAAAGCCGATTTTGCCATCTCAAGTTTATTATTCCATGCCCTGGTGATTGGGTAGCAACCTTCTTCGACCAAGGCGCCCAATGTCCAGCCTGTACTGGTTCATCGCCGGTTTTCTCTCATGTCTCGCGTTCAGCTTGGTTGGCCTCGCCCTCCTCGTCTGGTTTACACCGCCGGCACCCAAAGGGTCGGCTGCCGTTGAGCCACGAAAGCAAGAGCAGGACGACTTTATCGTGACGCGCCTGGAGAATTTTCGGCGTCGGCGGATGGGAGACCGTCGCCCTTAGCCTCGATCGTCGTTGAGGCGGCAGCGCTACAGCGGCCTTCAAACAAACCGGAGCGGCACGAATCTCCCAAAATGCCTCTCGCCTGCGTTGTGGTCACTGCCCAGCTTGTTGTTTTTCGAGCCAGGGGCGCGCCTGTCTGACGTCGCCAAAAAGTTTCATCGGCCGGTCCGCGGCGGCAAGTGCACCCAGTAGGCGAGCGAACTTCACCGTCTGCTCGGCCGTAAGGACCACCGCAAGAGCACCAACTGACCCGCGACTGTGATAGGCCCTGATTTCCGCAGCCAACTCCAGAAGCTCTCCGCATTTCATGGCGGATTGAACGGCGCGGACATCGAGAAGCTTTCGGTATGACAACGCCCCCGCACCGCGAACCACTTGCAACAGCAACTTCGCATCTTCCAATGTGACTTCGCCTTCGCCGACGGTAGTGAACAGGCGCGCCTTTGAATCAATCGTCCAATGCAGAGGCATGCAGCAGCCGGCCGTCACTCACATAAGTTCGAGAGCGATCCCCCAATTCGGACTCGTGGTTTCCGGACGACACCATCTGACGAGCGACAGTCGGTATGGATCAACATAATCACCCCAGTTTACTTTGGGTGGACCGGGCGCATTCCCGACCATCCGGGTCCTTTGCCACCCTAAACCGTTCAACAAAGTAGGCGCATCTTGTAGAGCGTCTCCGACTAAACCCTGGTCGAAGGGCGACGCAGCTCTCCGGCACGTATTGCGACAAATTTATTGGCTAGGCCGGCGCCGCGGCAATAGGTTTATTTCTTCCTTTACTAGGGTCA
>CADECW010000082.1:17256-32640 GCA_902825855.1 uncultured Rhodospirillales bacterium | reverse complement strand
CGTCGGTCAATGACCGCCTTGGGTCAAACTCTGACGAAGTGTTCCGCGTGACCAATGTCTGGAATCCTCCCGGAAGCAGACTCGGCGTGGCAGACTTTATGAGTTTTGACCCTAGGGAGTCGGCCAGCTCTTCGCAATCTTGCCCGGCTCGTGGCCCGACAAGATCAGCGAAGGGTTTTCAGGACTTCCAGGAAGCCCGTCTTGCAGGTGAAGCCCAGCCGGTTCCTGGCCTTGCTCGCATCGTAGACACGATCGATCGAGCCGAACATCGTCCAGCCGCGGCGGTCGTAGAGCTCACGATAGTCGGGAAAGTAGCGTTCGACGACCTTCGGGGCGTCGACGATCAAGACGCGGCAATCGTCACGCGAGAACGGCGTCATGGCCGAGATGATGAAGGTGTCGAAACCGATGTCGCGCACCTTGGCGAGTGCGGCAACGTGCGCCTCGGCCGCGTCTTCTACCGATAGCCGGCGGAACAGGAACTCGTTGGCCTTGGTGTTGTCGCCCGACTGGACGATGGCGTGCGCCATGTCGTCTTCCTCGGGAAAGAACCGCGACGTGCGCAGGATCACGATCGGCAGTTTGTGCAGATGGTTGAACAGCCGGCACAGCTCCTCGGCGGCCCGTTTGGTGACGCCATAGATATTGCGCGGCTCGAGCGGCTCCAGCGTCTCGTCGATCCACATCGCTTGCTGGGCGCCGCCGGCCCTGCCGTCGCGGATTTTCTGGGAGATCATTAGCGAGGTGGTCGAGGTGAAGACGAAGCGATCGACTTTCGAGCCCGGCGCAACCGCCTCTTCCAGGAGGTTGAGCGTGCCCTGCACGTTCACCGCCACGAACTCGGAGTTGTCGTGCGTCTCGATGTGCGGCTTGTGGCGCGCTGCAGCATGCACGATCGCCTCGATGCCGCGATCGCGTACCAAATGGCGCACCAGCGCGCGATCGACCACCGATCCCACGACCTCGGTGGTCAGGCCGGGCTCGGGATCCAGACCGACGACCTTGTGGCCGTCACGCACGAGCCGAGGCACCAGGGTCTGGCCAAGCCAGCCTGACGATCCAGTCACCAGTAAATTCATCGCCCGGTCGCTTCCCCGCCGATGTTCGCCAGCGCCTCGGCCATCGCATCGACGGTGCCATCGTCGTCGATGCCGTGTCGGCGGAAGAGCCAGGCCGGCTCGTTGTATGCGAGCCAGGTTGCGCCATTGTCGTCCTGCCAGACCAGCATCCGCATCGGCAGATCGATGGCGACCGAGGGCGTCGCTCGCATGGTCGGTGTCCCGGCGCGCGGGTTGCCGAACAACACGACCACCGTCGGCCGCAACTCCATTCCGGCCTTGTCAGCGGCGGCGCCGTGGTCGATGCGCGCGAATGTGCTCATGCCGTGACGCGTCACGGCAGCTTCCAGCCGGTCAAGCGTCTCGGCCGGGCCGTGCTGGCTCGACAGAACCCTCAATCCTTCAGCGGTCAAAGCCCCGCCTCCGTCAATGCCGTCTGTTGGCGCGGAGCCAGTTCATCCACGTCGAAGCCCTCGACCAGGCCCTCGAAGAGGCGGTGCCAGTTGATCGACGCACGCAAATGGATGAACACGGCGCCGAGCCCGATGGCGGCGCGGTCCATGAACACGAACTCGCGCGGCGGACGAACGCCGCCCATGCGACGCAGCTCGCCAAACACGTTCTGCGCCATCTCGCGACCGTGGCCGTCCGCCATGCCTTCGGTGAGCCGGCGCGGCCTGTCGTCCATCAGCGGGCCGTAAAGGAAGGCAGCCCAGCGGTTCAGCACGGCGATCATCTCGCGGCTGATGCCCGAGAAGCCCCAATCTTCGTAGGCCGCAACGGCGCGATCCTGATCGTCCGTCATCAGCGCGCGATAGAGCTCGATCGAGCCGCGCACGAAGCGCGGCGGGAAGATGCGCACGCAGCCGAAATCCATCAGGTTCACCGAGCCGTCGGGCCGCACCGTGTAGTTGCCGAGATGCGGATCGCCATGGATCACGCCGTAGAAGTAGAACGGCACGTACCAGGCGCGGAACATGTGGATGGCGAGCTGGTCCTTTTCCTCCTGCGAACGGCTCTTCCAGTTGAGCAGTGGGTCGCCCTGCAGCCAGTTCATCGTCAGCAGCCGGTCGGTCGAATGCGAGGCCACGACCTCCGGCACGTGCACGTTGGGCTCGTCTCGCAGCATGTGGCGGTAGAGCGCGACATGCTTCGCTTCGCGACGATAGTCGAGCTCCTCGCGCAGCCGTGTGGTGATCTCGGCGTGGATCTCGTCGGTGCGGATCGCGGGATCGAAGCGCTGGCCGACGGCAAAAACCAGCTTCAGCTGGTTGAGATCGGCTTCGAGGGCCGAGGCCATGTCCGGATACTGGAGCTTGCAGGCGACTTCGGTGCGGTCGAGCAGTGTTGCGCGATGGACCTGTCCGAGCGAGGCGGCGAACGATGCTTCCTTTTCGAAACGGGTGAACTTGCCCTGCCAATCCGGGCCCAGTTCGGTCGCCATCCGTCGCCGCACGAAGGCCCAGCCCATCGCCGGTGCATTGGCCTGCAGCTGCGCCAGCTCGCGCGCGTACTCCGGCGGCAGAGCGTCGGGGATGGTGGCGATGAGCTGGGCGGCCTTCATCAGCGGCCCTTTAAGGCCTCCCAGTGCGGCCTTCAGTTCCGTCGCGTGCTTGTCGCGATCGAGATTCCAGCCGAGGTAGCGCTGGCCGGCAAGCTTGACGGCCAGCCCACCGACGGAACTACCCACTTTGGCGTAGCGGCCAAGCCGGCCGCCGAGGGAATCGCCCTCGTCCTGGCTCATGACACGATCAAGGATGAATTGTCCCGCATCTCGCCCGATATAGGTTCGATCGGGAGCGGTTGCCACCTCGACGAACAGGGCGTCCGTCGGCCCTGAGCCAATTCATGGTGTGGATCTTCCCGCCGGGCTAAAGCCGCTCCAGTTCGTCGACCAAACCCGAGATCACGCCGAGGCCCTTGTCCCAGAACGACGGATCGGAGGCATTGAGGCCGAACGGCGTCAGTAGCTCCTTGTGGCGCTTCACGCCGCCCGCTTTGAGCATCTCCAGATACTTGGCCTGGAAGTCGGGCTGGCCGGACTGGTAGGCGGCGTAGAGCGAATTCACCAGGCAGTCGCCGAAGGCGTAGGCGTAGACGTAGAATGGTGAATGAATGAAGTGGCCGATGTAGGACCAGTAGTGCCTGTATTCCTCGTCGAAAGTGAAGGCTGGTCCCAGGCTCTCGCTCTGAACTGCCATCCAGACCTCGCCGATCGCCTCAGGCGTAAGTTCACCCTGGCGGCGCGCGATGTGCAGGCGCGATTCGAAATCGTAGAAGGCGATCTGACGCACCACCGTGTTCAGCATGTCCTCGACTTTGCCCGCGAGCATTGCCTTGCGCGCCGACTTGTCGGGCGCTGACTTGAGCAGCGACTGGAACGTCAGCATCTCGCCGAAAACCGAGGCGGTCTCGGCCAAGGTCAGCGGCGTGTCGGCCATCAGCGCACCTTGCCCCGCCGCCAACACCTGGTGCACGCCGTGCCCCAGCTCGTGCGCCAGGGTCATCACGTCGCGAACCTTGCCCTGGTAGTTCAGCAGCAGGTAGGGGTGCGCCGACGGCACCGTCGGATGGGCAAAGGCGCCCGGCGATTTGCCCGGACGCGCCGGCGCGTCGATCCAGCCTGTGCCGAAAAACTTTTGGCCGACGTCGGCCAGGTCGGGCGAAAAAGCACGGTATGCGTCGAGCACGATCTTCTCGGCTTCGGCCCACGGGATCACCCGGTCGTCGTGCTCGGGCAATGGTGCATTGCGATCCCAGTACGGCATCTTGTCGACGCCGAACCACCTGGCCTTGAGCTTGTAGTAGCGGTGCGCCAGGCGCGGATAGGCGGCCTTTACCGACGATACGAGGGCGTCGACGACTTCGTCCTCGACCACGTTGGCGAGATTGCGGAAGGACTGCGGACGCGAGTACTTGCGCCAACGGTCGTCGATCTCCTTCTCCTTGATGAGGGTGTTGGTGATGAGGGAGAAGACTGCGATGTTGTCGCCCTGCACCTTGCCGAAGGACTTGGCGGCATCGCGGCGCACCGCGGCGTCCTTGTTGGACAGCTTGTCCAGGATCTGCGGCTCGGTCAGGACTTCGTCGCGGAAGGGATAGCGCAGGCGCGCAATTGTCTCGTCGAACAGGCGCGACCAGGCCGAGCCTCCGACCACCGATTGATCGTGGATGTACTTCTCGAGTTCGTCCGACAGGTCGTGCGGACGGAACAGGCGAACGTCGCGCAGCCACGGCGCGTACTTGGCGAGCGCCGGCTCCTTCATCCGGGCCGCGAGATCGTCGTCTTCGATCTTGTTCACCTCCAGGCGGAAGAACACCAGCTTGGCGGTGGCTTCGTTCAATGCCTCGGAGACGTTCTGCGAGAAGCGGCCGCGCTCGGCATCCGCCATGTTCTGCGCGTAGTAGAGCTGGGCATAGGAACCGAGCCGGCCCATCAGGTCGGTCAGCGCTTCGAAGCGGGCGATCGCGCCGCCGAGCACTTTGCCATCAAGACCGGCCACCTTGCCTTCGTATGCCTCGGCGAACGCCTCGGCGTCGGCGGCAGCGCGCTTGAGGTCGGCCTCGACGTCGGTGCCCGTGGGGCTGGAATAGAGGTCTTCGAGTTTCCAGGTCGGCAGCTCGCCCAGCATCGCGGTCATCGACTTGCTCCTTACTTCTTCGCGATATCGGGGTCGGCGGCGATGGCGTCAAGGAACGGGCCGATCATCAGCGCGGCGAACGGCTCGATCTTGGCCGGATCGCTTTCCTTGTAGTGACCCTTGGCGTCGAGCAGGTTCATCGTGCCCAGCACGCGGCCTACATAAACCACCGGCTGGTTGATCGCCGATTCGCAGCCCAGGGAGCGGATCAGCTCGTGGTCGAAGAACGCCCATTTCACGTCCTCGTAGTCGTAACCGACCCAGGCGCGGCGCTGGCCGATGACGAGCTTGTGCCAGTCGCTCTCGGTCACCGGCTTGTAGCCGCCGACGGGATATTCCTTGGGCATGTTGGTATAGAGCCGCTTCACCCGTTTGCCGTCAGGGGCCACGTAGAGAAGCGTGAACAACTTGTGGCCGACCACCTCGGCCAGCGCCTTGTCGACGGCCTTGAACAAGGTATCCGGCGGCCCCGGCTGCTTAAGCGCCGCCAGGCAGGCTTCGAAGGGTGTCATGCAACTTCTCCTATGAAGGTCGCGGTGCGGGTGGAACTCGCTCGGGCAAGATGCCCGAGGGTTTCAGCCTCAGCACCACGATGAGGGCGACGGCGATCAGCAGTTCCTTGAGCGCGGCGCGCTGCACGGCCGTGACGCCGGGAATCCATTCGACGAAAAAGCGCGAGGATTCGAGCAGCGTCATGACCATGTAGGCGCCGACGAGCGCGCCGGCTGGCCGCCCGGTGCCGCCGGAGGCGACCGCCAGGAAGATGTACACGGTGATCAGCGGCAGGAACATGTCCGGTGCGATGTACGAGGTGAAGTGGCCGTAGAGCGCACCGGCGAGGCCGGAGATGGCGGCCGACAGCACGAAGGCCTCGGTCTTGAAGCGCAGCACCGGCTTGCCCGCGACCTGCGCCACCTGCGCATCCTCGCGGATGGCGCGCAGCGCGCGGCCGTAGGGCGACCTGTCGATCCGGCGCATCAGGAAGAACACGACCAGGAGGGCCACCACCACGATCACGAAGTAGACGGCGTTGAAGTCGGGCCCCAGCGCCCTCTTCCAGGGTCCGGGAATGCCGGAGATGCCGTCGGTGCCGCGCGTGAGCCAGATCTCGTTGGAGGCGACCAGGCGCACGGCTTCGGCGAAGCCCAGGGTGACGATGGCGAGATAGTCCTCGCGCAGCCGCGTCGTCGACAGCGTCACGACCAGACCGGCGAAGCCGCCCGCCGCAAGCGCGATCAGCCAGCCTGCGGGGATCGGTGCATGACCGATGGTCGTCGTCAGCGCCGAGGCATAGGCACCGACCGCGAAGAAGCCCGCCAGGCCGAGATTGACCATGCCGACTCCGCCCCAGATGAGGTTGAGGCTGAGCGCCAGCAGCCCGTAGATGCCGCCGATGGTGGCGATGAAGAGGAGATAGCTCAGCATCAGTATGCCCGCTCGCCCAGAAGACCGCGCGGCCTGAGCGTCAGCATGGCGAGGATGGCGATGAAGCCGACGGCAGCACGATACTGCGAGCCCACCACCAGCACCGACAGTTCTTCGGCCATGCCGATCAGGAAGGCACCCAGCACGGCGCCGGGGACGCTGCCCAACCCGCCCAGCACGGCGGCGGCGAACAGCGACAGCAGGATGCGCGTCCCCGTCAGGGGGTCGATCGAGCTGTCGAGGCCGAGCAGCATGCCGCCGACGCCGACCAGGCCCATCCCGACGAAGCTGGCCAGCGTGGCGATGCGCTCGGGCCGGATGCCCTTCAGTGCCGCGAGCTCGGGATTGTCTGCCGAGGCACGCATGGCCTTGCCGATTCGCGTGAACGCAAGAGCAGCGAACACGAGCAGCATCAGCAGAAGCGCCAGCCCCATGGTCTCGAGCTGCTGGGGGCTTACGCGGATGTCACCCAGGAAGACGTCGCGCGCGATCGGCCGGTCGTAGCCGCGCGGCTCGTTGCCGAAGCCGAGCCGCACCACATTCTCCAGGATCAGGCCGGTGGCGATCGAGGCGATTGCGGCGGGCAACGCGCCCTGCCTGATCAGTGGCAGATGCGCGGCCTTGTCGAAGGCCAGACCGGCGACGCCGGCTACTGCGAAGGCTGCGACCAGCGAGCCCGCCATCTGCAAGCCCGCCCCGTAGGCGAGATAGCCGGCGAAGGCGCCGAGCGTCGCCACGCCCGACACCGAGAAGTTCGGGAAGCGCAGCACGGCAAACATCGCCGTGAAACCGATGGCGGGCACGGCGAGAAGCGTGCCCGACACGATGCCGTTGACGAGGGCTTGAAGGATGATCATGCCAGGGCGCGGCTGCTCGAGTGGCGCGCCCCTGCTTCAAGCAACTTTCACCAGCGTGAACTTGCCAGCCTTGATCTGCTCGTAGCGGAACTTGCAATCGAGGATGTCGCCCTTCTCGTCGAAGTCGCACGGACCCGACGCGCCCGCATAGTCGACCTTGCCGCCGGCCGCGATCTCCTTGATGCCGTCGACGGCGTTGTCGACGACCTTGCCGCCGCTCATCGTGGCCTTGCGGATGTTCTCCTTGATCGCCTCGCCGGTCGCGGCCTTGCCGTTGGCGATCGCCATCAGAACAAGGTTGATGTGATCGTAGACCTGGCAGGTATAGGGATCGGGATTGGTCGAACCCGAAGCCGCTTTCGCCTTCTCGAAGGCCGAGCTTCCCTCGGCCGGTGCCGGAGCGAAGTTGTAGACACCCTCGACCACCTCGGTCTGGCCGACCTGGTCGACCAGCTTCTGGTTGATCGAATAGGCGAACCCCAGGATCTTGCCCTTGAATCCTGCACGATAGAGGTCCTTCAGAAGTACCACCGTGTCAGGCGTGTAGCCGTTGGCCAGGATGACGTCGGGGCTGGTGCGAAGCGCCTGGTCGACCTCGGTGCGATAGGTCGTCTTCTTGTCGTCGTAGATCAGGCTCTGATGCGTGGCGCCGCCCTTGGGCAGGACCTGGTTCAGAATGTCGAACGTCGACTGGGTGAACGGCGTCTGCGGGATCATGGTGAAGACCTTCTTGGCCCCCAGCGACAGAATGAACTCGCCGACCCGCGTGACCTGCAGCTTGGAGTTGGGCTGGGTGCGGATCAGGAAGCCCTGGTGCGGCAGCAGCGTGATCGAATCGGCACCCGACACGGTGCACAGGAACGTCTTGCTTTCCCAGCAGAGGGGCGCCACGGCCGTCGTCACCGACGACGCCCAGGTGCCCATGATCGCCGACACCTTGTCGACGTCGATCAGCTTGCGCGCGGCGCGGACCGCGGCCTCGGGATTCGTCTGGTCGTCCTCGCTCACCAGCACGATGCGGCGGCCGAGGACACCGCCCGCCTTGTTGACCTCCTCGACCACCGAGGCGGCGGCCTTCGCCATGACGGGGCCGTAGGGACCGCCCGCACCGGTCAGCGGCGTCAGCGTGGCGAGTTTGATCGGGTCGGCCTGCGCTCGCACGACGGCGGGGCTCGCCAACGCGGCGACGCCGGCCGCCAACGCGGCACGGCGGCCGATGCGGATGGTGGTCATGTGATGTCTCCCATTCCCTTGTTCGAAGAATCCCCGTCGGGGCCGAGCATAGGCTGAGCCTTGCCGCCGAGAAAGAGATCGCGGACCGTCGGATCGTCCGCCAGGTCGGCAGCCCTGCCCTCGTGCTCCGGCCGACCCTGCACCAGCACGTAAGCGCGTGCCGCCACCGACAGCGCTTCCAGCGCGTTCTGCTCGACCATGAGGATGGCCACGCCCGACTCGTTCAAAGCAACAATGGTGCCGAACAGTTCCTCCGCCGCACGCGGACTGAGTCCCGCCGTCGGCTCGTCGAGCAGCAGCAGGTCAGGCGCATTCATGAGGGCGATCGCCATGGCCAGGATCTGGCGCTGGCCCCCGCTCAAGGTGCGCGCCGCCGCGCGCCGCTTCTCGGCCAGCATGGGAAAGCGTTCGTAGAGCTCGGACATGCGCTTCCTCGCATGCGCGCCGTCGATGAAGCCGCCCATCTCGAGGTTCTCGGCCACGCTCATCGTGCCGAAAACGTTGCGCTCCTGCGGCACGAAGGAGAGGCCCCGGCGGCTGATCGCCGGCGCCCCGAGGCCCGCGATCTCCTGATCCTTCAAGCGCACGCTGCCGCCACTCGGCCGGAGCAGGCCCGCGACCAGCTTCAGCAGCGTCGACTTGCCCGCGCCGTTGGGGCCGATCAGGGCCACGATCTCGCCGGCCGCGACCTTGAGATCGGCACCCTTCACGATTTCATCCGCCGCAGCGTAGCCACCGCGCAGGCCGATGATTTCCAGCAGGCTCATGCCGCCCGCCGCCCCAGGTAGGCCTCGCGCACGCGATGATCGCTGCGCACTTCGTCGAAGGTGCCTTGGGTCAGCACCTGTCCTTCGGCCATGACGATCACCGGATCGCACAGCCGGGCGATGAAGCCCATGTCGTGCTCGATCAGCAGCACGGTGATGCCGCGTTTCGGCAGCTCCAGCAGCCGCTCGCCGATCTCGTTCTGCAGCGTCGGATTGACGCCGGCCGTCGGCTCGTCGAGCAGCACCAGCCGCGGCTCGGCCATCAGGGCGCGGCCGATCTCGAGAAGCTTCTTCTGGCCGCCCGACAGCGCCGTCGCCGGATTATCGATCAGACGATCGAGCCTGAGGAAGCTCGCCGTCTCCCAGGCCCTCTCGGCCAACGCCGCCTCGCGCTCGCGCGCCGCCCGGGTGCCGACGATCGCCTGCCACAGGCTCTCACCCGGCTGGTCGCGGCCGTAGAGCATGAGATGCTGGAACACCGAGAGCTTGGGGAAGCCGCGCGCCACCTGGAAGGTTCGCACCAGCCCGCGACGGCTGACGGCATCCGGCGCCCAGCCGGCAATCTCCTCGCCGTCGAAGCGGATAGAGCCGGCATCGGGCGGTACCAGCCCTGAAACCACATTGAAGAGCGTGGTCTTGCCCGCGCCGTTGGGGCCAATCAGCCCGGTGATGCCCCCCGATGCCACCGAAAGGTCGACGCCGCGCAGGACGTCGAGGCCGTAAAAGGCGCGGCGCAGGTCTTTGATTTCGAGCAGAGGCATTCCGGACGACGGACTTGGATGGCGGGCACGCTTACAACGTTTCATCCGAAGACGAAACCGTGAAACGGAGGGGGTGGCCACGGCTGGTGCGCCCCCGAAAAGCATCCTTTTGCGGTTGGCCGTCCGTTCCCGATTGCAAGCCGCAAGATTCTGTCGCTACGGTCTCCCGCGGGATCAGTATTGGGAGGGAACCTTGGCCGTCGCGGTGACCCTGGACGACAAGTACGTACTCGAAAGCGGAAGGGTCTATCTCACCGGCACCCAGGCGCTGGTGCGCCTGCCGATGATGCAGCGCCAGCGCGACCTGGCGGCCGGCCTCAATACTGCGGGCTACATCTCGGGCTACCGCGGCTCGCCGCTGGGCGGCTTCGACCAGGCGCTGTGGCAGGCCAAGCGCTTCATCAAGAACAACCACATCGAGTTCCAGCCCGGCGTCAACGAAGACCTCGCCGCAACGGCGCTGTGGGGCACCCAGCAGATCCATCTCTATCCCGGGGCGCGCTACGATGGCGTGTTCGGCATCTGGTACGGCAAGGGTCCCGGCGTCGACCGCTCGGGCGACGTGCTGAAGCACGCCAACTACGCCGGCACGGCAAAGCACGGCGGTATCGTCGCCCTCGCCGGTGACGATCACATGGCGAAGTCGTCGACCACCGCCCACCAGAGCGAGCCTGCGCTGATCGCTGCAGCCATCCCGATCATCCACGCCGCCAGTGTCCAGGAGTATCTCGATCTCGGCCTGCATGCCTTCGCCATGTCGCGTTACTCGGGCCTGTGGGTCGCCTTCAAGGTGATGAGCGAGACGGTCGACTCGTCGGCGTCAGTCCATGTCGATCCGCATCGCATCGACATCCAGCTCCCGACCGACTTCGTGCTGCCGCCCGATGGCGTTCACATCCGCTGGCCCGACGACTGGCTCGGCCAGGAGCGGCGCACGCTCACGGTCAAGCACCCGGCGGCGCTTGCCTATTGGCGCGCCAACAAGCTCGACCGCCTGATGATGGGCCGGGCCGATGCACGCTTCGGCATCGTCACCGTCGGCAAGTCCTACCTCGACGTGCGCCAGGCGCTCGATGAGCTCGGTATCGACGACGCCGAGGCCGAACGGCTCGGCCTCGCCGTCTACAAGATCGCCCTGGTGTGGCCGCTCGAGACCGAGGGCCTGACGGCCTTCGCCCAAGGCAAGCGTGAGATCCTGGTGGTCGAGGAGAAGCGGCCTGTCATCGAGCAGCAGATCAAGGACGCGTTGTTCAATGCGCCGGCCGACCGACGGCCCGTCGTGGTCGGCAAGAACGATGAGCGCGGCCAGAAGCTTCTGAAAATCGACGGCGAGCTGACGCCCTTCGAAATCGCTTCGGTGCTGGTCGCACGCTTCGGCCTCGATGGCCTCGGCGCCCGCACCAGGCAGCGTTTCGAGAGCCTGCAGCGCCGCGCCGGCCGGCAGGTGCGCAACGAGTCGGGCATGGCGCGTGTGCCCTATTTCTGTTCCGGCTGTCCGCACAATTCGTCGACCAAGGTGCCGGAGGGCTCGATGGCGATGGCCGGCATCGGCTGTCACACGCTCGCCATCAACATGGAACGCAACACCAAGACGTTCACCCACATGGGCGCCGAGGGCGCGCCGTGGGTCGGCGCCAGCCATTTCAGCGACATGCCGCACGTCTTCCAGAACCTGGGCGACGGCACCTACTTCCATTCGGGCTACCTTGCGATCCGCCACGCCGTCGCGACCAACACCAGCATCACCTACAAGATCCTCTACAACGATGCTGTCGCCATGACCGGCGGGCAGCCGCACGACGGCAACGTGCGGCCGTGGACGATCAGCCAGCAGGTCCATGCCGAGGGCGTGCGGCGCATCGCCCTGGTGAGCGACGATCCGGACAAGTATCCGGTCGGAACCGACTGGGCGCCTGGCGTTACCTTTCATCACCGCAGCGCGCTCGACGACGTGCAGCGCGAACTGCGCGAGTGGAAGGGCGTGTCGGTCCTGATCTATGATCAGACTTGCGCTGCCGAGAAGCGCCGCCGGCGCAAGCGCGGCACCTTCCCCGATCCGGCAAAGCGCGTGTTCATCAACCAGGCCGTCTGCGAGGGCTGCGGCGACTGCTCGGTGCAGTCGAACTGCCTCAGCGTGACACCGGTCGAGACCGAATTCGGACCCAAGCGTGCCATCGACCAGTCGTCCTGCAACAAGGACTTCTCGTGCCTGAACGGATTCTGCCCGAGCTTCGTAACGATCGAAGGCGGCGGTATCAGGAAGGGCAAGGCCGACAAGAAGACCTCGGTTGCGACGGCCGAGCCACCGGTGCCGGCCGCTCCCGTCCTGCCGGCGGTCACCGACCGGCCGTACGGCGTGCTGATCACCGGCATCGGCGGTACCGGCGTCGTCACCATCGGCGCCATCATGGGCACGGCCGCGCACATCGAAGGCAAAGGCGTCACTGTGCTCGATCAGCTCGGCATGGCGCAGAAGGGCGGCGCGGTGATCAGCCATGTCCGTATTGGCGCTTCGCCCGAGGCGCTGCATGCCGTGCGCCTCGGCGCGGGCGGCGCCGACCTGCTGCTAGGTTGCGACCTGGTGGTGAGCGCCAGCGCCGATGCCCTGGCCCGGCTGGAGCCCGGCGTCTCCCACGCCATCGTCAACACCCACCAGACCATCACCGGCGATTTCACGCGCAATCCCGACCTCGCCTTCCCGGCCAATACGCTGCGGCTCTCGCTCGAGGCGGCCGCCGGCGCCGACGCTTGCGACTTCGTCGAGGCGACCGAGATTGCCACCGCACTGTTGGGCGATTCCATCGCCACCAACATGTTCATGCTGGGCTATGCCTACCAGAAGGGCCTGATCCCGATCGGCCACGAATCGCTCGAGAAGGCAATCGAGCTGAACGGGGCCGCCGTCGCGATGAACACCTCGGCCTTCCGCTGGGGCCGCCGCGCCGCCCACGACCGCACCGCCGTCGAGAAGCTGTCGGCGCCGACGGAAAACGTCGTGCCGTTCCGCATCTCGCGCACGCTTGACGAGATCGTCGCCTCGCGCGTCGCGCACCTGACGGGCTACCAGAACGGGGCGCTCTCCGGCCGATACAAGGCGCTGGTCGAGAAGGTGCGTGCAGCCGAGCAGAAGACGGGCAAGAGCGGCCTAGGCGAGGCTGTCGCACGCAACTATGCCAAGCTGCTGGCCTACAAGGACGAGTACGAGGTGGCGCGACTGTACGCAGACGCCGCCTTCCAGGCCGGTATCGAGAGGCAGTTCGAGGGCGGCTACAAACTGAAATTCCATCTCGCCCCTCCGCTGCTCGCCAGCCGAGATCCGAAGACCGGCCATCTCGTGAAGCAGGAGTTCGGCTCGTGGATGTTGCCGGCCTTCAAGGTGCTGGCGAAGTTCAGATTCCTGCGCGGCACCGCCTTCGACCCGTTCGGCTACACTGCCGAGCGCAAGGTCGAGAGGGCGCTGATCGCCGATTACGAGACGCTGGTCGCCGAGCTGCTGGCCGGCCTTACGGCAACCAATCACGACCTTGCGGTCCGGCTGGCCTCTGTGCCGGACGACATCAAGGGCTACGGGCACGTGAAGGACGCCAACGTGGCGAGAGCCAAACGCAAGGTTGGCGAGCTGTTGCAGCACTGGCGCAAACCCGAGGCGGCGAAGATCGCGGCAGAGTAACCGGTTCTGGCAGCTGCCGACCTACGACCCGGTATACCGACACTGCCAACCCGCGCGTCAATCTCGTCTTCCCGGAGGGGACATCGCAGATGACAAAATTGCCGTCCTCCCGAGCGAAGCCGCTCGAAGGGCGGCGCAGTCGAGGGACCTCTCTTGTCGACGCATCGACAGAAAAGGTCCCACTTCCCCTCGCTACGCTCAGCTCCGGCCGGGATTAGGCGTGTACTGGTCTAGCGCCCCGGTTGCTGGGCACTGCCACCGCCGCTGGCGCCACTGTTGACGCCAATGCCGGGCTGTTGTGCCTGGTTGATGTCGATCGCGGGCTGGTTCACCGTGGCACCGCCCGACGCACCGGCACCGGTCGAGGCCGGCGGCGTGACGACAGCACCGCCGCCGCTTATGCCGCCACCGGTCTGCGTGCCATGCGACCCGATGGCGCCGGACGTCTGGGCCTGGGCAAGCGACACGGTCGAGGCCGCGCAGACAAGGGCGATCAGGATTGTTCTGGTCATCATGTCCTCCAAGGGTTCAGTTGCCGACGTCAACCCGTGGAGCGGCGCGGTGGTTGCGAGGGCCGTTGCCCGGCGAAAATGCGGCCATCAGAAGGAGTGAATCCACGACCGTCCTGCTCGCACCGCGAGGCGACCTCCATTGACAATCCCTCGCCGCGGCGCGCCCAATCGCCTGTCCATGAACGATGTCGGCTTCGCTGCTCGCCCGCTCGACCCCGTCGCCCGCGCCCGTACGCTCGGCCCGGCGATCGCTGCCTTGGCCGACAAGATCGAGGCGCTGCAGGATTTCCCCGAGCCGTTGATCGGTGCACTGCACGAGTCGCGATTGTTTCGCCTGTTGCTGCCGCGCTCGCTCGGTGGCGAGGAAGTCGAGCCGTGGGTCTATGTCGCGGCCATCGAGGAGATTGCACGTCACGATGGCTCGTTGGGCTGGAACATGTTCGTGGCCAACAGCTCGGCTCTGATCGCGCCCTTCATTCCCTTCGAGGCGGCACGCACGATCTACGGAGATCCACGCGGCCTGATCTCGTGGGGACCGCCCAATCAGCACAAGCTGGTGGCCGTAGCCGGCGGCTATCGCGTCACGGGCGAATGGCATTTCTCGTCGGGCTATCGTCAGGCTACCTGGATCGGCGCCCACGGTAACGTCGTGGAGGCCGACGGCTCTCTGCGCCGCAACCGCTTCGGGCGGCCAACCGTGCGCACGGTGCTGATGCCGAAGGCCGAGACGACGCAGATTCGCGACTGGCATACGCTCGGCATGCGCGGCACCGCCTCGGAAGGCTACTCCTGCGCCGATGTCTTCGTGCCCGAGGCCTTCTCCGGAACGCGCGAGGATCCGACGCTGCGCCGCGACAAGGGCCCGCTCTATGCCTTCACCATGCAGGGCCTCTATGCCTGCGGCGTGGCGGCGGTGTCCCTCGGCATCGCCCGCGCCATGCTCGACGCCTTCATCGAGCTCGCCGCCACCAAGACGCCGCGCTATCTCGCGCGGCTGGCCGACAATCCCAGTGTCCAGTCCGACGTCGCCCGCCGCGAGGCCGATATCGGCTCGGCTCGCGCCTGGCTGGTCGAGATCCTGAAGGACGTGCACGGCCGCGCCGACGAGGTCGAGCCGATCGGCACGACCGACCGCGCCCGCGTGCGGCTTGCCTGCGCGCAGGCGATCCACCAGGCGGAGAAGACGGCGGACTGGGTCTACAAGGCCGCCGGCACCTCGGCGATCTTCCTGGGCACACCGTTCGAGCGACGCTTCCGCGACATCCACACGCTGTCGCAGCAGATCCAGGCGCGCGAGGCCCACTTCGAGACGGTCGGCCGCATCCTGTTCAACGGCGACCCCGACGGGACGTTCGTCGGCTAAAGCGGAATGCGATATGGAACGCGCGGTTCCATTTCATCGCATTGGACCCATCATGCTTCAAAGCGGCTCGACCCGGCGAGAGGAACGCACAGCGGCC